>NZ_JBEPPW010000009.1:0-137296 GCF_040547525.1 Roseovarius sp. MBR-6 | reverse complement strand
ACGTTGCAGAAGCGCCCGCCCGGGGGGCGGTCGGGCGCTCGCGCGGCGGCGTGCAAGCACGCCTTGATTCCGCGCGGGGGACAGGAGGCGACCGTCCCCTTCAGGCCAATCGCCCCCCGCCGCACCCATGAAAAACCCCGCGCGATGGCGGGGTTTTCCGGGATGTTGCGTCCGGGTTACTCTTGGCCGTTGCCGCCCATCACGGCGAGGCCGCGCAGGATGTCGACCGCGTAGGCAAGCTGGTAATCCTCCTCGCGCAGCTTGGCCACGTCTTCGGCGCGCTTGCGCTCTTCCTCGATCTGGCGGATCTCGTCCTCGCTCAGGCTGTCATTGCTGAGCCGTCCGCGCAGATCGGCCTCCGAGCGCGAAGGGCGGTTCGTTGCCTCGGGCTCTTCGGTCGCGGGGGTGCGGCGGGGCTGTTCGACGACGATATCGGGGCTGACACCAAGCGCCTGGATCGACCGGCCCGAAGGGGTGTAGTAGCGCGAGGTCGTCAGCCGCATCGCGCCATTGCCCCGAAGCGGCATGACCGTCTGCACCGACCCCTTGCCAAAGCTTTTGGTGCCCACCACGATCGCCCGGTTGTGATCCTGAAGCGCGCCCGCGACGATTTCCGAGGCCGACGCAGAGCCGCCGTTGATCAGCACGACGATGGGCTTGCCCTGCGCCAGATCGCCGGGGGTGGCGTTGAACCGCTCGCCATCCTGCACGTTGCGCCCGCGGGTCGAGACGATCTCTCCCTTGTCGAGGAACGCATCCGAGACCTTGATCGCCTGCGTCAGAAGCCCGCCGGGATTGTTGCGCAGGTCGAGCACGATGCCGCTGATCTTGTCGATTCCGCCAAGCGCCTCGGCCTGTTCGTTGAGGCTCGATTCGAGATTGCTGAAGGTCTGGTCGTTGAAGGTGGTGACACGCAGCACCACCGCATCGCGTTCGGTGCGGGCGCGCACGGCCGTCAGCTTGATCGTGTCGCGGATGATCGACACGTCGAAGGGTTCTGCCGTGCCTTCGCGCACCACGGTGATGACGATCTCGCTGCCCACGGGGCCGCGCATCCTGTCCACCGCCTCGTTGAGGGTGAGGCCGAGCACGCTTTCGCCATCCACATGGGTGATGAAATCGCCAGGTTCGATCCCGGCGAGATCGGCAGGGGTGCCGTCCATCGGCGAGACCACCTTGACGAATCCATCCTCCTGCGTGACCTCGATGCCGAGGCCGCCGAACTCGCCGCGCGTCTGCACCTGCATGTTCTCGGCGTCGTCGGGCGAGAGATAGCTCGAATGCGGATCGAGCGAGGTGAGCATCCCGTTGATCGCCGCCTCGATCAGCTTGCGGGTGTCCACATCCTCGACATATTGCGCGCGCACCCGCTCGAAGATGTCCCCGAAGAGGTCGAGCTGCTCGTAGACCGAGCTTGACTGCGTGTTTTCCTGCGCCAGAAGCGGCGCGGCCACCTGCGTTGTCACGACCGCGCCGGTCAGGATGCCGGCGGCGGTGGCCATCAGGAATTTCTTCATCTCTCAACCTTCCTTGTCGGTTTGGAACCACGCGAGCGGATCGACGGGTTCATTGTCTTGCCTCACTTCGATATAGAGCGTTTCGCTGCGCGTGGCACCCCCTTCGGTGCGGGTGGCGGTGGCCAGCAGATCGCTGCCGTCTCCGGGCCCGCCCATCAGGCCCACGGGGCTGCCGCCGGGAAGCACTTCGCCGATGCGACCGTAAACGATGTCAAGCCCTGCGAACACCATGAGAATCCCGCTCTGCGGTTCCAGGATGATCACATTTCCGTAGTCGAGCAAGGGGCCGCGATAGCGCAACGTCGCGGGCACCGGGGTGGTGACAAGAGCGCGCGGGCGTGTGGCCAGGACGATGCCGGGGCGGGTGACGCCTGCCGCATCCGCCTCGTTCGCGCGGCGCAGGATCACGCCCTCGACCGGCAGGGGCAGTGTGCCCTTGCGGCTCTCGATGCCCGGAAGGCTTCCGGGGGCCTCGTCCACGGCGATTTCGCTCAAGCCAGAGGCAAAGCCCTCCAGCGTCTCGGTCGAGGCAATCAGCAGCGCGGTGCGCACCGGATCCTCGGTAAAACGGCGCGGCAGGTCCTCGCGCGCGGCAATCGCCTGACTGAGCCGGGTGCGCGCGTCCTGCACCCCCTCGAGCCCCTCGGCCAGTTTTTCGGCGGCGCTTTGCTGAAGCGCGCGCAGGACGGCGATATCCTGCACCTTTTCGCGCAGATCGAGCGCGCGGGCGTCGAGCGCGGGGGCCACCTCGGAGAGGATCATGCCCGCCCGTGCCGTGCCCACCGGGCCCGAGGGGTGCAGCATCAGCACCGGCACGGGCGCGCGGCCCATGGTCTGCAACACACCCAGAAGCCGGGCGGTTTCATCCTCGCGGGCGCGCAGTTCGGCCAGCAGCACCTCTTCGCGCAGGGCGGCGCGGCGCAGCCCCTCGCGCATCGCCTCGAGCCCGTCCTCATAGGCGCGGATCACCTCGGTGAGGGCCTTGACGCGGTTGCGCGCGCCCTCGGCCCGCCCGAGCGCCTCGGTGGCGAGGCTGAGCGCCTCGGCGGCGGCGCGCGCATCGGTGGCGGGGTCAGAGCCCTGCGCCGGGGCGACCCCCGGAAGCACAAGCGCAAGCGCGAGGCAGGCCGCGCGCAGCCTCATGCCAGAAGGCTCCGGCCGGTCATTTCGGGCGGCTGTTCCAGCCCCATCAGCGCCAGCAGCGTGGGCGCGAGATCGGCCAGCCGCCCGCCTGTCCGCAGCCGCGCCCCCGCGGGCCCGCCGACAAGAATCACCGGCACCGGGTTGGTCGTGTGGGCGGTATGCGGCCCGCCGGTCTCGGGGTCGATCATGGTCTCGCAATTGCCGTGATCCGCTGTCACGATCATCGCGCCGCCGGTCTTTTCCAGCGCCGCGACCGCCCGGCCAAGCCCTGCGTCCACCGCCTCGCAGGCGGCCATGGCCGCGCGCAGATCGCCGGTATGGCCCACCATGTCGGGATTGGCGTAGTTCACCACGATGAGATCATACCGCTCGGCAATCGCGCCGCAGAGATGGTCTGTCACTTCGGCCGCCGACATCTCGGGTTGCAGATCATAGGTCGCCACCTTGGGCGAGGCGGCCATGTAGCGGTCCTCGCCGCGTTCGGGGGTTTCGCGCCCGCCATTGAGGAAAAAGGTGACATGGGGGTATTTCTCGGTCTCGGCGAGGTGGAATTGCCGCAAGCCCTGTTTCGACACCCACTCGGCCAGCGTGTTGACGATCACGCGCGGCGGAAACACCGTGGCGAAATGCGCGTTGAGCGTTTCGGAATATTCCACCATGCCGAGCCGCGCCGCCCAGTCGGGCATGGCCTCGCGCGCAAATCCGTCGAAGGCGGGATCGGCCAGCGCACCGAGGATCTCGCGCGCGCGGTCGGCGCGGAAATTGAGGCAGAAGAGCCCGTCGCCGGCGGCCACGCCCGCATAGTCGCCGATCACCGTGGCGGTTATGAATTCATCGGTCTCCGAGCGGGCATAGGCGTTGGAGACGGCCATGCTTGCTGTGCGCGTGCGATGACCCTCAGCCGCGACGATGGCGCGATACGCCTCCTCCACCCGCTCCCAGCGGTTGTCACGATCGAAGGCAAAGTAACGTCCCGTGACGGTGGCGATGGTCACGCCCTCGGGCAGCATGCAGGCCAGCCGCTCGAGATGGGTGCGCGCCGATTTGGGCGCCACGTCGCGCCCGTCGGTGATCGCGTGCAGCATCACCGGCACGCCTGCGGCGTGGATCGCCTGCGCCGCGGCCGCGATATGGGTGATGTGCCCGTGCACGCCGCCATCCGAGACAAGGCCCAGAAGATGCGCGCGCCCGCCGGTCTCCTTCAGCCGCGTGATGAAATCCTGCAGCGCCGTCATGCGGGCGAAACTGCCCTCCTCGATGGCAAGGTCGATCTGGCCCAGATCCATCGCCACCACGCGCCCCGCGCCGATATTGGTGTGTCCCACCTCGGAGTTGCCCATCTGCCCGGAGGGCAGGCCGACATCCGGCCCGTGCGTGATCAGCGTGGCATGGGGGCAGGTGGCCATCAGCCGGTCCATGGTGGGGGTCGCCGCCAGATAGGGCGCGTTGGCCTCGGTGGCCGCGCTCAGCCCCCAGCCGTCGAGGATGCACAGGACAACGGGTCTGGTCATGGCGACTCCTGCCTTGGTCTGGCGCCCTTCTAACGTGGCGGGCAGGCGGGGGAAAGCGGGTAAGGGGCTGGGTGCGACGCCATGGCGGCAGCGCCCGTGCCCCGTGGGGGGCGCAGCATCTTCACAAAATCACCCCAATAATCGGGCAGCGTGCCACCCGGATCATCATTTCGGGAGAGACCCATGTCGTCTCATGCTCTGGAGCCCCGCCCCGTCTGGGGCTTCGCCGGTCTGCTGCTCGGCATTCTGGCGGTTTTCATCGTCGCGTTGCATGTCTCGAGCCAGCCGAGACAAGCACGGCCACAAAGATCGGCGAGTTCGCGGCCGAGATCCGCAAATCCGCGACCCGTTCGATACTCGGTCAGCCGCAGCCCGCGCCGGAAACGCCTGCGATGGGACTGGCCGAGGTCCTTGCCTATGCCGCGCCGGTTCTCGCGGTGCTTGCGACGATCCTCGGCGCGATCGGCCTCTTTCGGCGCGAACCCCGGACGCTGTCGCTGCTGGCGCTCGGCTTTGGCACCGGGGCGTTTGTCGTGCAATTTGCGATGTTGATTGCGCTGCTGATTGCCGGGGCGTTCATCATGGTGGCGATCCTCAACAATCTGGGGTCGATCCTCGGGGAATGATCCCGAGCGGATTTGTGACAGTTTCTTGACACGCATCAAGGCGGGCGGCCCTGCAAAAGGTCAGGATCGGGCTTATCAATCCAGATCGTCAGGGAGTGTGTGTATGACCGAGACCGCCGCCAACACCGAAGCCCTTACCGAAACCGCCCCTGAAGCGATCTCTGCGCCCGGATCGGCACAGCCGGCGGTGGCCTCGCTCCGGCAGGCGTTCGAGAACGGTGATTATCCCTATGAGACCCGCCTCAGCCGCCGCAGTTACGAGGCGCAGAAAGCGCGGCTTCAGGCCGAATTGCTGAAGGTCCAGCTCTGGGCGCAGGAGACGGGGCAGAAATTCGTGCTGATCTTCGAGGGGCGCGACGCGGCCGGCAAAGGCGGCACGATCAAGCGCTTCACCGAGCATCTCAACCCGCGCGCCGCGCGTGTCGTGGCGCTCAACAAGCCCTCGGACGTGGAGCGCGGGCAATGGTATTTCCAGCGCTATATCGAGCATCTGCCCACGGCGGGCGAGATCGTGCTCTACGACCGCTCGTGGTATAACCGCGCAGGCGTGGAGCGCGTCATGGGCTTTTGCGAGCCGCATGAATATCTCGAGTTCATGCGCGAGACACCCGAGTTGGAGCGGATGCTGGTGCGCTCGGGCATCCGGCTTTTCAAATACTGGTTCTCGGTCACGCAGGGCGAGCAGCGCACCCGCTTTGCCAGCCGCGAGACCGATCCGTTGAAACTCTGGAAGCTGAGCCCCATCGACAAGGCCAGCCTCGACAAGTGGGACGATTACACCGAGGCCAAGGAGGCGATGTTCTTTTACACCGATACCGCCGACGCGCCCTGGACGGTGGTCAAGTCCGACGACAAGAAGCGCGCGCGGCTCAACTGCATGCTGCATTTCCTGAATTCGATCGACTACCCCGGCAAGAATCGCAAGATCGCCCATGCACCCGATCCGCTGATCGTATCGACGGCGCAGCACGTTCTGCACAAGTCCGACCACATCCTGGGCAAGTCGCTGCATCCCGACGCGCGCGCCGGGCGGTGAGGGCGCGGCTCAGGTCGACCGGCTGTCAAGCCAGCGCCGACACCCGGCGTCGACCGCGCGGTGCAAGAGCAGCGTGAAGACCGCCAGCACGATGAGGGCCGCGAACATCAGGTCGATCTTGGCGCGCCCGTTGGCCAGCAGCATCAGATAGCCAAGGCCCTTTGACGCACCCACCCATTCGCCGATGATCGCGCCGATCGGAGCATAGACCGCCGCCAGCCGCAGCCCCGAGGCAAGTCCGGGCAGGGCGGCGGGCACGCGGATATGCCACATGAGCCGCGCGGGGGTCGTCCCCATGACGCGCCCAAGATCAAGAAGCGGCTGCGGCGTGCGCATCAGCGCGTCAAAGAACGCCGACGTGACGGGAAAATAGATGATGAGCAGCGCCATGGCGATCTTGGAGGCAAGGCCATAGCCCAGCCAGAGCGTCAGGATCGGCGCGAGGGCAAAGACCGGGATTGCCTGCGAAAACACCATCATCGGGCGAATGAGCCGACGCGCGACCGGCGAGGCGGCAAGACCGATGGCCGAGGCCCCGCCCAGCACCGCGCCAAGCGCCAGCCCGATGAGCACCTCGGCGGCGGTGATCAGGCCATGTTCGGCGATGAGCGCGCGGCTGCTCCAGAGGGTCTCGGCCACGCGCGCGGGGCCCGGCAGGATGAAGGGCGGCAGGGACGCCAGCACCACCAGCGCCTGCCACAGGCCAAGCGCCAGCGCCACCGTGCCGGCAAGGATCAGGGCGCGGTTCATGCGCCTGTCCCGAGGTCGCGCAGCCGCGCCAGAAGGCTCCCCTGAACGGCGAGGGTGTCGGGATCGTCGACCGCACGCGGGACCGGGCCGGGGGGCGGCGCGACGGTCTCGAGACCGGCCTCGGACAGGATGTGGATGGCGTGGCCCATCCGCGCGGCCTCCCCGGGATCATGGGTCACCATCCACACGGTCCGCCCTGCCAGATGCGCGGCGGCGAGGTCCTGCATCTGCGCGCGCGTGCCCGCGTCGAGCGCCGAAAAGGGCTCGTCCAGAAGGACAATGGGGCGGTCCTCCATCAATGTGCGCGCAAGGGCCACGCGCTGCCGCTGTCCGCCCGAGAGGGTATGGGGACGCTTGCGGGCGTGCGGGCCAAGGCCCATCCGGTCAATGATCGCGCGGGCACGGGGCAGGTCGGGCGATTGCCCGCGCAGCCGCGCCCCGAGCGCCACGTTTCCCAGCACGTCGCGCCACGGCAGCAGGTCCGCGCCCTGTGCCATGAGCGCGATGCGCCCCGCAAGCGGCAGCCCGTCAGAGGCGGATATGCGGCCCTCGAAGCGCGTCACCTCGTCAAGCCCTGCCACAAGCCGCAGCAGCGTGGTCTTGCCCACGCCCGAGGGGCCGAGCAGGCAGGTGATCCGCCCGCCCTCGATCTCGAGGCGCAAGGGGCCAAAGAGCCGCTCCACGCCGATACGGGCGGTGCCGTCGATCAATAGCGCGGGGGCGGCGCACATGGGCGGTCCTCGGTCAGGGGCGCGCAGGGAGGGGGGCGTGGGCGTGCTCCGTTCCCTCCGCCGGTGCGAGCCGGATCAGGTTCGATGGGTTGGCGCGTGCCTCTCAGCCCTTGCGGGCACCCCAACGGATGCGCGCTGCGTAGCATCGCGGGCGCGCCGGGGCAAGTTTTCCGGCACGCGTTCAGGTTTTGTTAAAGAACGCTTGCGATACTGTGCCCATCGGCGTGGAGAGGGATATGAACGGGTTGATCAACCGCGCGCTCGATTGGTTCGTGCGCGACACGTATGGCGAGGCGCTCCGGCGGGCGCTGGTGGAGGCGCTGTCGCTTGGCGAGGCGGCGTTCGAGCCGCTGATGCCCTGCGCGCCGGAGGTGACCGAGCGGCTGCTCGCGGCGCTGGCCGAGCGGGTGGGGCGCGCGCCCGAGGAGGTGCTGGAGGATCTGGGCACCTATCTGGTCTCGCAGCCGCGCACCGAGGCGGTGCGCAGGCTCTTGCGCTTCGGTGGCGTCGATTTTCTCGATTTCCTGCACTCGCTGGAGGATTTGCCGGATCGCGCGCGTCTCGCCATGCCGGATTTTGCCCTGCCCGAAATCCGGCTTCATCCGGAGATGCCGGGGCTTTACCGGATCGAGGTGGGGGCATGTCCGCGGGCGGGGCTTCCGCTCGGTCCGGTGCTCGTGGGGATGCTCCGGGCGATGGCGGATGACTATGGCGCGCTGGTGCTGATCGGCTCTCGGGGCGCGGATGCCCGGCGCGAGGTGATCGAGGTGCGGTTGCTTGACGCCGCCTTTGCCCACGGGCGCGCCTTTGATCTCGGCGCGGGGCCGGTCGTGCGATGACCGCGGTCGCGGCGCTTGACGCGATGCTCGCGCGGCTTTGCCCGATGTTCGCCCTTGTCGGGCCGACCGGGCATGTGCTGGCCGCCGGGCCGACGCTGGCCCGGGTCCTGGCCCCGCGCGAGAGTGTCGGCGCGCGGTTTCTGGAACTGTTCGAGGTGCTGCGACCGCAGAGTGTCGACACCATGGCCGGGCTGGCTGCGCTGGAGGGGGCGCGGCTCCGGCTTCGGCCACGCACGGGCGCCTCTCATGTGCTCAAGGGCGTGGTGTGCCGCCTGCCCGGGGACGGATCGCTTGGCCCTGCGGGCGGCGTGGTCCTCAACCTTTCCTTCGGCATTTCGGTGGTCGAGGCGGTGCGCGATTACGCCCTGACGGGCGCGGATTTCGCGGCGACCGACCCAACCACGGAAATGCTCTACCTGCTCGAGGCCAAGAGTGTGGCAATGGAGGAATCGCGCCGCCTCAATCACCGGCTGGAGGGGGCGCGCCAGGCGGCACAGGAACAGGCGCTCACCGACCCGCTGACCGGGTTGCGCAATCGCCGCGCCTTCGACCTTGCGCTTGCGCGACTTCGGGAAACGGACCAACCCTGCGCTTTCCTGCATCTCGATCTCGACCATTTCAAGCAGGTCAACGATACCCAAGGCCATGCGGCGGGGGACCTGGTCTTGCGCGTGGTGGCGCGGCGGATGCTCTCGGTGGTGCGCGTCGACGACATCGTCGCGCGGGTGGGGGGGGATGAATTTGTCCTGCTTCTGCCCGGGATGACGGACAGGGCCGACCTTGATCCTGTCGCGAGGCGGCTGATTTCGGTGATCGAGGAACCGGTGAGCGATGGCGCGCGGTGCCATCGCGTTTCCGCCAGCATCGGGGGTGCCCTGGGCCGGATGCGGGCCGGTGACGAGGCAGAGGCGCTCATGGCTGTGGCTGATCGCGCGCTTTATGCCGCCAAGGACGCCGGTCGCGGTCGCTTCGTGATCGCTCCCGCGCCACCGGTCGCCTCCTCCGCCGCAGCCCGGCACGACGGTCAGGGGGTGGCAATGCGTTCCAGATAGGACCACACATCGCGCGCCTTTTCCGCATCGGGCAATTTGTAGGCCATCTTGCCCCGGGCGGTCGGATCGTCCAGATACGCCCGAAGAAATTCCGTCGCATCGCGCACATAGACGACAAAATCGGCCTCGTTCCAGCGCAAGCCGCGACGACCGGCCTCGATCATCGAGACCGAATAGTGAAATCCCGGCACACTGCCCGCGTGCCGTCCGATCACGCCATGCAGATTGGGGCCCGTCCGCCCGCCGCGTATGATGGTTCGCCCGCTTTGATCCGTCACGGTGTGACAGGCGCGACAATCCTCGAAGAGCTGTGCGCCGCGCTCGGGATCGGCGGCCGAGGCGGGGAGGCCGGGGCCGGTGATCCCGATCAGGCAGATCGCCCAAAGGTTGATTTTCATGATGATCCTTCCCGCGTGACCCTGATCAAGAGTTGGCACAGGCCTCGCAAG
Source organism: Roseovarius sp. MBR-6 (assembly GCF_040547525.1). Lineage (NCBI taxonomy): Bacteria > Pseudomonadati > Pseudomonadota > Alphaproteobacteria > Rhodobacterales > Roseobacteraceae > Roseovarius > Roseovarius sp. MBR-6. The sequence continues at coordinate 127,642 of NZ_JBEPPW010000009.1, read as the reverse complement.
ACACAACAGGCCATCGCCCTGCATCACAGGCTTGTCATGTCCTCTCACAACGATGTGTGCGGTTGTCAGGCGCGCAGGGGTCAGAGGGCGGGCAGCCGATACATGCCGGCCGACGAAAAGGCGAGCGATTTCCCATCCGCCATCTCCTCGGCAAAGCAGGCGGCAATCGTGCGCAAGGCGGTCTGCCGACCGGTTTGCAGCAAGGTTCGACGCGCAGGCAGCGCCGTGATGCGTCCCGGTTCCAGAACGGCCTGCGACCACAGGAGCGGGTGCAGCTCTTGCAGGTGATCGGCAATGAGCCAGCCAAGACAGCCGTGGATGGTGGCGCGCGCGCGTTCCTGCGCCGCGCTCATCCGCGTGCCGGACCGGCGCGGGGCCAGTGTCAGACCGCAAAAGGCGGCAAGAAGGTTGATCACGTGCTGATCGGGCTTGCGCTGCACGATGGCGCGCAACCCATCGGCGAAACAGGCCGCATCGACGGTGCCAAGCCCGCCCGGATCGAGCGTGAGCGCATCCAGCCAGACCCAGGCATAGCCGCCCTCCCCCCAGGCTGCGCCGGTGCGTGCCGCCGTGCGCCGCGCCTCGGTCTCGATCTCCTGATACGAGCCGAACCGCGCGGGCAACAGGGCCTCGCCGAGGGCGCGCATATGCGCGGGCGTCGCCGGATCGAGATTGATCAACCGGCCATAATCCTCGGCCACCCGCCGTCGTGGTGCGGGCCGCGCGGCCAGAAGGGCGCATTGCGCAAATGCGAGCGAGGGCGCGTCGAGGGCGGCGGCGTCAAGCGGGTCGAGCAGCGCCTCGGCGATCGCGAAATTCTCAAGGAACCGGACCTCTGCCTGTGCCACACCGCTGGTCCGCCAGGCGCGGCCGATATCGACATGGACCTGCGCCAACATGAGCGCGATGGGATAAGAGCCGGCGTGCTCGGTCATGACGCCATGGAGCGCCGCGAGGCCGGCCTCGTCCGGGTCACGGCCATCCGCGATGGCGTGCCCGGCGGCGGCGATGATATCGGCGCGCGCGCCTTGCGCAATGAGGCCCGAGACCATGTCGCCGCCGGGGGTTTGCAGGCGGTTGCGATCGGCCTCGGTGATCCGTTCGGCGAGAACCTCCCAATCCTCTTGCCGGGCACACCGCTGCCCGATGCCGAACCAGTGATCACGCATATGTTCCTCGTCGCTCATTGGCAGCGAGGGCAGCAAAATCCGTTTGCTCAGATCGTCGAGATCGGGTGGGCGCGCAAGCCCGAGACGCCGCAAGAGTCCGAGCAACGGAGCGTGTGCCCGTCGTTTCCGGGGCTTTCGGCGCTCGGTGATCTGCTGCGGCTCAAGGGGGGCGAAATTCATGACGTCTCCGACGGTCTGCATGCGATCCACGCTGCCGTGTCATTTCGGCCAAATCTGGGCGCGGCTGCGGTGATGCCGGGGAATTGGGCGGTGGGGATTGCCACGCGCGGCGCGCTGCGGCAGAGTTGCCCGATGAGATGGGTATTAGTGCTTGTCATGGCGTGGTTTTTTCCGACATCCGGGTTGGCGGAGCCGATTCCGGAGCCGCGCCTGCGCCCGCCGGAGGTGGCGCGCACCGGCACTATTCCGCGCACAAGGTGGGAGCATCGGCGCGATGCCGCGCTCTTCACCCGCTCGGCACTCTCGGCGCTCAAGGCGCATGGCGCGCCGCTTGTGGGCATGGTGCCGCGCGACGTGGCGAACTGGTGCCCGTCCTATCCGCAGGACGACGAGCGCCGCCGCCGTGCCTTCTGGGTGGGGTTTCTGTCGGCGCTGGCCAAGCATGAGAGCACCTTTGATCCGCGCGCGGTCGGCGGTGGCGGGCGGTGGTATGGCCTGTTGCAGATCCTGCCCTCCACGGCGCGCGGCTACGGCTGTCGGGCCGAAAGCGGCGAGGCGCTGCGCCACGGGCCGGACAACCTGTCCTGTGCGATCCGCATCATGGCGCGGACGGTGCCGCGCGACGGCGTGATTGCGGCAGGCGGCGGGGGGGTGGCCGCCGATTGGGGGCCGCTCAAGAGCGCCGCGAAACGCGCCGACATGCAGGGCTGGTTGCGCGCGCAGAGCTATTGCAAGCCGCTCTCGGCGGTGCGGCCGCGCGCGCGGCCTGACAGGTTGGCGCGTGTCACGGATTAGGCGGCGCGAATTCGGCCCAGCATTTCGGTGGTGTCGCGGCTGAGGCCGGGGGTGGCGAGGATGCGGTCAAGCTCTGCCGCGACAAGCGTCTGGCGCGTGCTGTCATAGCGCCGCCATGTCTCGAAGGCCGCGCACATCCGCGCGGTTGTCTGCGGATTGAGCGGATCCAGCGCGATGAGCATATCTGCCATGAGCCGATAGCCGCGCCCCGAAATATGGTGGAAACCGGCAGGATTCGCGGCGAGCGATCCCAGAACGGCGCGAAAGCGGTTGGGGTTGCGGAGGGTGAAATCGGGATGCCGGGTGAGGGCCTCGGCGGTTTGGACCGCCTGGTCGGGGGCCGCCTCCAGAACGCGCAGCCCGAACCATTTGTCCATCACCAGCCGGTCATGCGACCATTGGCGATAGAAGGCGTCGCTGGCCGCCGCTCCCGCGTCGGCGCGCAAAAGACAGCCAAGCGCCGCGAGTTGCTGGGTCATGTTGTCGGCGCGGTTGAATTGCGCCTGCGCCCGCGCGCCGCCGTCACGCCGCGTCAGCAGGCCGAGTGCTGCATTGGCCAGCGCGCGCGCACCCACCTGATCGGGATCGGGGCGGTAGGGGGCCGTGACTTGATGGCGGGCATAGAGATCGGCGAGTGTCGTCTCCATCGCCTTGGCGCGGACCTCGTCGAGTGCCTCGCGCGCCTGCCATATGGCTTGCGGGTCGGGCGTCTCTCCGGCGGCGTGGAGGGTCTGGGCCAGGTCGTCCTCGCTTGGCAGGCCAAGGGCGAGGGCGCGAAAGGCCGGGTCGAGCGTCTCGTTGCGGACCATGGCGTGCACGGCGTCGAGATAGGCCGGGTCGGGCGCGGCCCCCGCGCGGATCATCGCCAGAAGGGTCTCGCGCGCCAGCGCGCGCCCGGCCTCCCAGCGGTTGAACGGGTCGGTGTCATGGGCGAAGAGAAAGGCGCGTTCGGCATTGTCCGTAGCTCGTTCAAGGATCACCGGTGCGGAAAAATCCCGCAGGATCGAAGGGATGGGACGCGAGGCTAAACCGTCGAAAGCAAAGCTCTGACGCGGTTCGGTCATTTCCAGAACGGAGGTGCCGTGGATCTCGTCGCCATTGGGGCCAAGCAACCCGATGGCGATGGGAATGACACGGGGGCGTTTGACGGACTGGCCGGGAGTGGGCGGCGTTTCCTGTTCAAAATGAAGCGTATACGTGCCATTGTTGAAGTCGTCCGTGACGCGTAGCCGGGGCGTTCCGGCCTCTTCATACCAAAGCTTGAACTGCGCGAGATCGCGCCCGGTGGTCTCCTCGAAAACCTTCAGCCAATCCTCGATGGTGCAGGCCTGTCCGTCATGGCGGGTGAAATATAGGTCGAGCGCGCTTGCATAGGCGGCGTCACCCACAAGTCGCTTGAGCATGCCGATCAGTTCGGCCCCTTTCTCATAGACGGTTGCGGTGTAGAAATTGTTGATCTCGATGAAACTGTCGGGTCGCACCGGATGGGCGAGCGGCCCCGCATCCTCGCGGAACTGGCGCGCGCGCAGGGTGATCACGTCATGGATGCGCTTGACGGGGGCCGAGCGCAGATCTGCGGTGAACTGAGCGTCGCGAAAAACCGTCAGCCCCTCCTTGAGGCAAAGCTGGAACCAGTCGCGGCAGGTGATGCGGTTGCCGGTCCAGTTGTGAAAGTATTCATGGGCAATGATCGCCTCGATACGTTCGAAATTGGCATCTGTAGAGGTCTTTTCAGTGGATAAAACGCAACTTGAGTTGAAAATGTTCAAGCCTTTGTTTTCCATCGCGCCCATGTTGAAGTCGTCCACGGCGACGATGTTGAAGATGTCGAGGTCGTATTCGCGCCCGTAGACCTCTTCATCCCAACGCATGGATTTCTTGAGCGCTTCCATGCCGAAGGCGCATTTGTCCTCGTCGCCGGGACGCACCCAGATGTTGAGCGCCACCTCGCGGCCCGAGCGGGTGGTGAAGCGGTCGGGATGGGCCACCAGATCGCCCGCCACGAGGGCAAAGAGATAGCTGGGTTTGGGCCAGGGATCGTGCCATTCCGCCCAGCCATCGCCGGAGGCCACGGGATTGCCATTGGACAGCATCACAGGCAGATCGCTTTCGATGCGCACGGTAAAGACGGCCATCACATCGGGGCGGTCGGGATAATAGGTGATCTTGCGGAACCCTTCCGCCTCGCATTGCGTGCAATACATGAGGCTCGACATGTAAAGACCTTCAAGGGCTGTATTTTGTGCCGGGGCGATCTCGACCTCGGCCTCCCAGAGAAAGGGCGCGTCGGGCACGTCCGCGCGCAGCCCCTCGGGCGTTATCTCGGGCGCGACCTCGGCCCCGTCGATGCGCGCGGAAATCAGCCGCAGCCCCTCGCCATGGAGGAAAAAGCCGCGCTCCGCCGCCCCCGGGTTGGGGCGAAAGCGGATGCGGCTCTGCACGCGCGTGGCCTCCGGCACAAGACGGAAGGTGAGATGCACCTCGTCCACAAGCCACGCGGGCGGCGTGTAATCCTTGAGATAGACGGGCTGCGGCGTGGCGTCCTTCATCGGGCTCTCCTCATGCTTTGGGGGCAGGGTAAGCGCGTGCGCGCCGGGCTGCAACGGGGCTTTCCAAGCCGCGCGGCACGGCTATGTTGCCACCCATGGAAAGGCCGGTGATCTGTTGGTTCAAGCGCGATTTGCGGGTGGAGGATCACCCGGGCCTGGCGCGTGCCGTGGCGCTTGGCCCGGTCATTCCGCTTTATATTGTGGAGCCGGCGCTTTGGGAGGCCCCCGATGCCTCGGGGCGGCATTATGCGTTTCTGGCGGAGTGTCTGGATAGTCTGCGCGCGGGGCTTGCGGCGGCGGGGGTGCCTCTGGTGATCCGGGTCGGCCGCGCCGTGGAGGTGCTGGAGGGGTTGCGCGCGGCGCAGGGCGTGGGCGCGCTGGTGAGCCATGAGGAGACCGGCAATGCGCTGAGCTATGCGCGCGACCGCGAGGTGGCGGCGTGGGCGCGGGCGCAAGGGGTGGTCTGGCACGAGGTGCCGCACTGCGCGGTGGTGCGGTGCCTGCCGAGCCGGGACGAATGGAGCGCGCGGCGCGACGCCTTCCTGCGCGCGCCGCTTGTCCCGCCCCTTCGGGCGGGCCGCGCGGTGGCGGGGGTCGAGAGCGAGGGCCTGCCCGGTGCGGCGGCGCTTGGCCTTGATGATCCCTGCCCCGAGCGGCAAAGGGGCGGGCGATGCGCGGCCATCGAGCGGCTGGACAGCTTTCTGGCGACGCGCGGCAAGCACTATACACGCGCCATGTCCTCGCCGCTGGCCGGGGCGGCGGCCTGCTCGCGTCTTTCGCCACATCTGGCCTTCGGGACGCTCTCGGTGCGCGAGGCAGTGCAGGCGGGCGCGCGCGCGCCAGAGCGGCGCGGGGCCGATTGGGCGCGCGCGATGCGCTCGTTTCAGGCGCGGCTGGCGTGGCGCGACCACTTCATCCAAAAGCTGGAGGATGCACCCTCGATCGAGCATCGTTGCCTGCACCCGGCCTATGAGGGGCTGCGCCCGTGCGTTCCGGAGCCTGCGCGGCTGGCGGCCTGGGCGAAGGGCGAGACGGGGCTGCCCTTTGTCGATGCCTGCATGCGGTCGCTGATCGCGACGGGATGGCTCAATTTCCGGATGCGCGCGATGCTGATGGCGGTGGCGTCCTATCATCTCTGGCTGGACTGGCGCGCCACGGGGCCGGTGCTGGCGCGGTATTTCACCGATTACGAGCCGGGGATTCACTGGTCTCAGGTGCAGATGCAATCGGGCACCACGGGGATGAACACGATCCGCATCTACAATCCCGTCAAGCAGGGGCTGGATCAGGACGCGGGCGGCGCGTTCACGCGGCGCTGGCTGCCCGAGCTTGGCGACGTGCCCGACCGGTTCCTGCACCGGCCCTGGGAGTGGGAGGGGGCGGCGGGTCTGCTGGGCCGCCGTTATCCCGCGCCGGTGGTGGAGCCGATGGCGGCGGCGCGGGCGGCGCGAGAGGCGGTCTGGGCCTGTCGGCGGGCGCATGAGGGCGATGCCGAGACCGCCCGGATCGTGGCCAGACACGCCAGCCGCAAGCGCGCGCCGCGCCGCCGGACGCGCGATCCGGCGCAATTGAGCCTTGATCTCTAGATGGCACGGATGCGCCGAAAGCCGGATCTGCCGGTCAAGACCTGTGCGACCTGCGGCCGCCCGATGGTCTGGCGGCGCAAATGGGCGCGCGTCTGGGATGCGGTGCGCCATTGCAGCGAGCGGTGCCGCCGCGCGCGTGGTGTGGACGACATCGCCGCCGCCGACCGGGATGCAGATGGCCGATAAGACAGGCGACGCCGCCCACGAGCCCCAGTCTCGCGCAGGGAAGTGACCAAACCGTGCACGAAATCCGCGCAAATTCGCGCAATCGCACGAAAACCTGTGCGCGCGGTGATCTTTTGTTATTCCGTTTTGCCATATATTTGGGTCAAGGTTTCACGAACGACCAGAAAGACACGCATCATGGCCCGCCCGATCGTCGGTATCATCGGCAACCAGTATCGGATCGACAACCGCTATCCGACCCATGCGGGCGGGACGATCAATTCGTCGGCGGTGGCCGAGGTGGCGGCGTGTCTGCCGCTGATCATCCCCTCGGATCCGCGCTATGTCAGCGTGGCCGAGTTGCTGGAGGTGTGCGACGGCTTCCTGCTCACGGGCGGGCGGCCCAATGTCCACCCCGAGGAATATGGCGAGGCCGCAACCGAGGCGCATGGGGCCTTTGACCGGGCGCGCGACGCGATCACGCTGCCGCTGGTGCGCGCCTGCATCGAGCGCGGCCAGCCGTTTCTGGGCATTTGCCGGGGATTTCAGGAGGTGAACGTCGCGCTTGGCGGCACGCTGCACCCCGAGATTCGCGATCTTCCGGGGCGCGACAATCACCGGATGCCGCCCGACGGCACGATGGAAGAGCAGTTCGCGCTGCGCCACAAGGTGCGTTTTGCGACGGGCGGCGTGTTCCACCGGTTGATGGGGGCCGAGGAGGTGATGACCAACACGCTGCACGGGCAGGGGATCGTGCGCCCCGGGCGCGGTGTGGTTATCGACGGCTGGGCGCAGGACGGCACGCCCGAGGCGCTTTATGTCGACGGGGCAAAGGGCTTTACCCTCTCGGTGCAGTGGCACCCGGAATACAATGCCGCCAATGATCCGGTCAGCCGCCCGCTCTTTGCGGCCTTCGGCGATGCGGTGCGGGACTGGGCGGCGGGGCAGGGCGCGCCGCTGCGGCGCCGCGCCTGAGCGCTCAGATCTCCCACATGCCCAGACGGTCCTGCAAAAGCGCCGCCTCGCGCGCCTTGAGGCAGGTGCGCGCGGTTTCACGGTGCCGCCCCGGCGCGCTGCGCAATTCGGGGAAGACCGCGAACAGCTCCTCGCGGGCCGCGTCATCGACCGCCGAAAGGGCGGTATCGCCGGCAAAGAAGCTCTCGGTGGCGATGCCGTCGGCATAGATCACCTCGTGGCGGTCGAACATGACATGGACATAGGTGACTGCCGCACAAGGGCTGAACCGCACGTCGCGCCCGTTCACCAGATGCTTTGCGGCGACCAGAACTTCGCGCTCGCCAAAGAGCAGTTCCGCCTTGTAACCGGTGAAAAGCACGCGGTGCTGTGGTGAAACGATCAGCCCGCTGCCCCCCATCACCGACGGCGCGATTACCACCGGCGTGAACCGGTCCGTGCCCGGCACGGTGCGCTGCCCGGTCCAGCGGACGTGCTGAGGCCCGTGATCGCGCGTGACCACCAGATCGCCGGGGCGCAGCGTCTCGACGGGCCGTTCGCCGCGCGGGGTGAGGATCCGCGCGCCGGGGGTGAAGCAGATGATGTTCTCGATCTCCGAGAAATTGACCACCACACCGTTGAACGTGAACGTCCCCGAAAGCCCGCCAGCCGTGTCGTCGGGATTGGTAAAGGTGATGTCGCCACGCCCGATCCCGGGCGTCAGCCGCAGCGTATCGCCGGCCGTCTCGCCGCCTTCGCCGCCGATGATGGTGATCGTGGCGGTATCGACCTCGCCCGGATCGCTCAGAATAAAGGTATCGTCGCCATCCCCGCCCTCGGCGCTGTCGCCCTGGCTGACAGTGATCGTGTCATTGCCTGTGCCGCCAAAGAGCGTGTCCGGGCCGATGCCGCCATCGAGGCTGTCATCGCCCGCATCGCCAAAGAGCAGGTCTGCGTCGTCGAGGCCGAAGATCGTATCGTTGCCCTCGCCGCCCATGACGGTATCATCGCCAAGGCCCGCTAGGATCAGGTCATTGCCCGCGCCTGCATCTATGACATCGTCATTGTCATTGTTGCGGCTGTCGGCATTGTCCACCCGGTCGCCTTCAGGGTCGCCGGTATAGCTGACGTCGATGGTGTCGTCGCCTGCCGTGCCCTCGACACTGTAATCGGGCTGGAAAATGCCCATGGCCGCAAGCGCGTCATGATCGGTGATCGCGGTCGGATCGACGCCAATGAGGGTAATGCTCTCGCCGCCCGGAAAGCTGAGGACGGCATTGCCATCAGGATCGCTGCCCACCGTCACATCGGCCACGTTGACCGGGTCGCCATTGGCATCGGTGAGGCCCGAGAGATCAAGCTGATCCCGGCCCGTGAATGTGCCGTCACCATTGTCGATGGGCGCGGCAAAGCCGGTAATCGTGTCGGCCCCGTCGCCATCGGCGAAGATCACGGTATCGACCGCACCATCGCCCGCTCCGACATCGAAGCTGTCATCGCCCGCGCCGCCATCGACGGTATCGGCACCGGCACCGGTGCTGACGCTATCGTTGCCGCCGGACCCCAGCACCAGATCGTTGCCAGAGCCGAGGATGATGGTCTCGATCTCGTTGAACTGCGCCGTTTGGGTGCCGTTCGAGAGCGTGCCCTGTTCGGGATTGCCCGGATCGCCCGCCGTGAGGTCAAGCACGGTATCCTGCGTGACCGCGCCCGCGTCGAGCGTGTCGCTGCCCGAGCCATTTGACCAACCGTCGATCGTGTCATTTCCGAAATCATCCTCCATCAGGATGAGATCGTCACCTTCTGCGGCAAAGATGAAATCGTCGCCGGTTCCGCCCGCGAGCGTGTCGTTGCCGCCACCCGCGCTGATTTCGTCATTGCCCGCGCCACCGTCGACAAAGTCCTCACCGTCATCGCTTCCGGCGAGAAGGGTGTCGTTGCCGTCACCGCCCATCAGCGTGTCATTCCCGACCGAGCCGTCGATGTAATCATCGCCCGCGCCACCGCTCAGGACGTCGTTGCCGAACCAGGACTCGATGCTGTCATCGCCCGCACCGCCGTCGATCGTGTCATCGCCCGTGCCGCCAAAGAGCGAATCGGCGCCGCCGCCGCCCAGGATCAGATCATTGCCGGCCTCGCCATGAAGTTCATCCGTTGCGACAGAGCCGATCAAAGTGTCATTGCCCGCCCCGCCATATGCGAGGTTGACATCGCTACTCGAGTCGCCGGCACCGGCGAAATTGTTGTTGTCATTGCCGGTGACGATCAGGTCGTCGCCCGCACCGCCAAAGATCGTGTCATTCCCGGCATTGCCAACCAGCGTGTCATTGTCATCACCGCCATACAGGAGATCGGCACCCCCACCGCCCAGGACAAGATCATCCCCCAGACCGGCGAACACGGTGTCATTGCCCGCACCCGCCTCGATCATATCGTCGTTCGAGCCGTCGGCAGCATCGCCCGCATCGACCATGTCGCCTTGCGGGTCGCCGGTATAGGCGGCGTCGATCAGGTCATCGCCTGCCGTGCCCTCGACGATGAAATCGGGGATGATCAGGTTTTCGATATCGGTATAATTGATGTTGGCCGTTTCAGCGCTGCGGCTCAGGGTGATTTGACCGCTGAAGCCCGGATTGCCGTTCGTTTCGGGGTTCTGGGTCATGCTGGAAACGGTCCAGCCATCCGCGATCAGCGCCGAAAGATCGAGCGTGTCGTTGTCCACACCGCCAGAGCCGCCATCGACGTTGACGTTGTAGACGCCGGTGGGGTCGGTGGCGGTAACGATGATCAGGTCGGCGTCGTCGCCCCCTTGACTGCTGTCATTGCCGCCCGAGGTGAGGATCGTGTCATTGCCCGCGCCGCCGAAGATGGTATCGGACCCGGTGCCGCCGTCGATCAGGTCATCGCCGGTCCCGCCGTCGATCACGTCGCCGCCGCCGCCGCCAAGGACCGTGTCATTGCCGCTGCCGCCCAGCAACGTGTCGCCGCCGTCGCGCCCGTCGATGAAATCGTCGCCCGCGCCGCCGTCGATGATGTTGGTGGTGGTGCCGCCGTCGAAAACGCCGTCGAACCCGATCAGCGTATCGTCGAAATCCGAGCCGATGATCCCGTCGACCCCTGACAGCACGTCGCCGGTTGCATCGCCGCCCGTGGCGGTCATGGTGCCGAGATTGACGTTGACCGCCCCCGCCGAGGCGGAATAGTCAATCACGTCGAGTCCTGAGCCGCCGTCGAGTGTATCCGCCCCCGCGCCGCCGATCAGAGTGTCGTCGCCTTCGGCGCCGAACAGGCTGTCATTGCCCATGCCCCCGCTGAGAACATCCTTGCCGATCCCGCCAATGAGCGTGTCATTCCCCGTGCCGCCAATGAGCGTGTCATTCCCCGCTTCGCCCACAAGACTGTCGTCGCCTGCCTGGCCCTCGAGCAGGTCGTTGCCGTCGCCGCCAAACACCGTGTCATTGCCGACACCCGCGCGCACCGTGTCGTTACCTGCGCCTGCCTCGACGAAGTCGTTGTTGCTGGCGTCGGAATGGTCGAAGCCGTCGATGACATCGCCCTCGGGATCGCCGGTATAGCCGGCGTCGATCAAGTCGGCCTCCGCGGCGCCTTCGACGATGAAATCCGGGGGCGTGGCCGTTGTTTCGATGGTGATGAAACCGGTGGCGGGATTGCCGGCGCTGTCCACCGTGGAATAGGTGAAGGTGTTCGATCCGATATCGCCATCGGTGGTTACTGTGATCGTGCCGTCGGCGTTCACGGTCACCTGCTCGCCCGTGTTCAAGGTGACCGTATCGCCGGGGATGACGGCCTTGTTGTTGATGTGGGTGATCGAGTGGCCGCTGCCCTGATCATTGGCCAGGATGTTGTGAACCTGCGTCGTGTTGGGCCCCTGGGCGAGGATGTCCTCTTGCGCGATGTTCGCGGTCTGGACCGAATTGCCCATGATCAGAAGGTTCGAATCGAGGCTGGCGTCACCACCGTCCGCGATACCGATGCGGATCGTGTTCTCCGCCCCCGCAGTCACCGGCGCGGTCAGCGACAGGATGACGGTTGAGCCGTCCATTTCCGTGTTGAAGGTGTCGGCGGTATCGGGGTTGTCCAGATAGAGGTTGGAATTCGATGTGTCATTGATCGTGTCGATCGAGACATTCGTGTTCGTCCCGCCGAACTCCAGCGGCACGAGGGTGCCATTGACCCACACGCCGACCGTGTCGTTCACGCCGCCATTGACGAATTCCAGATATTCCTCTGACGAAAACACAAGCTGCATCGTCAGCGTGTCGCCGACCGGAATGAACGTGGCCTCCAGAAACGCGCCATCGAAGGTCGCTTGCCCCGACACGTTGTTCATGTCCGCGTCGCCATCCACGCCGCCGGACGTATCCGTGGTGGTGTTGGAGCGAATGTTGGTATCCGTCGTGCCCGAGTTGTTGGTGATGTCGGTGGCTTTGCCGGTCGACAGGATCACGCCGGTATCCGCCGGGCTGAGTTCGCCCAAGGTCGTGTTGCCGCCCGTATACGTGCCCGATGACAGCGGATCGCCGGAATAGGTGGCCGACACGACGGTCACCCCGTCGCCGAACATCGTGTTGGCCATGTCGAGCGCCGTCGCGCCCGTATTCACACTCAGTTCACTCGCTATCGGCATCTGAACCTCTTGCACCACTATCAGGATGCGGCCTTTCACGCCGCATCATCGTCTTAATTCATGGGAATCCGATTAACCGCCGCTTGAGGCGCAACTATGTTGCCATGGGGGCGAAGCTCCTGTCGTGGGAGCGCATTTGCGCCACATTCAGGCGGCCATCGGTGTGGGTTCGCGCGTCGCGTGCAACAGCTGCGCCTCATGCGCCTTCAGGCAGGTGCGCGCTGTCGCGCCATGCAGGCCCGGATTGCTGCGCAGGCCCGGAAAGACGCGGAACATGTCCTCGCGCGCGGCCTCGGAGATCGCCGACAGCCCCATGTCGCCCGCATGAAAGCTCTCGGTCGCGGCACCCTCGGCATAGATCACCTCGTGACGGTCGAACATGAGATGGAGGTAGGTGACTGCGGACCGCGGGGCGAGGGTCACGTCGCGCCCGTCGATCAGGTGCCTGGCGGCGACCAGAACCTCGTCCGTGCCAAAGAGCAGCTCGGCCTTGTAGCCGGTAAAGAGCACCCGGTGCTGCGGCGAGACCAGAAGCGGCGCGGTCGCCCCGTCGAGCACACGCGCCGCGATCCTGACGGGGGCAAAGCGGTCGTGGCCGGGCACGGTGCTCGACCCGATCCAGCGGATCGGTTGCGGGCCATTGTCGCGGGTGATCACCATATCGCCCGGGCGCAGCGTCTCGATGGCCCGTGCGCCCTGCGGCGTCAGGATCCGCGCGCCGGGGGTAAAGCAGATGATGTTCTCGATTTCCGAGAAATTGACCAGCGTGCCGTCGGGCGTGGTGAAGAAGCCCGACAGCCCCCCCGCCGTGTCATCGGTATTGGTAAAGGTGATGTCGGCCTTGCTGACATTCGGCGTCAGAAAGAGCGTATCGCCATTCGTCTCATCGCCCTCGCCGCCGGTGATGGTGATCGTGCCGCCCGCCGCCGCGAAATCCTGCAGGATGAAGAGATCGTCGCCATCGCCGCCAAAGAGCGTGTCACCCTGACCGATGGTGATCGTGTCATTGCCGCCGCCGCCGAAGACAAGGTCATTGCCCGCGCCGCCATCGAGAAAATCGTCGCCCGGTGCCGTCTCGACCCCGAGGATGAGCGGGCTGCTGTCAAGGCTTGTTGCTGTGCCGCCCGGCGGCGTGATCGTGCCCGACAGGACCTGCTGGCCGGCATTCTCCCAGAACCGCACTTCGATCGTGTAGATCTGGTTGGCCTCGAGCGTCACATCGCCCCAGCGGGTCGTGGCCGACTGGTGGAAATCGTTGTCGAGAAAGGGGCCGTTGTTGCCCGACTGGTTCGTGAAGTCGAGCGCGTTGCCCTGGCTGTCGAGAATGCGGATCGTCGAGCCGTCATCCGAGGTGGTGGTGAAGCGGTAGGTGCCCGCATCGGGCGAGAACAGCGTCGATGTCAGGATCACCCCGAAATCGTTGGGGTCGGCCTGCCCGGTGGCGGCCTGCCCGAGCGGGGTGATGTTGAGCGTGTCGGTGGTGCCCGACCCGGCCAGCGTGCCGCTCTCGATGGTGAAGGCCTGCCCGTTGGCGGAGGTGAAATCCTGCGTGAAGACCTCATAGGCCCAGCGGGCCGAGGCACCGTCGCCAAAGAGCGTGTCGGCCCCGTTGCCACCCAGCACCGTGTCATTGCCCGCGCCGCCGGTCAGCGTGTCGTTGCCGCCCTCACCGAGCAGGCTGTCATTGCCCGCGCCGCCGAGGATGGAATCGGCGCCGGTGCCGCCGAACACCGTGTCATCGCCAAGCCCCGCGAACACCGTGTCATTGCCCGCGCCCGCCTCGATCACATCGGCATTGCCGCCACCCACCCCATCATTGTTGTCGACCCGGTCCGAGCCGTTGGGGATCGGTTCGATGTAACCTGCGTCGATCAGGTCATTTCCCGCCGTGCCCTGCACGATACCGTCGTCGATCCCGATATCGGCGCGGTCTGCCCCGAGGTTCGTGTTGGTGGAGGTATCGACCGTATTGAAGGTGACGGATTCGATCGGGCGCGCTGTCAGGGCCGCGATATTGCCCGCATTCGCGGCGGTCGTGTTGAGCGGCGGGGCAAGGAAGAGATGGCCGGTCGTGTCCTGAGCCAGCACCGCGAGAAATGACGCGGTCGTGCCATCGGTATAGGTGATGGTCGCATTGTAGGTGGACAGACCGTCAAAGATGAAGGTCTGCGGTCCATTGCCGATATCGGTGGTGAACTGGTCGTTCGTCACCGCATTGTTCATGTCGAGCGCACCCGCCGCCCCACCATTGTCGATGGTCGTGGTGCGCGTGACCTGCTGAAAGAGCGGGTTTGCCGGGGATCCGAAGGTCAGCCCGGTAAAGAGCGCAGCCCCCTCGGCGTTGCTGTTGCCCTCGGTCGGATCGAGGATAAGGCTCGATTGTCCCAGGTAGATCCAGTTGAATGTCGTCGGCATCCCGGTAACCCGCACATTTTGCGCAAAAGCGCGTGACTGTTTCCAAAACGGATACGGCCTGACTGCGGCGGGATTTTTAGCGCGGTGCGTTGAATTTTAGGCAAATTGAGGCGGAAATCGGGTTTTGCCGCCGTGGGGTTGCGCGTCGCCGCTCAGGTGACGGCGGCGCGTGTGCGATATTCGGGCCGGTCCCAGAGGCGGCCTGCCATGACCTCGGACAGGTGTCGCGCGGCGGCGCGCACCTCGTCCGCACCCAGATAGAGCGGGGTAAAGCCGAAGCGCAGGATGTCGGGCGCGCGGAAATCGCCGATCACGCCGCGTGCGATGAGCGCCTGGATGATGGCATAGCCCTCGGCGTGGCGGAACGATACCTGAGAGCCGCGCCGGGCCGGATCACGCGGGCTGGCGAGGCTCAGCATCGGGCAGGCGGCCTCGACCTCGGAAATGAAAAGCTCCGACAGTTCGATCGAGCGCGCGCGCAGCGCGGCCATGTCCACCCCCTCCCAGAGATCGAGCGCCGCATCGAGCGCGGCCATCGCCAGCACCGGTGGCGTCCCGACGCGCATCCGCTCGATGCCCGGGCCGGGGCGGTATTCCTGCTCGAACGCGAAGGGCGCGTCATGGCCGAGCCAGCCCGAAAGGGCTGGAAAGGCGGCCTCGGCATGGCGCGGCGCGACATGGATGAACGCAGGCGCGCCGGGGCCGCCATTGAGATATTTATAGGTGCAGCCGACGGCGAAATCCGCGCCCGCGCCCGCCACATCCACGGGCAGCGCGCCCGCGCTGTGCGCGAGATCCCAGACCGTGAGCGCCCCCGCCGCATGGGCGCGCGCGGTCAGGTCCTTCATGTCATGCAGGCGGCCCGTGCGGTAATCAACCTCGGTGATCAGCGTGACGGCCACCTCTTCGGTGATCGCGTCCGCCACCTCTTCGGGGGCCACCACGCGCAACTCGTGGCCTTGGCCGAGCGCCTTTATCAAACCTTCTGCCATGTAAAGATCGGAGGGGAAATTGCCGCTGTCCGAAAGGATCACGCGGCGGTCGGGGCAGAGCGCAAGGGCTGCGGCGAGCGCCTGATAGACCTTGACCGAGAGCGTATCGCCCAGCACGACATGGCCCGGCTCCGCCCCGATCAGCCGCGCGATCCGGTCGCCAAGCCTGCGCGGTTGCGCCATCCACCCGGCCCGGTTCCAGCCGGTGATCAGCATCTCGCCCCATTCGTCGCGCATCACCCGTGCCATGGCCGCCTCGGCGGCGCGGGGCAGGGGACCCAAGGAGTTGCCGTCGAGATAGATTACCCCCTCGGGCAGGTGGAACATGGCGCGGGTAGCGGTGAAATCGGTCATGGTCTGTCTCCTGCTCCCTGCGTCCGAAGGACACGCGCCGTCATTGCCCGGCGCGACCGGGCAATCTCCGGCCTCCCGCCTTGGGGGAGATGCTCCGGTCGGGCCGGAGCATGACGCGCGCCCGGGGCGATGGTGTCCCGCCCGCTCAAAACTGCCCGCCTGCAATCTCGATGGCCTGACCGTTGACGCTCTGCGATCCCGGCCCGCAGAGCCAGAGCACGGCCTGGGCCACCTCCTCGGGGGCGATGAGCCGGTTGTGGCGATTTGCGCTGACCATCATGGCGCGCGCCTCGTCGGGCGAGACGCCGGCGCGATCAGAAATGGCGGTCACGTTGCGGCTGACGATCTCGGTATCGACATAGCCGGGGCAGATGGCGTTGAATGTCAGGCCCGTGCCGAGGTAATCTTCGCTCAGGGATCGGATGAGACCGATCATCCCGTGTTTGCTGGCCGAATAGGCCGCCGCCCCCTTCAGACCCTTGAGCCCGGCAATCGAGGAAATGGCGATCACGCGGCCCCACTCCGCCTTGCGCATGTCGTGCAGACATTCGCGCACCGTGTAGAACGCGCCGTCGAGATTGGTGGCCATGATCTGCCGCCAGAACGCGGCGTCGGTCTTGTGCAGGGCGCGCCCCTCGGCCAGCCCCGCGTTGGGGATGCAGATCTGCACCGGGCCGCGCGCGGCGACGGCGGCCTTGACGCCTGCTGTCACCTGCGCCTCGTCGGTCACGTCCATGACCAGCGGGTGAAGCCTGCCGCCTGCCGCCTCGTCCAGCACGGCGCCGCGCCGGCCGGTGATCGTGACCTCGGCCCCCGCACCCGCAAGTGCGCGCGCGATGGCCAGCCCGATGCCCGAGCCTCCGCCGGTGACAAGGGCATGTTTTCCGTCGAGTTTCATGGGGGCCTCCGGGTTGCCTGGGGGGAGCGTAGCGGTGACAGGGGGCGCGGCCAAGGGGGAGGTTCGGAATGGGGAGCTAAGGGGGACGTTGGATGCTTGGTGCTCTTGCGCGGCTCTCTCCCGCCATCCCCTTCCGGCCAAAAACTCCCATGCAACCATTCGCCCTTTTGACATCGTCCTTCCGCCGTGCATTCTGCCCGCGACACCCCATACCGGAGCGTTGCCACAATGCTGAAATGGATCGACATGCCGCCTGTCTGGCTGGCCGGGTTCCTGGCTCTCGCCTGGGGGCAGGCCACGTATTTTCCGATGGGGCTGCGCCTTGGCGGTGGCTGGGTCGATTTCGTGGGGGGGCTGCTGCTCGGCGCGGGCCTCTTGCTCATCGCGCTGGCGGCGATGGAGTTTCGCCGCCACAAGACAACCATCGTGCCGCATGAGACGCCCGCGCGGCTGATCACCTCGGGGATATTCAAGCGCACGCGCAATCCGATCTATCTGGGCGACGCGCTCATCCTTGCAGGGCTGATCCTGCGGTGGGAGGCGGTGCTGGCGCTGCCGCTGATTCCCGTCTTTGTCTGGGTGATCGAGAAACGCTTCATCGAACCCGAAGAGAACCGGATGCGCCGGACCTTCCGTGCCGATTTTGCACGCTACTGCGAAAAAACGCGGCGCTGGGTGTAATCCCTGCGGCAAAGTTGATATCGCCAGTCGGGAAAGAGTGTGAAATAACCGCTTTCGGACAAACCATCGGGCCCCGCATTGCCGGGGCCTACTGCACATGATCTGCCAGAGGGGGAGATGACAGGTGAAGATCGGAACGCCTAAGGAGGTGCTGGACGGCGAGAACCGGGTGGCGATGACGCCCGATTCGGCGATTCAGCTACAAAAGCTGGGTCATAGCTGCGCCATCGAGACTGGTGCGGGCGCGCGCGCGGGGTTCACCGATGCGGCCTACGAGGCCGCCGGGGTCGAGGTGATCAAGACCGCCGCCGCGCTCTGGAAAGAGTGCGACATCGTCGCCAAGGTGCGCATCCCGACCGACACCGAGCTCAAACGGCTGCGCGAGGGGCAGACGCTGATCACCTTCTTCAACCCGGCGGGCAATGCCGAGGGGCTGGAGACCGCGTCGAAAAAGGGCGCGACGGTCATCGCCATGGAAATGGTGCCGCGCATCAGCCGTGCGCAGAAGATGGACGCGCTCTCAAGCATGGCCAATATCGCGGGCTATCGCGCGGTGATCGAGGCCGGCAACAACTTTGGCCGCTTCTTCACCGGGCAGATCACGGCGGCGGGCAAGGTGCCCCCGGCCAAGGTGCTCGTGGTGGGCGCGGGCGTGGCGGGGCTGGCGGCCATCGGCACGGCGACAAGCCTTGGCGCGATCACCTATGCGTTCGACGTGCGCCCCGAAGTGGCCGAACAGGTCGAATCGATGGGCGCGCAATTCGTCTATCTCGATTTCGAGGAAGCGCAGCAGGACGGTG
The DNA here is from genome assembly GCF_040547525.1 of Roseovarius sp. MBR-6. Taxonomy (NCBI): domain Bacteria; kingdom Pseudomonadati; phylum Pseudomonadota; class Alphaproteobacteria; order Rhodobacterales; family Roseobacteraceae; genus Roseovarius; species Roseovarius sp. MBR-6. The sequence continues at coordinate 109,456 of NZ_JBEPPW010000009.1, read as the reverse complement.
CCGCCACCGGCGGCTATGCCTCTGTCTCCAGCCCCGAATTCCGCGAGGCGCAGCTTGCCAAGTTCCGCGAACTGGCCCCCGAGATGGATATCGTCATCACCACGGCGCTGATCCCCAACCGCGAGGCGCCGGAGCTTTGGACCGAGGACATGGTGAAATCCATGAAACGCGGTTCCGTGATCGTCGATCTGGCCGCCGAGAAGGGCGGCAACTGCAAGTTGACGGTGATGGACGAGAAGATCGTCACCGAGAACGGCGTGACGATCATCGGCTACACCGATTTCCCGAGCCGGATGGCCGCGCAGGCCAGCACGCTTTATGCCACCAACATCCGCCACATGATGACCGACCTCACCCCCGACAAGGATGGCGCGGTCAATCACAACATGGAAGATGACGTCATTCGCGGGGCCACCGTTACCCACAAGGGTGAGATCACCTGGCCGCCGCCACCGCCCAAGGTCGCGGCCATCGCCGCCGCCAAGCCCAAGGAAAAGGCCAAGGAGCTGACCCCCGAGGAGAGGCGCGCGAAGGAAATCGCAACCTTCAAGGCGCAGACCAAGAGCCAGGTCACGCTTCTGGTGGTCGGTGCGGCGCTCCTGCTCGCGGTGGGTCTGGTGGCCCCGGCCAGCTTCATGCAGCATTTCATCGTTTTCGTGCTGGCGGTCTTTGTCGGCTTCTCGGTGATCTGGAACGTGAGCCACAGCCTGCACACGCCGCTGATGGCGATCACCAACGCGATCTCGTCGATCATCATCCTCGGCGCACTGGTGCAGATCGGCTCAAGCTCTGTTCTCATCACGATCATGGCCGCGCTCGCAGTGTTCATGGCCGCCATCAACATCTTCGGTGGCTTCCTCGTGACGCGGCGGATGCTCGCCATGTTCCAGAAATCATAAGGCGGAGGGCGAGATGGATTTCGGTTTCACGATTGCGGCCTATGCGGTCGCGGCGGTGCTCTTCATCCTCAGCCTTGGCGGTCTGAGCGGGCAGGAGAGCGCCAAGCGCGCCATCTGGTATGGCATTGTCGGCATGACCATCGCGGTTCTGGCGACGCTGATCGGGCCGGGGCAGGGGCTGTGGCTTCTGTCGGTGGTGATGATCGGGTTGGGCGCGGTGGTCGGGCACCAACTGGCCACACGGGTGCAGATGACGCAGATGCCCGAACTTGTGGCGATCATGCACAGCCTTGTCGGCCTTGCGGCGGTCTTTGTCGGCTTCAACGCCGATATCGAGATCGGGCGCGTCGCGGCGGCCTTTGCCGGCGCGAACCTGCCCTATCCGCAGCCCGAGACGGTGGCGGCGGAAGCGGCGGCCTTCGCCAAGACGTTCTCCGGCTTTGCCGCCATCGTCGCCAAGAAGACGGCGGTGGAGGTCACCATCCTGCGGGTGGAGCTTGTGCTCGGCATCTGGATCGGCGCGGTCACATTTACCGGCTCGGTCATCGCCTATGGCAAGCTGGCGGGCAAGGTGAACACGGCGGCCAAGCAGCTTCCGGGCGGGCACATGCTCAATGCCGGTGCGGCGGCGCTGTCGCTGGTGTTCACGCTCATGTATCTGGGCGGCGCGGGAAGCTGGACGCTTGTGCTGCTCACGCTGCTGGCGCTTTTCATCGGCTATCACCTGATCATGGGGATCGGCGGCGCGGACATGCCGGTGGTCGTCTCGATGCTCAACAGCTACTCGGGCTGGGCGGCGGCGGCGATCGGTTTCAGCCTTGGCAATGACCTCCTGATCGTGGTCGGCGCGCTTGTCGGCTCCTCGGGTGCGATCCTGAGCTACATCATGTGCAAGGCGATGAACCGTCAGTTCGTGAGCGTGATCCTCGGCGGCTTCGGGGGAACCTCGGGGCCTGCGGCGGAGATCGAGGGCGAGCAGATCGCCATCGACGCGGATGGTGTGGCAAGCGCGCTCAACGAGGCCGACAGCATCATCATCATTCCGGGCTATGGCATGGCGGTGGCGCAGGCGCAGGGGGCGGTGTCGGAACTGACCTCGAAACTGCGCGCACGCGGCAAGAATGTCCGCTTTGCCATCCACCCGGTGGCAGGACGCTTGCCGGGGCATATGAACGTGCTTCTGGCCGAGGCGAAGGTGCCTTATGACATCGTGATGGAAATGGACGAGATCAACGAGGATTTCCCCTCGACCGATGTGGTCATCGTCATCGGCTCCAACGATATCGTCAATCCGGCGGCGCAGGACGATCCCAACTCGCCCATCGCCGGCATGCCGGTGCTGGAATGCTGGAAGGCGAAACAGGTGTTCGTGTCCAAGCGTGGGCAGGGCACCGGCTATTCCGGGATCGAGAACCCGCTGTTCTACAAGGAAAACACACGCATGTTCTACGGTGATGCCAAGGCCAGCGTGTCGAGCCTCTTGCCCAAGATCGAGTGATCGGGGCAAGGACCTGAGACAGGGGGCGTGGCCTGCGGGCCGCGCCCTTTTCGTGTGCTGCGACGCGTGGTGGCGTCGCAAGATCGAGTATTTTTTGAACGATGAAGGGCAGGGCGCGCGTGGTATGCGGTGGTGTGCGGCTAAGGCTCTGTGTTTGAAGGAAAAACCACTTTGAGTCGGGCGCAGGGCGCGCTAGATTGCGCGCGGACAAGGAGACAGGCCATGCCGCCCATCGAGGATCATCCGCTGCGCTACATGCTCTCCAACGAGTTGCACGCGCGCCCCTTTCCGACGCTGACCGCGCCCTCTACCGCCGTGTTTCTGGCGATCAAGCAGCCGCAGGATGCGGCCAAGCGCGACCGGGCGGCGGACATGGCGCATCTGGTGGCGCTTCTCGAGCGTTACGGCGTCAAGCATCCGCAACCGGGGGCCACGCATTATTCCGGCGAGATCGGGCGTCATGTGCTCAAGTGGGAAAGCCATACCGAGATGGTGACCTACACGGTCTTTACCCAAGGGGTGAGCAGCCGCCCGTTCGATCCGGCGGATTTCGATGTGTTTCCGGCCGACTGGCTCGAGTCCGCGCCGGGGGTGCGGATCACCTCGGCGATGATCCGGGTGGTGCCTTGGGCCAGCCGCGAGGCCACGCGCACCGATATCGACGGCTGGTTTGTCTCGGAAAGCGTGGCGGTGGCGCGCGTGCTTGACGATGCGGGGGTTGTCGCGGGCGATTTCCGCATCGACCCGGCCGGGCATCAGCGGTTCTCGCTGCATGTGGCGCCAAGCACGGGGGCGCGGCGGATCGGGCGGATCGTGCAGCGGCTCTGCGAGATCGAGACCTACAAGACCATGTCGATGCTGGGCTTTGCCCGCGTGCGCGAGATGGGCCGCCAGATGGGCGAGACCGAGACGCAGCTGAGCCGTCTGGTGAACGACATGACCGAGGGGGGACAGCCTGCGGAGGAGACGCTGAAGGGCCTCTTGCACGTCTCGGCGGAGTTGGAGGCACTGGTGGCGCAATCCTCGTTCCGGTTCGGGGCGACGGCGGCCTATGAGCAGATCGTGCATCAGCGCATCGGCGCGCTGCGCGAGGACCGGTTCGAGGGGCGGCAGACCTTTGGCGAGTTCATGATGCGCCGCTACGATCCGGCGATGCGCACCGTCACCGCCACCAAGGAGCGGCTGAGCGCCATGTCGGACCGGGCGATGCGGGCGGGGGACCTCTTGCGCACGCGGGTGGATGTGGAGCGCAGCGCGCAGAATCAGGCGCTCTTGGAAAGCATGGACAAGCGCGCGGATGTGCAGCTTCGGCTTCAGCGCACGGTCGAGGGGCTGTCAGTGGTGGCGATCAGCTATTACGCCGTGTCGCTGGCGGGCTACCTGCTCTACCCGGTGGCCGATGCACTTGGTGTCAGCAAGGGCATGGTCACTGCCGCCGTGACGCTGCCGGTCATCGCCCTTGTGTGGTGGATGGTGCAGCGGATACGGAAAAAGCTGCACTGAGTCTGCTCAGGTGACGTAGTGCAGCCGGTCGAACGTCTGTCGCCACTCCGATACCTCGGGCAAAAGCGCGGCGGGATCATTGCAGCGCAGCGCGCGGGCGATGAGGGCTGCCATGCGCGGGGCATGCTCGGGCGTGATGCCCCAGCGGACAAGTTCCGGCGTGCCGATGCGCAGCCCGTTCATGTCGCCCGCCACGTGGGCCACGGGCAGGCCGATGCCGCAGGCGAGAAAGCCCGCGCGGCGCAAGGTCTTTGACGCTGCCTGACCGCCGCCGAAGCCCGCCGCCATGAGCGCGAATTGATGCGAGGCGGTGGCTACACCTTGGGTCTTGAACACCGGCAGCCCCTCGGCCTCCAGTGCCCCGGCCAGCGCCTGCGCCACCGCGATCATCTGCGCGGCATAGGCGCGACCATGGGTTTTCCAATCGCACAGCGTGATGGCCAGCGCCGCCGATTTGGCGGCGTCGAAATTGGCGGTGAGGCCGGGAAAGGCGATAGCGTCCAGGCGCTGCGCGAGATCAGCGTCATTGGTGACGATGAGGCCGCCCGCCGGGCCACCAAGGCTCTTGTAGGTGCTCATCGTCATCAGATGCGCGCCCTCGGCAAGCGGGTTCTTCCACGCGCCCCCGGCGATGATGCCGCATTGATGCGCCGCGTCGAAGAGAAGATGCGCGCCCACCTCGTCGGCGATGGCGCGGGTCTCGGCCACGGGGTGTTCATGCAGGTTGAGGCTTGCCCCCAGCGTAATGAGGCGGGGCCGCACCCTTTGGGCCAGCGTGCGCAGGGCGTCCACATCGACCGTGTAGCCGTCCGCGTTCACCGGGGCCTCGACGATCTTGAGGCCATAAAGCCCCGCGCAACCGGGGGCGTGATGGGTGACATGGCCGCCGATGCTGGCAGGCGGTGCGATGATCGTGTCGCCGGGGCGGCAGGTGGCCATGAAGCCCATGAGATTGGCCAGCGCGCCCGAGGGCACGCGGATCTCGGCATAGGCCGCGTCGAACACCTCGGCGGCGAGGGTGGCGGCGATGATCTCGATTTCCTCGATCGCCTCCAGCCCCATCTCGTATTTGTCGCCGGGATAGCCCAAGGACGGGCGCGCGCCGATACCCGAGGCCAGCATCGCCTCGGCGCGGGGGTTCATCACGTTGGTGGCGGGGTTGAGATTGAAGCACTCGGCCTCGTGGATACGGCGGTTGTCCCCGGCCAGCGCCTCGATACGCGCGGATGTGGCCTCGGGCGGCTCGGCGGTGGTGCGGGTGGCGATGTGCTCGATCAGGTCTTCGCAGGGCTTGGGCACCCAGGGGCGGCGGGCAAGGGGCATGGTGTTTTCCTTCGGTCGATGCGCGCAGTCTGCGCGAGACCTGCGCGGGGCGCAAACGGGAAATGCGGGGGCGCTCGGCTCTGGCCATTGCCGCGCGGCTGCGCTATCCGGGCGGGGCTTGAGAAGGGGGCGCGCCATGACCGACAGAGCCGCATTCGAGACGCCGGGGCCGGTGGAGACCGATCTGCGCGAGGCGATATCGCCGATCGAAGAGATCATCAATGACGCGCGCCGGGGCGCGATGTTCATCCTCGTCGATCACGAGGACCGCGAGAACGAGGGCGATCTGGTCATTGCCGCAGAGTTCGCCACACCGGAGGCGGTGAATTTCATGGCCACGCACGGGCGCGGCCTCATTTGCCTGCCGATGACCGCAGAGCGGATCGACCGGTTGGGCCTGCCGATGATGGCGGTCAACAATTCCTCGCGCCACGAGACGGCCTTCACCGTGTCGATCGAGGCGCGCGAAGGGGTGAGCACCGGCATATCCGCCCATGACCGCGCGCTGACCATTGCCACGGCGATAGGTGAGCAGAACACGATGGCAAGCCTTGCCACGCCCGGCCATGTCTTTCCCTTGCGCGCGCGGCGCGGCGGCGTTCTGGTGCGCGCGGGCCATACCGAGGCGGCTGTGGATATCGCGCGGCTGGCCGGGCTGAACCCGTCGGGTGTGATCTGCGAGATCATGAACGAGGATGGCTCCATGGCGCGGCTGCCGGACCTGATCGGCTTTGCCAGACAGCACGGGCTGAAGATCGGCACCATTTCCGACCTGATCGCCTATCGCCACAAGCACGACAACCTGGTGATCGAGACCGGCCATGAGAGCGTCACCTCCTGCCATGGCGGCGACTGGGAGATGCGGATTTTCGCCGACCAGATCACCGGGACCGAACATGTCGTGCTGATCAAGGGCGACATCACCGATGGTGCGCCGGTGCTGACGCGGGCGCATGCGCTCAACGCGCTGGAGGATGTGCTGGGGATCGGCGCAGAACCCGCGCACGGGCCCGCGGGCAAGCTGCCGCGCGCCATGGAGATCATCGCGCGGGAAGGGCGCGGCGCGGTGTTCCTGTTCCGCCAGCCACGGCCCAAGCTCGCGGGCGAGATGGAAGAGGATGACGGGCCGCGCATCATCAAGCAGACCGGGCTTGGCGCGCAGATCATGGCGGTTCTGGGGATTCACAAGCTGATCCTGCTCACCGACAGCCCCGATACGCGCTATCTTGGCCTTGACGCCTACGGGATCAGCATTGTGGGCACCCGGCCCCTGAAAGAGGTGTGAGAGAATGGCCGAACATGAATACAGCCTGCCGCGTGCCGAATTCGACCGGCCGGTGAAGATCCTGATCGTGGTGGCGCCGTTCTACCGCGACATCGCCGACAACCTGATTGCGGGGGCCGTGGCCGAGATCGAGGCGACGGGCGCGACCCATGAGATCGCCGAGGTGCCGGGCGCGCTGGAAATTCCCACCGCCATCGGCATCGCCGAGCGGATGGCGAATTTCGACGGCTATGTGGCGCTTGGCTGCGTGATCCGGGGCGAGACCACGCATTACGAGACGGTGTGCAATGACAGCTCTCGGGGGATCACGCTTCTGGGTCTTCAGGGTCTGTGCATCGGCAACGGTATCCTGACGGTGGAAAATCGCGCGCAAGCCGAGGTGCGGGCCGATCCAAAGGCGATGAACAAGGGGGCAGGGGCGGCGGCTGCGGCCTTGCATCTGGTGGCGCTGGCCCGTAAATGGGGCGGCCCGCGCAAGGGGGTGGGGTTTGTCCCTGCCTCCGAGGATTACCGTATCGCGGGCGGAACCAAGGATACCCCCACCGCATGAGCGCCCCACAGACCCGCCATTCCCTCAAATCCGCGGCACGGCTTTATGCCGTGCAGGCGCTCTACCAGATGGAGCAGTCGGGCCAGACCGTCGAGGCGGTGCGGCGCGAGTTTCTCGAATTCCGCTTCGGCGAGGAGGTCGAGGACGGCGTCGAGATGGCCGAGGGCGATGCCACGCTTTTCGGTGAATTGCTGGACGCGGCGGTGAACTGGCAGGCCAGCATCGACCAGATGACCGACCGGGCGCTGGTGGCGAAATGGCCCATTGCGCGGATAGACCCGGTTCTGCGCGCGCTTTTTCGCGCGGCAGGGGCCGAGATGAGCCAGACCGGTACGCCGCCCAAGGTGGTGATCATGGAATTCGTCGACGTGGCCAAGGCGTTCTACCCCGAAGGGCGCGAGCCGAAATTCGTCAATGCCGTGCTTGACCACATGGCGCGCGAGGCGCGGCCCGAGGCGTTCTGAAAGGCCACTGCAAGACGCGCCATCGTGGTGCGCGCCTGACAGGTGTTTTCCGATGGCGGTCGGACCCGGACAGTTGCGGTGTTCGTGTGGGGTAGTCGTGGTTATTGGCCTGTTGCTGCCGTCCGATAAGACGCACGGAGCCGCGCATCGACGGGCCGCGGTGCGGCGATCCAAGGTTCGTTTGGCAGCGCTTTATCTCGTCAAATCCGAAAAACCTCTTGGCACGGCGCAGGTGGCAGCCAAATCGCCGTGCCGGGGGGCGGCCCGGCGATGCGCGGCGGCGCGTTCCGCGCCTTGATTCCGCGCAAGGGGACTGCGCCTTGAATGTCCCCTTCAGGCCAAATGCCGCCCCCACAGCACCGGGCACCTGCTACCAGGTGCCGAACACGCCCGCCTGCACGTCCCGCCCGGCGGCTCAGCCGCGCCCGCCAAGCCCCTTGGCCAGACGCAGCAGTTTCTTGCCGGTATGTGTGCCAAGGCGCGAAATACGCTGCGCCTGAAGCGCGAGCGGGTCCGAGCGCACCCAGTTCACCTGCACCATGCGCCGCTCGCCGTCAAAGCGCTTGTAGCCGTGATAGCTGTTGTTCGACCGCTTGAACCCCAGAAGCGTGCCGCCGATCGGCGTCACCTCGGCCACGTAATCCTCGATGTCATGCTTGCTGCGCAGCATCCGCAGCTTGCCGCCCTCCTGATGCCATTCGGGGTTGAAGTAGAGCAGCACGGTCATGATCTTGGACCAGTGATCGGTGTGGATATTGCCGTCGCTCGGCTCCGACAGCTTGCGCACGGTGATGGTCTTGGTGGTCTGGCTCAGGTCGATGTCGAACTTGCGCGAGATCATCCGCTCGAATTCGGGGCTGTCGAGATCCTCGAGGATCTGCGCGAAGAGCGGGCCGTAGGTCAGGCTCTCGGGCTTGAAGTTGGCGGGCCGGTCGATATGCGGGTAATCCGCGTTCACCCGCTCCAGCATGTCCGCCGGGATCACGTCCTTGGCGACCATGAAGCTGAACGGTTCGGTGGTGAGCGGGGCCTTGTCGACGGCGTCGAAATTCAGGAGTTTGGTTGCTGTGGTGGTCATGTCTGCATCTTTCTTTCGATGAAGGAACAGGGGGCGGGCAGGGGCGGGCCCTCAGGTCGGGGCAGGCTGCGGCGCGGGGGCCGCCTTGGCATAACGCTGAAGCACAACATAATCATCGACCGAGTCGACGTCCACCGAGGCGTGCGCATAGGGCAGCACGACCACGCCGATGCGCAGCCCCGCCTTGCGCGACAAAAGCGCCAGCGCGCGGTCGAGCGTGAGCCAGCCCATCCGGTAGCGCAGCACCGCAAGCACGCCCAGCATGCGGATCACCACCAGCGGCTTCTTGCGCTCGCGCTCGATCCTTCGCCAGAAATCGGCCATGCGGCGGCCATCGGCGGTGAGGAAGGCAAAGAGGTTGCAGCCGCAATATTGCCCGTCGGCAAAGCGCAGCACGGTTTTCTTGAGGTCGGGATAGGCCCCACGCACCAGATCGTAGGGCGCGAGCCCCACCACCACGTCACAGCCAGAGCGCGCCGCGTCGCGGCAGAAATGATCGACGATCTCGCTGGACAGAAGCGGATGATCGGCGGTGGTGATCATGACCTTTTGGCCCTCGGGAAAACCGGTGAGCATCGCATAGGCGCTGGTCGAGGGGCTGGGTCCCGGCGCGGTCCAGTCCACGCGCCCCGCCTCGATCAGCCCCGAGAGCACGTCCGAGCCGGTCACGACCGCCTCCGCCGGGCCGCTCAGATGCACCGAGGCGACCCGCGCGGCCCCCTCGAGCGCCGCGATGACCCGCGCGATCATGGGCTTGCCCGCGATCTCGATCAGCGCCTTGCTGGCAACGCCTGCGTGATCGCGCAAATCGTCCTGCGCGTCGCGCTCACCGGCAAGGATGACGGCGGCGAAATCGGGCGTCTGGGTCTCGGGTTCGGTCATGGGGGGCCTCAGAGCGGCTTTTGATAGAGGCGGTAGCGTTTGTGGATGGTGCTGCCGACCTCCTCGATGATGTGGCGCATACCGGCGTTATCCTCCAGAATCCAGCCCATCTCGACCCGGCTCACGCCGCGACGGATCATCTGCTTGCGCACCGCGTCGATCACCAGAAAGGCCACCGTCGGCCCGAGGCGCGAATACTGGTGCTCCTTGCGCACGCCCATCAGCGCGACGCGCGTGCTTTTGGCGCCGCGCACCTTCAGCCGCCACAAAAGCTTCGCCCAGCCGAACGGGAACAGCCGCCCGCGAAGGTCGTGGATCATCTCGTTGAGGTTCGGGAACGCGGTGATGAAGGCCACCGGCTTGCCGTCGATCTCGGCAAACTGGATATAGTCGTCGGGCAAAAGCATCAGGAGCGCCTTGGCGGTCTCGTCGAATTCCTCGGGCGTAAAGGGCACGAACCCCCAGTTATCCGACCAGGCATCGTTGAAGATGTCGCGCATCGCCGCAATGTCGGCGGCCTTGTCCTTGCGGTTGAAGGGGCGGATCCTGACCTTGCGGCTGGCGCGCTCCGCCAGCTTGGTCATGACGGGCGGTGCCACGAAATCGGGCTGCACCATGTAGGTCAGCAGGTCCTTGACGCCCGCAAAGCCCTGTTGCTCGATGCGCGGGCCATAGTAGCGCGGCGCATGGCCCATCATGATGTAGGGGGGGCTGTCGAAATTCTCGACCAGAAGGCCGATTTCCTCGTTGATCGTCAGGTTGTAGGGGCCGCGCACATGTGCCGCGCCGCGCGCGCGCAGCCACGCCCCGGCCGTCTCGAAGAGGGCCGCGAACACGGCCGCGTCATCGACCGCCTCGAGCATCCCGAAATAGCCGAGCTTGCCGCCCTCCACCTCGGGCTGGAGGCGGTCCATCTGCGCGGTGATGCGGCCCACGGCCTCGGCCCCGCGATACGCCACCCAGCGGGCCACCTCGCAATGCGCGAACAGCGGCTTGTTCTGATAGACGCGCTGTTTCTGCTCGAAGAGGAGCGGCGGCACAAAGGCCGCGTCACCGGCATAAATCCGCTCAGGCAGGCGCAGGAAATCGCGCGCCGCGCGGCCACTTTCCGCCGGACGGACGTCGATCGGGGCGCTTGCGGGCGCGGGGATTGCCATCTGGTGCCTTTCGTTATGCCGGGGGCGGATGCCTTGGCGGTCCGTCTGCAGACGCTCAAGCCTTGCCGCATCGGGGCCATGAAGGGCAAGCCCCCCTGCCTGCCGGGGATCCGAAACCGGTAAGATTGTTACAGATCCGTGCGCCACGGGCGGCGGGCCCATGCCACAAAAGGCTTGCAGATCAGAGGTCAAACCCCGATGAACCGGGGACAACCGTTCACCGCTCAGGGGGCCGTCTTGGCCAAGTTCATCCTCGGAAGCCATCTCCGCCACAAGGCGCTTGAAAGCCGGGCCGTTAGCAATGCGTTGTGGTTCGTCGATCTGGCCTTTGTCGGCACCATGGCGGGGTTTTTCCGGATTCTGCCGCTGCCGTGGGCCTCGGCCACGGGGGCGGGGTTTGGCCGGTTTCTGGGCCGCATCTTCAAGAACCGCACCCGCCATGTGCGCGCCAACCTGACGCTCGCGCTGCCGGGCAAATCGCCCGCCGAGATCGACCGTCTGGCCGAAGAGGTCTGGGGGAATGCGGGCGCGGTCTTCGCCGAATATCCGCATCTTGCCAAGTATACCGACCCAAAGCGCGGCCTTCTGCGCATCGAGACGGTCGAGAATGACCCGGCCTATTGCCGCCCCGGCACGCCCGTGGTCTTCGTCGCCGCCCATCTCGGCAACTGGGAGGTGGCCTGCGCCGCGATGACGCAGATGGGGATCCGCTCCTATGCGCTTTATGCGCCGCTGGCCAATCCGTGGCTGGACAAGATCATGCTGCGCTATCGCGCGCGGCTTGGCTGCGAAACGGTGTCGCGCGACGCCGGGGTGCGGGTTTTCATGCAGGCGCTCAAGAAGGGCGAGGCCCCGGCGATGATCATCGACCGCCGCGTTGAAGGGGGCAAGCCGATCCCGTTTTTCGGCGCGGACAAGGACAGCTCCACCCTGCCTGCGGGCCTTGCGCTGCGCTTTGGCGCGCCGCTTGTGCCGGTGCAGGTCGAGCGGCACGCGGGCGCGCGCTTTACCGTGCGCTTTCACGCGCCGCTTGTCCTGCGCAACCCCGAGGCCGACACGGACGCGCAGGCGCTCGACCTCACCCGCCAGATCCACGAGCGGTTCGAGGAATGGATCACCGCGCGGCCGGGCGAATGGCTTTGCACCAGCAAAATCTGGCGCGGCGCTGTTCTTCGGGCGAGAACCGACATATATAAGCCGGTATGATGCCGCGCATGCAGCCAAGAGGCCACCCGATGTCCGATCTTCAACCCAGCCGCCGTCACCGCGTGGACGACTCTGTCCGCCTGTTCAAGAATCCGCTGCTGGAAAAACTCAGCCATGTGCATCCGATCGTGCCGCTGCTGGTCTGGGGGCCGGTCGCGGTCTGGCTGATCTGGCGGGCGGTCGTGGTTCATAGTCTCGGCCTGGGCGGGCTGGCGATCATCGGCGTGGCGGGGCTGGTGACATGGACGCTGGCGGAATACCTGCTGCACCGCTACCTGTTTCACTTCGAGCCGAAAACCGATCTGGGCCGCCGCTTCATCTATCTCTTTCACGGCGTCCACCACGACACGCCGCAGGACAAGACGCGCCTTCTGATGCCGCCCGCGGGGGCACTGCCGATCATCGCGGTGCTCTATCTCATGTTCTGGCTGGTGCTGCCCTATCCCTGGGCCGAGCCGTTCACCGGTTTCTTCATCATCGGTTATCTGGTCTACGACTATATTCACTACGCCACGCATCACTTCCCGATGAAGCATCCGGCGCTGCAATTCCTCAAGCATTACCACATGCGCCATCATTTTTCGGGGGAACATGGGCGCTACGGGGTATCCTCGCCGTTCTGGGACCGGGTGTTCGGCACCTATCCCGAGAAATCGGACCGCGCCGCCCGCCGCTGAGGCGCGCGGCGCCGGGATCGAGCCATGGCGAAATACTACCTGCTGCCCAAATCCCTGATGGACCGCCTGCCGGGCCTGCAAACCCCGGTCTGGCTGCTGGAGGCGGGGGTGTTTCACCTGCTTTACGGGCTGGCGCGGCTTATGCCGGTGGATGCGGCGGGGCGGGTCTTTGGCTGGCTACTGGGCACGCTGGGAAAGTATAACCCCAACAAACAGCGCCCTGTCCGGCGCAATCTCGCGGTGGTGATGCCCGAGGCGGATGAGGCCACGCGCGAGCGGGTGATGCGCGAGATCTTCCGCTCCACCGGGTTGGCTGCGGTGGAGTTGTTCCTGCTCGACCGGATCTGGCGCGGGCGCGACCGCTATCTGGAATTCTCGGTCCACCCCGAGGCGGAGGCCCTGATCCGCCGCAAGGCCCCGATCGTGTTTGCCACCGCCCATACCGGCGCGTGGCAGTTGACCAGTCTCATCGGCCGCAAGCATGACCTGTCCATCGCCGTGCTCTATGCGCCTGACAGCAACCCCTGGATGGACCGTTTCTTCCTTGCGCGCAGGCGGCATTTCGGCGGGCCGCTGGTGCCAAGCGCGGGTGGTGCGCGCGACACGCTGCGCGAACTGGCCGCCGGACGCTCGGTCGGGGCGGCGTTCGATACGCGCATCGACGAGGGCGAGCCGGTGCCGTTCTTCGGCGTGCCCGCGATGACCAACACGCTGCCCGCCATGCTGGCGCTGCGCGGCTATCCGCTCATTCCGATCCGGGCGGTGCGCCTGCCCGGCGCGCGCTACCGGATCGAGGTCATGGCCCCGCTCGCCCCCGCCGACACGGATGCCCCGCGCAAGGATCAGGTGCTGGAGCTGACTGCGCGGCTCAATGCCGTGTTCGAGGGCTGGATCCGGGAGGATCCGGGCCAATGGCTGTGCATGAAGCGGCGCTGGCCCAAGCCCCGCCCGCCACGGGCCGCCGATGTCTGAGCCGCGCGTCTGGGTGCTCGACGCCTACCGCGCGGGCGAGCGCACGCAACTCAGCGCGCTGGCGACGGCGCTTGGCTGGCCTTTCGAGGTCAAGCGGCTCTCCTATCGCCGGTTCGGGCTGGCAAGCGCGCTTTTCCTGCGCAACGATCTGAAGGGCGTCGATCCGGCGGGGTCCGATCCGCTTGGCCCCCCCTGGCCCGATCTGGTGCTTTCCATCGGGATGCGCAACGAGCCGGTGGCGCGCTGGGTCCGCGACCGCTCGGGCGGGCGCACGAAGCTTGTGTTCCTCGGGCGGCAATGGGCCGATCCGCGCCATTTCGACCTGATCATCACCACGCCGCAATATCCGGTGCCCGACCGGCCCAACGTCTTGCGCAACGCGCTGCCGTTGCACGGGGTCACGCGGGCGCGGCTCGATGCGGCTGCCGCCCTCTGGGCATCGCGCCTGGCGCATCTGCCGCGCCCCTGGCTCACGGTGAATATCGGCGGCACGAGCGGGCCCTATGCCTTTGGTCCTCATGCGGCCGCGCGCCTCGTGCGCGATACGCTGGCGCTGGCGCGTGCGCGGGGTGGCTCGCTTCTGGTCAGTTCCAGTGCGCGCACACCGGCCGTTGCGCTCGACGCCTTTGCCGCACAGCGCGAGGTGCCGATGCAGCTCTATCGCTGGCGGCGCGACGATCCGGACAACCCCTATCTGGGCTTTCTGGCGCTCGCCGATGAGGTGATCGTGACCGCCGACAGCATTTCCATGCTGGCCGAGGCCCATGCCACGGGCCGCCCTGTGCATATGTTCGATACCGGCGCGGGGCTGGGTTCGATGCGTCATGACATGCTCTGTGCTGCGGGCGAGGGGGACGCGGCCCGCGCATGGGCCAAGGCTGATCCCGACCGTGCCGACCATGCCCCCGGCGCGCGCGCCTATCGCGCGCTGATGCGCTATGGCTGGTCCTATCTGAGCCGCGATATCAGCCGGTTGCACCTGCGGCTTGTGCGCTCGGGGCGGATGGTCTGGCTGGGGGACGCGCCGCCGCCCTCACGCGGCGGGCAAGAGCCTGACGACATGGCCCGCGCCCGCGACGCCATTCGTGCGCTTATCCCGCGCGGCTGAGCGTGCCGCCCACCTCGAGCCGGTGCACCACGTCTGCGGCCTGCGCAAGGCTCTCGTTATGGGTGATGGCGAGGATCGTCAGATCGGTCTTGAGCGCCTGAAGCGTGGCGATGATATCGGCCTCGCTTTCGGGATCGAGCGCGCTTGTCGCCTCGTCGAGGATGAGCAGGCAGGGCGCGTTGATCAGCGCGCGGGCAATGGCGATGCGCTGGCGTTGGCCACCCGAGAGCCTGCCGCCACGCTCGCCCACCACCGTCTCCAGCCCCTCGGGCAGGGCGCGCACAAACTCCCAGGCCCCGGCCTTTTCCAGCGCGGCGCGCGCCTGTGCCTGGGAAATCGCCGGGTCGCCAAGCGTGACATTGTGCAACACCGTGTCGTGCAGAAGCACCGTCTCCTGCGGCACATAGCCCACCATCCGCCGCCAGACGCGAAGATCGACCGTCTCGAACGGCACGCCATCAATACTGATCTCGCCACGTTCGGGGCGCAGAAGGCCGATCACCAGATCGACGATCGTGGTCTTGCCCGAACCGGACGGCCCCACCAGCGTGGTGATCCGGTGCGCGGGGATGTCAAGGTCAAGCCCGCCAAGGACCGCATGCCCCTCATAGGCAAAGCGCACATCCTTTAGGGTGATCCCGCGCTCCAATGTCGGCGTGACATGGCCGCCCAGATGCTCCTGTTCGGCCAAGGCACGCGCGCTGGTTTCCTTGAGCGACCAATAGGCGCTCTCGGCCTGCGCGAGCTTCTGATATTGCTTCTGCACCTTGCCGAGAAAGGCGAACGTCCGCCCGAGCGCCACCGCGAGGATGAGCACGGTGGCGAATTCCATCGAGAGCACGCCAATCGCCAGATAGACGCCGAAGGCGATCAGCATGACGAACATCAGGTCCTGGCCCGCATCGAGCGCCGCCCCTGCCAGCACCTGCTTGCGCAGCGCCTTGTTGAGGCGGTTGGTCTCACCGCGCAGCATGTCGTCGGTCTGGTTCTCGCGCGCCATCGCCTTGAGCGGCTTGACCGATTGCAGCATGTCGGTGAGGTGCGACATGAGCGAGATCATCAGCTCGGTCTGCCGCTTGCCCGCCCGCCGCGTCATCCGCACCAGGAAATGCGACACCCAGATCACCACCGCCCCGGCCATGAGGCCAAGCACCGTTGCCTTCCACGACACGGCAAGCGCGACAGAGCCATAGACAATCGCCTGAATGAAGAAGGTGAGGGCGGTTGCGCCGAACATGTAGGCGTCCGCCCCCCGCTGTGCCTCGGTGGCAAGCGCATTGGTCAGCTTGCCCGCCGGTTGATGCAGGAAAAAGCTCCAGCGGCTGCGCATCATGTTGCGCAACACTTCAAGGCGCATGTCCGTCGCCACCCGCGCCGCCGTATAGCCGACCTGCCGCTGCGCCACGAGCAGCAGGATCGCCTTGAGCGTCGCCATGGCCACGATGAGCAGCAAGAGCGCCCCAAGCGTCGGTGGCACCCCGAGCCAGGCCAGCACGTCAAGCACCACCTGTTCCAACTCCCCCGGCGGGCTGGCATTTTCGGCACCCTCGCCCGAGGACAGCGCGATCTTGAGCATCGGCAGCATCGCCGAGAGGCCCAGGCCCTCGGCCAGCCCTGACAGAAAGAGCGCCAGCACCATGAGGAAACTCGGCATCGGATAGGCGCGGAAGAGGTGGATCATCAGGCGCATGGCGTGGCTTTCCGGTTGAGTGTGCGCTCTATCGCCTCGGGGCGCGGGAATGTCCACCGGCCCCGGGCGCGTTACGGCGCGGCATGGGCGCGCGCGAGGTGATGGGTGGCGGCATGGCTTGTCTCCATGCCGTCGGTCGTGTGGCGACGGGCCGTCAGAGCGACCTGCCAGCCCCCCGCGACCGGGGCGATATGGTAGAGGTGGTAGGCGGCCGCTTCGGGATGGGTGGCCGAGGCGGAAGGCACGCCGATCACCGGGGCCACGCCGCTGGCGGTGTCCATCTGCTGGTGGTGGCTGCGGTGGCTGTGGCCGTGGAGCACCAGTTCCGCTCCCTCGCGCGCCAGCACCGCGCGCAGCGCGGGCGCATCCAGCAGCCGCTTGCGCGCCGTCACCGTGCCGTCGAGCGGCGGGTGATGCACCATGACCACGCGGCAGAGGCCCTCGGCGCGCGCCTGTGCCAGCACCCCCGCCAGCCGGTCAAGCTGCGCCGCCCCCACCGCGCCCACGGCACGGCCGGGGGCAGAGGCGACGGCACTCGACACGCCGATCAGCGCCAGTCCCCCGCGCTGCCGCAGCCAGGGAAAACCACCCCCGTCATCGCCCTGCCAGTAGGGCCGCCACGCAGGCGCGCCCGCCTCCCACGAGCCGCGCACCAGCGCCTCGTGATTGCCGGGAATGAGCATGACGCGGGACGCATCGCCCAGTGCGTCGAGCCATTTGCGTGCGCCGTCATATTCCACCGGCAGGCCCAGATTGGTGAGGTCCCCCGTCACCGCGATCAGATCAGGCGTGGCCGCTTGCATATCGGCCACCAGCCGCGCCAGAACCTCGGGCCGGTGCACCTTGTGCCGCTTGCGCCGCCAGGACAGCAGGCTCAGCGCGCGCTTGTTGAGCACGTCGCGCCAGTCCACGCGCGCGGGCAGCGGCAAATGCACATCCGACAGATGCGCCAGCATCACGCCGCGCTCGGGGGTTGCCTGCACCGCCTGCCGCCTCCTGCCGTTACTCGGCCACCGCCGTGGCAGCCCCGGCGCGCACAGTCTCGAAGGCCGCCAGGATGCGGTCGATCTGATCGAAGCTGTGCCCGGCGCTCAGACTGCACCGCAGCAGCGATGCGCCCTCAGGCGCGGCAGGCGGCACCACGAGGTTGACATAGACCCCCTGATCCAGGAGCGCGTTCCACATGCGCGCGGCCTCGTCATGCGAGGGCACCTGCACCGCGATCACCGGGCTTGGCCCCGAGGCGAGCCGGAAGCCAAGGGCCGTCAACCCTTCATGCAGCCTGCGCGCATTGGCCCAGAGGCTTTGCTTCAACTCGGGCCGCCCGCGCACCGCCTTGAGGGCGGTATGCGCCGCTGCGATGCTGGCGGGGCTGGACGAGGCGGTAAAGATATAGGGCCGGCTGCCATAGCGCAGAAGCTGCAATTCGGGGTGGCGGCTGACGCAGAATCCGCCCAGCGAGGCGAGGCTTTTTGAAAACGTCCCGGTGATGAAATCCACCTGATCGAGGATGCCCTCCTCCTCGCACAATCCGCGCCCGGTCTCGCCATAGACGCCGAAGGAATGCGCCTCATCGACCATGAACCAGGCGCCGAATTCCTTGGCCACGGCGCAGAGATCAGAGAGCGGCGCGGTATCGCCCCACATGCTGTAAAGCCCCTCGGCGATGACGAGCGACCCCTCCGCCGCGCCGCCCAGACGGCGCAGCCGCTTGCGCAGGTCCTCCGCGTCATTGTGCTTGAACGCGAAGAAATCCGCGCCGCTGATCCGGCAGCCGTCATAGATGCAGGCATGGCTGTGGCTGTCCAGCACGACCTTGTCGCCGGGTTGCAACAGCGCCATCAGGAGGCCGAGATTGGTCTGATACCCGGTGGAAAACAGCATCGCCGAGGGCACGCCGTAAAAGCGCGCGAATTCCTCTTCAAGGGCGGCATGGCTGGAAAAACTGCCATTGGCCATGCGCGAGCCGGTGGTGCCGCTCCCCTCTTCGTGCATCGCCTTGCAGGCGGCCTCGATGATTTCGGGATCGAACGTCAGGCCCATGTAGTTGTTGGTGCCGGCAAGGATCGTCGGGCGTCCCGCGATCACCGCCTCGGTGGACGAGAGAAACCGCTCCATCACGATGCGGCTCGGGTCGGCCTTCAGCCCGCGCAGCCCGTCGCGGACCTGCGCCATCTCATTGAACCGTGTGGTGATGCTCATGCCCTGTCCTCGATGAGTTGCGTGATCTTGGCGGCCAGTTCGCGGATCGTGGTGATATCGGCCATCATGTTGAGCGGCAGGCCGATATCATAGTGATCCTCGATCTCGACCAGCAATTCCATCAGGTTGACCGAATCGAGGCTCAGATCGTCGGCCAGCTTCGTGTCGGGGCCAAGATTGCCGGCGGCCTTGGGGAACCGCTCCAGAAAGCCGTAAAGCGTCTCGATGATCTCGTCCTGTGTCTCAGTTGACATGGCTCTTGCCTCTCTCGGGTTGCGGCTGTGGTGCCTGCCAGAGCCCGCGAAGCCCCTCGGCCAGCGGGATGTGCGGTTGCCAGCCGGTGGCGGCGCAGAGCGCGGTATTGTCGGCCACCCAGTCGGGGTGCCGCAACTCGCGCAGCTTGCCGGGGCTCAGCATCGGCTGATAGCCGAAAAGCCGCGCGGCGAAAAGATTGGTCGTGGCGATCATGTGCATGAGCGCGCCGGGAAGGGGGATGCGCCAGCCGCGCCCGCGCCCCGCGACGCGCTCGACGATGGCCGCGATCTCCTCCCAGCCATAGCCGCCCGCGCGCCCGTCATCGAGCTCGAACGTGCCGGGGACGGGGTGCGCCATGAGCGCGAGAATGGCGCGCGCCAGATCGTCGACATGCAGAAGCGAGGCGCGCGCGCCCTTCGCCCCCGGCAGCGGCACGATGCCGCGTGCCATGGTCTCGAAGAGCGGCACAAGCTCGCGGTCGCCGGGGCCGTAGATCGCGGGCGGCCGCAGGATGGTGTGATCAAGGCCCGAGGCGGCCAGAAGCGCCTCACCCTCGCGCTTGCTTGCGGCGTAATGCGAAAGCTGCGGCTCCCGCGCGGCGAGCGAGGAAATCAGGATCATGCGCGGCGGTGTGGGCTGTGCCTTGGCGATGCCCGCCACGCGCGCCACGCCTGTCGCATTGACGGGGCGAAAATCGCGCGCGTCGCGCCCGCGCACCACGCCTGCCACATGAATCACGGTGCCCACGCCCGCCATCAGCCGCCCGAGCGCCGCCTCGTCGGCAAGGTCGCCCGTCACGCTCTCAAGCGCGGGATGCGAGAGGCCGAGCGGCGTGCGGTGAACCAGCGCGCGCACGCCGTAGCCCTCGGCCAGAAGCCGCGCGACCAGGGCCTGCCCGACAAAGCCCGCAGCGCCCGTGACCGCGACCCTTTGGGTCATGCAATGTAACGGATCGGTGCCTCGTCCACGGCCTCGGGTTGCGCAGGGGCAGGCTGCACGGGCACCGAGGCCGCCGCCTGTTGCCGCGCCATATGGTCCAGCCGCGCGCGCGCGCGCGCCAGCTTGCCCGAAGAGGTGCGCGGCAGCGTCCGGGTTGGCACCAGTTCCACCCGGCAATCAATGCCGAATTCGCTGCGCACCATGCCGGTGATGGTCTTGACCAGACGCGCGCGCTTGATCTCGTCGCGCTCGCGGCATTGCACCACGATCACCGCCTTTTCCGTCTGACCGTCCTCGGACGGCACCGAGAAGGCCGCGACATCGTTATAGCTCACCCCCGGCTGGCTTTTCGCCAGATGTTCGAGGTCTTGCGGCCAGATATTGCGGCCGTGAATGATGATCATGTCCTTCTTGCGGCCCGTCAGGAACAACCGCCCGCCCGCGAGATAGCCGATATCGCCGGTATTGAGCCAGCCATCGGCGCTCAGCGCCTCGCGCGTCATCTCGGGGTCCTGGAAATAGCCGCTCATCACGCTCGGGCCACGCAGATGGATCACGCCCGCGTGCCGCTCGGGCAGGGGCCGGCCGTTTTCGTCACGGATTTCGATGTCAAAGGTCGGGAGCAATGCACCGCAATCGACATAGCGCGCAACGCGGCGTTCGGTGCCCTCGGCCTCGGCGGGGTCGAGCGGGCGGGCGATGCCGTCATGCTGCATGTCCTCGGAATCGATATGGTCGATCCGCACCTCTTCATCGAGGCCGAGAAAGCTGATCCCGAGCGAACATTCCGCCATGCCGTAGCAGGGCAGGAAGGCGGTCTTGCGGAAACCGGCGGGGGCCAGCACCTCGGCAAACCGCTCGAGCGGCTCGGGGGTGATCATCTCGGCCCCCACGCAGGCCACGCGCAGCGCGCTGAGGTCGAGCCCCTCGGCATCGCGCGCGCGAATACGCATCACCGCCAGTTCATAGGCAAAGGGCGGTGCGGAGGTGATCGTGGCACGGTTGGCCGACATCATCTCAAGCCATTTGCGCGGGCGCATGGCGAAATCATGGGTGCCGAGAAAATCGACCGAGCGCTGCGTCGCCATCGGCATGATGATGAAGGCGACAAGCCCCATGTCGTGATAGAAGGGCAGCCACGAGGAGAACCGGTCGTCCTCGTGCAGCTTGAGCCCGTTCTCGGCCATGTCGCGGATATTGGCCAGAACCGTCTTCTGGTCGATCACCACGCCGCGCGGAAAGCGCGTGCTGCCGGAGGTATACTGGATATAGGCGGTGCTTTCGGGGGTCACGCCGGGCAGATCGCCCGTGGCCTCGGGCAGCGCGTCAAACGTCTCGGGCGTGCCCGCGCAGGCAAGGTCCATATCGGCCACCGCCTCAGCGAGGAAATCGGCCCAGTCCGCTGTCGCCATCGCCGCCGAGGCCCCGCAGTTGCGGATCAGTTGCGCCAGCTGCGCCACATAGGCCGCGTGCCCGCCGATCTGGATCGTGGCAGGCATTGGCACCGGCACGAGGCCCGCATACTGACAGGCCCAGAAGAAGCGCACGAAATGCGGCGAGGTCTCGGCCACCAGCGCCACGCGCCCGCCACGCTCGATCCCGAGGCCCATGAGGCGGCGCGCCAGCGTCATCGCCTCATTGCGCAACTCGGCATAGGTGGACGAGGCATAGATCTCGCCCTTCGCGTTGTAGAAATTGACCCCGGTTGTCCCTTGCGCGGCGTAATCAAGCGCCTCGCACAGGGTGGAGAAATCAGCCTTTCGCAAGGCCAGATCATGCGAACTGCCGGTCGCTTGCATCGGGTTGTCCTTTGTCCTCGGGGCCTCGTTCTGCCAATCCGTCGGGCATCGGGCCATTCTGCTCGCCACGTCTGGTGGGTGACAGCTTGGATAGATACAACCTGTCGTTTTATGTCAAGCGTGCTGCCCGATGGCCCCGGGGGACACCGGAAAACATAGGCGATATCCTGCGATTTGCGTCACGAATGGTTTCCGTTTCGTAACAGTGTGACGAAACCGGGGCACGGGCTGCGCGCGTTACCCGTCGCAAGACCCTAGCCCACGGGCGCGAAACCGCGTTAGGATCGGGCAAACCTGCCCCATCGAAAGGCCCTGCCGATGACCCAAGCCGCCCCGTTCCGCTCTGGCATCCACCGCGTCGAGGAAGGCTGGATCGACTATAACGGCCACATGAACATGGGCTATTATACCGTCCTTCTGGATCGTTGTGGCGACGAGGCCTTTGCCGCGATGGGCTTTGGCCCCGATTACGTGGCGGCGCGGGGGCTGACCACCTACACGGCGGAATTCCACATCCGCTACCTGCGCGAGGTCAAGCTGGGCGACCGGCTTTTCAGCACGTTCTATCTGCTCGATCATGACGAAAAGCGGTTTCATGCGTTCCAGGAGCTTTACCACGAGGATGGCTGGCTTGCCGCGACCGGCGAGGGGCTGACGTTGCATGTCGATCTGTCGGGTCCGCGCGTCGTGGCCATGCCCGACGATATCGCGGCGCGCGTGGCCGACATGGCCCGCGCCCATGCCGACCTGCCGCGCCCCGAAGGCGTGGGCAGCCGCATCGGCATCCGGCGCAAATAGCCCTCAGCGCAGCCGCAGCACCGGTGCGGGGCCGATGGGCACCGGCCCCAGCCAGATGCGCCCGCCCCGCAATCCCAGCGGAATGTCGAGCGTCTCGGGGTTGCCCGCCATGCGCGCCATCATGCCCAGCCCCGACTCGACGCTGCCCGCAAGGCTCTCGGGCAGGACGCCCGCCACGCGCATCAAGGTCACGATCTCGCGCCAGTTGCGCGCCTTGAGCGTGATCTCGCCCTCGGGGAGGCCTTGCGCATCCACCTTCACCGTGCCCGCCGCCTGAAGCTGCAACTCGCCCCAGCGGCCATCGGCAAGCGCGACCTTGATTTGCGTGGGCTGCGGGCGGGCGCGCTCGATGGCGCTTCGGTCCCAGGGCTTGTCAAAGGTCACGGTCAGATCGGCGCTGGCCCCGCTGATCTGCTGCGGCAGGCGGTTCTCGGGATCGAGCATCGCGCGCCAGGGCGCGGCGAGGGTCAGCCCCTCGGCGCGTAGCCCAAGGCGATAGGTCGCCCCCTCCATCCGCTCGGCGGCCAGTGTGAGCGCCGAGAGCGCGGTGGTCTCATCAACCCGCGCCTGCGGTGTCACGCGCAGGAACTCGGCGGTCAGCGTCATCCGCCGGGGGGCCAGCGCGGTATCCGGCGCGATGACCAGCGAGGCCCGCATGTCGCGGCTCTCGACCACGAATTTCTCCTGCGGGGTGGCGACAAGCTGCCGGTCGGGCCAAACCGCGATGACATGGTTGGGCCGGTAGCTCAGCGCGTTGATCTGAAAGCGCGGCACCTCCCACGCAAGCCCGCTGCGCGGATCGGCCAACACCAGATCCTCGAACACCGTGTCGAACCGGTTGGGAAACCCCTGCACGCCGAGCGCGCCGGTTTCAGCCACCCAGGCTTCGGCGCGGCGCGCGTCGAACCACTGCGCGAACGCCGCCTCGATCCCGCGACTGCCCACAAACCAGTAACCGCCCCAGAGCGACGCGCCCAGAATGAGGATGGCAAGCAAGCTGCGCATGACAAAAGCCCCTTTCATGCCCGGTTCGAGCCGTGTTTATAAGGGCGTGTGCGCGAGGAACAGGGGAAACGGCATGTGGGTGTTCGGCTATGGGTCGCTGGTGTGGAATCCGGGCTTTGACACGGTCGAGCGCGTGATCGCGCGGCTGCCGGACTATCGGCGCAGCTTCTGCATGCGCTCGATCCACCATCGCGGCACGGTCGAGGCACCGGGGCTGGTGCTGGCGCTCGACCGGGTGCCGGGCGGCGCGTGCGAGGGGGTGGCGCTGCGCGCCCATCCCGACCGCGCCGAGGAGGTGCTGGCCTATTTGCGCGAGCGCGAACTGATCTCCTCGGCCTATCTGGAACGGCAACTCGACCTTTCGCTCGCCGATGGCCGCCGCGTCGCGGCGGTGACCTATGTGGTCGACCCCGACCACGATCAGTATTGCGGCGGGCTCGATCTTGAGGAACAGGCGCAGATCATCGCCCGCGCCCATGGCGGGCGGGGGCCGAATACCGAATATCTCTTCAACACGACCGCCCATCTTCAAGAGCTTGGCCTGCACGACTCAGAGCTGGACTGGCTGGTGCGCCGGGTGCGCCATATCTGTGGATAAGCCTTGGCTTGACCGCCCAAGCCGCGTAGGCTGCGCGCGATAAACACCGTGTCGGGAGCGTCCACATGGACCAGCCGGACCGCGAGGTCGAGCCGCAGTTTTCCTATCCCTACCGCCAGATCGTGCTCATGCTCGTGGTTCTGGGGCTGACGGCGCTTGGTGCCTTCGTTGCCGCCCCGCGCGTGTTGCCGGTCTTCGAGGCCAACCCGTGGCTCAACGGGTTCATCTTCTTCGTTTTCGTGCTGGGCGTGATCGCCACCTTCTGGCAGGTCGTGCAACTGATCGGCTCGGCGCGCTGGATCGAGGGCTTTGCCGGCGAGGTGCCGGGCCACGAGATGACGCGCCCGCCCGCCATGCTGGCACCGCTGGCCACGATGCTGCGCGGGCGCGGGCGGCGGATGCAGATCGCCTCGACCTCCGCGCGCTCGATCCTCGATTCGGTGGCGCAGCGCATCGACGAGGCGCGCGAGATCACCCGCTACATCGTCAGCCTGCTGATTTTCCTCGGCCTTCTGGGCACGTTCTATGGCCTCGCCACCACCATTCCGGCGGTGGTGGACACGATCCGCAGCCTCGCGCCGCAACCCGGAGAGGAAGGGGTGGATATCTTCAATCGCCTCATGACCGGGCTCGAGGCGCAACTGGGCGGCATGGGCGTGGCTTTTGCCTCGTCGCTTCTGGGGCTGTCGGGCTCCCTGGTAGTGGGGCTACTCGAACTCTTCGCAGGTCACGGCCAGAACCGCTTTTACCGCGAGCTTGAGGAATGGATTTCGACCATTACCCGTCTGGGTTTCGCCGAGGGAGAGGGCGAGGGCAGCGGTGTGGCCCATGTGCTCGACGCGATGGCCGAGCAGATGGGCGAGCAGATGGACGCGCTTCAGGCGATGTTTTCGCAGGCCGAGATGAGCCGCGCGGTGGTCGACGAAAAGCTTGGCGTGCTGGCCGACTCCCTTGAACGGCTGACCCACCGGATGAGCGAGCAGAACCCGGTTCAACTGGCGCTCTTGCGCGTGGCCGAGGGGCAGGAGCGGTTGGCCGAGGCGATCGAGGCGCGCGAAACCTCCGAGGGGCTCGATGCCGAGAGCCGGATGCGCCTGCGCTCGATCGACTTGCAGATGCTGCGCATCCTCGAAGAGATCAGCGCCGGACGGCAGGAAACCATGACCGAATTGCGCACCGATCTGGCCGCGCTCAGCCGCCTTCTGGGACAGGCGCGGGCGGGGGCACCACGCCCGGTGCGCCCGGTTGTGCCGCGCGGCGAGGAGGGTTGAGATGGCGCTCTCGCGGCGCACGGGGGCACGGTTTCAGAGCGCGATCTGGCCGGGTTTCGTCGATGCGATGACCGGGCTTCTCTTGGTGCTGATGTTCGTGCTGACGATCTTCATGGTGGTGCAATTCGTGCTGCGCGAGGAAATCACCGGTCAGGCCTCGCGCCTCGATACGCTCTCGGCCGAGGTGGCGGCGCTGTCGCGCGCACTGGGCCTTGCCGAGGATCGCAACGCCGACCTGTCGGCGCGGGTCGGCACGCTGACCGCCACATTGGGCGACGCGCGCGCGCGGGCCGAGGAACAGGCGGCGCTCATCGCGCAACTGCGCAGCAGAGGCACTGAGCAGGCCGCCGCGCTGGAGGCCGCCGAGGGGCGCATTGCCTCGTTCGAGGAGCAGGTCGCCAGCCTTCTGGCCGAACGCGACCGCGCCCTAGGGCAGGTGGCGGATCTCGAAGGGGAGCGTGCGGCGCTGCGCGACGAGCGGGCCGCGCTCGACCTCGCACTTGCGGGCTTGCGCGATGAGGTGGACGCCCAGACCGAAGCCGCGCGGCTGGCAGCGGCGCGGCGCGAGGCGCTTGAGGCCCTTGTCGCCGATCTGCGTGCTCGCGAGGCCGAAGCGGGCGCGGCGCAGGCTGCGCTTGCCGAGGACGTGGCCACACTTGAAGCGCAACTGAGCGAGGAAGAGGCCGCGCGGCTGACCGAAGCGGCAGCGGCGGAGGCGCTGCGCGCGCGGCTGGAAGGGGCGCAAACGGAACTTACCGCGATGACACTGGTACTGGAAGAGGAGCGCCGCCGCGCCGAGGAGACGCTGACGCTTCTGGCCGCCGCCGAGACCGCGCAGGCGGATCTCGACAGCCAGTTGGCGCAGGCGCTGTTGTCGCTTGAGACGACCGAGGCGGCGCGCGCGGCAGAGACGGCGCGCCTTGAGGCGGCGCTGTCCGAGGCCGAGGCGGCACTCGGGCGGACCGGCGGCACGCTTGACGAGACCCGCGCCGCGCTGGCCGGGGCCGAGGCACGCATCGCGCGGCTGGAGGCGCAACTTGCCGAGGCGTTGGCGGCGCGCGAGGCCGAGGCGCTTGATGCAGCACAGGTGCGCGACCGGCTGGTGGCCGCATTGGCGGCGCGGCGCGCAGCGGAGGCCGAGGCCGAGGCACGGCTGAGTGCCGCAGAGGAGCGCGCGGCGCTTCTCGCGCAGGCGCGCGCGCAGCTTTCGACGCAGGAGGCCGCGACCGAGGCCGCGCAGCGCGAACAGGCATTGCTCAACAGCCAGGTGGCGGCGCTGCGCACGCAGCTTTCGGAGTTGCAGAGCCTGCTTGACGATGCGCGCGACCGCGAGTCCGAGGCGGAGGTGCAGTTGCAATCGCTCGGCAACGAGCTCAACACCGCACTGGCCCGCGTTGCCGCCGAGGAACGCCGCCGCCGTCAGGCCGAGGAGGAGCGCGCCGCGCTCTTGCAGGCCGAGGCCGAACGGCTGGCCGCCGAAAAGGAGGATCTGGAGAAATACCGCTCGGATTTCTTCGGACGGATGCGCGACATTCTCGGGCAGCAACAGGGCGTGCGCATCGTCGGCGACCGCTTCGTGTTCTCGTCCGAGGTGCTGTTTTCCCTTGGTTCGGCGGACCTTTCGGAGGCGGGCGCGCGCGAGATCGCAGGCGTGGCGGACATCCTTCTTGGTGTCATCGGCGAAATCCCCGAAGGCATTGACTGGGTGTTGCAGGTCGATGGCCATACCGATGATCTGCCGCTCGCCCCCGGTGCGCGCTTTGCCGACAACTGGGCGCTGAGCCAGGCGCGGGCGCTTTCGGTGGTGCGGTATCTGGTTGAGTTTCTCGGGTTTCCGCCGGACCGCCTATCGGCCAACGGCTATGGTGAGTTCCAGCCCGTCAATCCCGCCGACACGCCCGAGGCGCGCGCGCAGAACCGGCGGATCGAGTTGAAGCTGACGACGCGCTGACGCTCAGCGCCTTACCTCTATATCGGCATGGCGCGTGGCGATAAGGACCTCACCGCGCCAGAGCCGGACATAGCCGCGATAGGCCCCCTCGGGCCAACCGTCCGGTGGGGCCTTGCGCCCGAAGGCCCGGAAAAGCTGCGCTTTCGGGTCGTCGAGCGTGACGGCGTTTGCAAGGATCTCGCCCTTGGGCCCGTTTGCCTCAAAGGTGAGTTGGTCTCCGGCCTCTGCATGGAACACATGGCCGTAGAGCACCAGCGCAGAGCCGGGTGCGACGCTGTCTTGCCGCGCCGCGCCGGATTGAACATCGGCGAAGTCGGGCACGCGCCCGGAGAATCCGGCGGTAAAAAGCCCCGTCTTGTGATAGGGCAGGTCGATCTCCCAGAGCGTCGGGCCGCCCGTGCCGCAGCTCTCACGGTTTTCCGGGTTGAAGGGGTCGACGATCCGGCCCTCGTGCAGAACGCCCAGATGCAGGTGCGGCGCGTTGGTGAGGCCGCTGAGACCGACCTTGCCCAGCACGTCGCCCGTCTCGACCCTGTCGCCCTGCCGCACGGCGATCGAGCCGCGTTTCATATGGCAATAAAGCGTCTGCCAGCCCTGCCCATGGTCGATGCGCACCGCGTTGCCGCATTCGCGCCCCGCGATCTGCGCGCGGTTCCCGGAGGTGACGGGCCTGTCCTCTACCCCGTCGCGGGTGGCGGCGACCACGCCGGGAGCGGCGGCAAGCACCGCAACACCAGCCTCCAGCGCGGCGAAATCGGGGAGCATGAAGTCGACGCCGCGATGATCGTCGCGGCTCTTGAGGCCGCAGGTATAGTCATGCTGGCCGGGGCCCGGATCGGCATCGACGTAATCCTCGATCACGCAGCTTCGCCCGTAATCGCAGTCAAGCGGCAGCGACAGGCGCGGCGGTTCGGCGGCGGCCGGGGCCGCCGCCAGCAGAAGCGCGAGCGCCGCCGCCCTCATTCGGCGGTGAGCAGCGGCGGCTTTTTCTTGCCGGTCAGGCGGCGCGTGGCCGGACCCTCGACATCAAGTGCTATCTTGCCGTCGCGCAGGCCCACCTTGACCACACCGCCCTTGGCGAGCTTGCCGAAGAGCAACTCTTCGGCCAGCGGCTTCTTGATGCTTTCCTGAATGACGCGGCCAAGCGGGCGTGCGCCCATCCGGTCATCATAGCCCTTTTCGGCCAGCCAGAGCGCGGCCTCCTCGGTCAACTCGATGGTCACGTCACGGTCGAGCAACTGCGCTTCGAGCTGAAGCACGAATTTCTCGACCACCTTGACGATCACCTCGCGCGGCAGCGCCCCGAAGGAGATCACCGCATCGAGCCGGTTGCGGAACTCGGGCGTGAAGGTGCGCTCGATGGCGGCGGTATCTTCGCCTTCGCGCCGGTCGCGGCCAAAGCCGATGGCCGATTTCGCCTGTTCGGCAGCCCCTGCGTTCGAGGTCATGATCAGCACGACATTGCGGAAATCGACCTTGCGCCCGTTGTGATCGGTGAGCGTGCCGTGGTCCATCACCTGCAGAAGTATGTTGAACACATCCGGGTGCGCCTTCTCGATCTCGTCGAGCAGCAATACGCAATGCGGGTGCTGATCGATCCCGTCGGTCAGCAAGCCGCCCTGATCGAACCCGACATAGCCCGGCGGCGCGCCGATGAGGCGGGAAACCGCGTGTTTCTCCATGTATTCCGACATATCGAACCGAAGCAGTTCCACGCCGAGGGTTTCGGCAAGCTGCTTGGCCACCTCGGTCTTGCCCACGCCCGTGGGCCCGGCGAAGAGGTAGTTGCCGATGGGCTTTTCCGGCTCGCGCAGACCCGCGCGTGCCAGCTTGATCGCCGAGGACAGCGCCTCGATGGCGGTGTCCTGACCGAAGACCACGCGCTTGAGCGCGCCTTCCAGATCGCGCAGCACCTCGGCGTCGTTCTTGGAGACGTTCTTGGGCGGGATGCGGGCGATCTTGGCGACCACATCCTCGATTTCCTTGACGCCGATCGACTTGCGCCGCTTGGAGGCGGCCACCAGATGCTGCGCCGCGCCCGCCTCGTCGATCACGTCGATGGCCTTGTCGGGCAGCTTGCGGTCGTTGATGTAGCGCGCCGAGAGGTCAACCGCCGTGCGGATCGCGTCATTGGTGTATTTGACCGAATGGTGATCCTCGAAATAGGGCTTGAGGCCGAAGAGGATCTTGATCGCGTCCTCCACCGTCGGCTCGCTCACGTCGATCTTCTGGAAGCGGCGGGCGAGCGCACGGTCCTTCTCGAAATGCTGGCGGAACTCCTTGTAGGTGGTGGAACCCATGCAGCGCAGCTTGCCCCCCTGAAGCGCGGGCTTGAGCAGGTTGGAGGCGTCCATCGCGCCGCCCGAGGTGGCCCCCGCGCCGATCACGGTATGGATCTCGTCGATGAAGAGCACCGCGTCGGGGTGTTTCTCAAGCTCGGTCACGACCGCCTTGAGCCGTTCCTCGAAGTCGCCGCGATAGCGGGTGCCCGCCAGAAGCGCGCCCATGTCGAGCGAATAGATCGTGGTGCGCGAGAGCACGGCAGGCGTGTCTCCCTTGACGATCTTGTGCGCGAGCCCCTCTGCGATGGCGGTCTTGCCCACGCCGGGATCGCCCACCAGAAGCGGGTTGTTCTTGCGCCGACGGCACAGCACCTGGATGCAGCGCTCCACCTCGTGATCCCGCCCGATGAGCGGGTCTATGTCGCCGCGCCGCGCCTTTTCGTTGAGATCGACGCAGTATTTGGCCAGCGCGGAATCGCCTGCCTCGACCGCCTCGGGTTCGAGCTTGGCGCCGCTGGCCTCATCCTCCATCTCGGCGGCACCCGTCACGGGCCGGGATTCGCCGTAAGCGGGGTTCTTGGCGACGCCATGGGCAATGAAATTCACCGCATCATAGCGCGTCATGTCCTGTTCCTGGAGGAAATAGGCCGCGTTCGATTCGCGTTCGGCAAAGATCGCCACCAGCACGTTGGCGCCCGTCACCTCGGTGCGCCCCGAGCTTTGCACATGGATCGCCGCACGCTGGATCACCCGCTGGAAAGCGGCCGTCGGCACCGCCTCGGATCCGTCGATGTCGGTGATGAGATTGGCGAGATCCTCGTCGATGAACTCCACCAGCGTGGTGCGAAGATCCTCGGTATCGACGCTGCACGCCTTCATCACGCGGGCGGCGTCGGGCTCGTCCACCAGTGCGAGCAGCAGGTGTTCAAGCGTTGCGAATTCGTGCCGTCGCGCATTGGCAAGCGCGAGCGCGGCGTGGATTGCCTGTTCGAGTGTTGTCGAGAATGAAGGCACGGTCGTGCTCCTTCTGATCTTGGCCGTCAGGCAGTATGCCGGACAACCATGGCCTCATAGTGTTAAAGTTTGGTCGATGACGGCCCGGCTTCAAGGTTTATTTTGTAAATCCGCCTCACATTTCATCAGCCTTTCGGGCGTGTGTCGTAACATTGCATCAGAACCGGTCCTTTCTGCTGCGGATTTCGGCGAAAACATCGGCGTCGCTCGCCCCGTCCATCCCGAGCCGCGCGCGGATCGCCGGATCATGGGCGCGCAAAAACGGGTTGGTGGCCAGTTCCTCTTCCAGCCGCGAGGGGACGGTAGGGCGATTTGCGCCGCGCGCCACCTCGATTTCGCGCACCCGCGCGGCAAGGTGCGCGTTGTCCGGGTCGATGGTGACGGCAAAGCGGGCATTGGCGGCGGTGTATTCATGGCCCGAGTAAACCAGCGTGTCGGGCGGCAGAGCGGCCAGCTTGGCAAGGCTGCCATGCATCTGCGCCATCGTGCCCTCGAACACCCGCCCGCAGCCGAGCGCCATCAGGCTGTCGGCGGTGAAGACCGCGCCGCTTTGGGGAAAATGAAACGCGACATGACCGACCGTGTGCCCGGAGACGTCGATGACATGGCCGGTCTCGGAGCCGATCCCAACCGTGTCACCCTCGGCCACGGCCCGGTCGAGCGGCGGCAGGCGATGCGCATCCGCCGCCGCCCCGATGACGCGCGCCGGGGCCTCCGAGAGAAGTGCCGAAAGCCCCTGAACGTGATCGGCGTGGTGATGGGTCAGCAGCACATCCGAAAGTGTCCAGCCCTGCGCGCGCAGCGCGGCAAGGATCGGTGCTGCCTCCGGCACATCGACCGCCGCCGTCGCGCCGGTTGCCGGATCATGGGCCAGATAGGCGTAATTATCCGAAAGGCAGGGAATCGTGACGATCTGCAAGGCCATGCTCTGTTCCCCCGTGTCGTTTCTGCTGTTAGGCTCAGAGTGACGCATCAGGGGCGGCACTTCAATGCATCTCGACGTGCAGGACTTGCGAAACTTCTATTACCGCAACCCACTGGGGCGCGCGGTGCAAAAGACGTTGCGCGCGCAGCTTGCCACGTTCTGGCCCGAGGCGCAGGGGCAGACGGTGGCGGGGTTCGGGTTTGCCGTGCCGTTTCTGCGGCCTTATCTCGCGGATGCGCGCCGCGTGGTTGGTCTCATGCCCGCGCCGCAAGGCGTGATCGGCTGGCCGCAGGGGATGCCCAATGTCTCGGTGCTCTGCGAGGAAACGCTCTGGCCGCTGGAAACCGGCCATGTGGACAAGCTTCTGGTCGTGCACGGGCTGGAGACATCGGAGCGGCCCGGCGATCTGCTGGAGGAATGCTGGCGCGTGCTTGGCCCCGGCGGCTCGGCGCTTTTCGTGGTGCCGAACCGGGCCGGGATCTGGTCGCGCACGGACCGCACGCCGTTCGGATTCGGGCGGCCCTACAGCCAGACGCAACTGGAAAACCAGTTGAAATCGCATAACTTCCTGCCTGAGCGGCACGCCACCGCGCTTTATCAACCGCCCTCGGACCGCCCGTTCTGGCGGCGCACGGCGGGCATGTGGGAGCGGATGGGCATGCGGTTTTCCATGGTGGCCGCGGGCGGGGTGCTGATGGTGGAGGCGACCAAGCGCGTGCAGGCCCCGAGCGGACCGGGTCTGCGCGAAAAGGTCAAGCGGCCCCTTGGCGTGCTGGTCCCGCAGCCCGAGGCCAAGCCGGTCTAGAGTGTGTCGCGTTCATTCGAATTCACACGATACGCTCTAACTTATTGATTTCGAGTGTTCGAGAAGCTCAAAACCGGTTCCCACTTTTGAGCAACATGCTCTAGCCGCCAGCGCCGTCATAGCCGAAGACTGGATCAAGCCGCCCCTCGACCATCGCATCGACCTGCGCCAGCTCTTCGGGTGTGAAGTAGTCGCGGTAGCCGCCGACCTTGCCGCGCCGCACCTTGAAGCTGTCGGGATTGCTCTCGTCGCCGGGTTTGACGCGCTGGCCGCTGGCGCGCATCCCCTCGTTTTTCGCCTCGCGCTTTTTCATGTTCTCATAGGCGGCATAGTCGCGCGCGGCCTCGATATGCGCAGGATCACCCGGCGTGCCGGTATGGGTCACGGCGGCTTGCAGCGCGGTTGCGGGGTCGGCGCGCATGTCCTCGTAGCGGATCATCAGAAGGTCGTCGCCCATCATCGGCATGGCCCGCGCCCAGCCATTGAAATAATCGACAATGCGCGGGATGCCGCAGTCGGGGTTCGCCACAAAGTCGAAAATCTCCACCTCGGCCCCGTGGGGGGGATAGAAATTCAGCTCTTTCTTGCCGGGCAGCATCCGGTATTTCCACTGGAAATACTGCGACACCGCCACGTCGCGCGGATCGCGCACCAGCAGAACCACCTTCTTGCCCTTGAAATGCGCAAGGCTCTCCCATTCGCGCAGATAGTCGCGCATGTAGTTGTTATGGCTGAACAGCACCTTGGGCGCGGCCGGGTTCAGGCGGTGGAAATTGTCAAACTCCAGCATGTTCTCGGTCGGCAGGGCGAAATGAAGCTGGTAAAAGCGCGAGAGCATGACGCGAAACCAGGTGCGCCCGCTCTTGCCCCAGGACATCAGCACCCAGTCGGTTTCCTGCAATTTGCGGTATTCTTCGCGGCCCCGCAGGCGCCGCTCAAGCGCAAGCTTGCGGGGCTTGGGCAGGAAGAAGAGCGCGCCGAGGATCAGGTGGCGGCTGGCCGTGGCGCGGATTTCCCGGGGTGTGGTGTTGAACATCGTGAGGCGTCTTTCGGGCGGTCGGGGCTTTAAGTCGCGGGGCGATCCGGTGCATAGGAGGCTGGGGCCGGACCGCGCCCCTTTGAACGCAAGCGGCGGGATGATGCAAGCGAAAGTCTGGACATTGCTGGGCCGCAAGGCGGGCGACAACACGCAGGTGGAGACGTTGGCGGCGATGCTCGGCTGGCCGGTCGAGGCCAAGCATATCCGCGCGCGGGCCTGGGAATTGCTGCCGCATCTTGTGTTGGGCGAGACGCTTCTGGGCATCGACCGGGCGGCCTCGTCGGCGTTGGCAACGCCCTGGCCCGATCTGGTGATCAGCGCGGGACGGCGCAACGAGCCGGTGGCGCGCTGGATCAGGGCGCAGGCCGGGGGGCGGGTCAGGTTGGTGCATGTGGGTCGGCCCTGGGCACCACCCGAAACATACGACCTCATCGTCACGACGCCGCAATATTTCCTGCCCGAGGGGGGCAATGTGCTGGTCAATCCGTTGCCCTTGCACGGTCTCAACCGCGATAGCGTGGCCGGGGATGCGGCGCGCCTCGCCCCGCGTCTGGCGCATCTGCCGCGCCCCTGGGTGACGGTGCTGATCGGCGGCGACAGCGGGGCGTTCGTGTTCACCCCCGAGACGGGGCGGCGGCTGGCGGAGGGGGTGGGCCGTCTGGTGGCGGCGACGGGCGGCAGCGTTCTGGTGAGCGACAGCGCGCGCACGCCCGCGCCCGCGCGCGCGGCCTTTCAGGCGGCGCTCGATGTGCCCGCGGCCTGTTATTGGTTCGACGCGAAAGAAGCCTGGCCCGAGAACCCCTATCGCGGGTTTCTGGGGCTGGCGGAGCGCTTTGTCGTCACCGGCGAGAGCATGTCGATGCTGGCCGAGGCCGCCGCCATGGCCCGCCCGCTCTATGTGTTCGATCCCGCTGAGCCGGGGCCGTGGTGGCGGCGCGCGCATCATTACGGTGTGAAACCGCTCAGCCACCGGCTTGCGATGCGGTTGGCACCGATGAGGATGCGCCGCGATGTCGGGCGGATACAGGCGGCGCTTGTGGCCCAAGGCCAGGCGCGCTGGCTGGAGGAGGCCCCCGGCCTGATCGCGGCGGGGGAGGGGTGGTTTTCAGCGGCAGAGGTTGATCCGCTGAGTGGTGCGCGCCGCGCGGCGGCGCGCATCCATGCTCTTTTTGACGCCGCTTAGGCCGCCATCGCCAGATTGCCCGCGCTCAGCGGATGCGCCGGGGCAGGGGGCAGGTCTGGCGTCCGCTCGAGCATCTCGAAGGCGTCGTGGCGGACGTGGTTCTGCGCCATCTCGCTGCGCAGAAACTCCTCCGAGATCTTGCCCTCGGTCACGCATTCCTTGAGCAGGCCCATGAAGAACCGTTCCTGGTTCTTGTCGGGGTGCGCCTTGTAATTGCCCATCAGACCGTATTCGCCAAAGAGCTGGCGGCGCAGGCGCAGCACCCATCCGGCGGGCGGGAAGGCGCGGAACCGCTCGGCGGGCCGCCAATCGACCTTGAGGCCGGTTTTCCACGGCTGGGTCTTGCGGCGGGTGGTGTGCAGCATCTTGGTCTCGACCGTGAACTTGTCGAAATCGTTCCACTCTTTCTCGATGAACTCGATCGTCTCGCGCGGTTCCTTGCGCAGGCCGATCCAGTCCTGATAATCGAGCGTGCCCGCGAACATCGCGCGAAATTGTTCCTCGACCTTCCAGTGGGTCAGTTTCGAGCAGTCGAGCAGCATGACCGAAGAGGCGACATTGCCATCAATGAGGCCCTTGGGGCCCGAGCGCATCCGCGCCATGATCGCCTTGCCGTGCATATCGCGGCTGAGCAGATCCCAGATGTCGGCGCAGGCGAACACATCGGGGTCGATCACCACCGCGCGCCCCTCGTAGCCCATCAACTCGGGCGGCATCATCCGGGTGGGCGTAAAGGATTGCAGGTCGTCATTGAGCCACACGCGCTTGACCCCGTCGCGCAGGTATTCGCGGCCCTCGTGCTCGGCGAAGAACGGGTAGTCGCGGCTGTCGACGATATGAATGTCGAACTTGTCGTTATGCGACGAATAGCGCCGCAGGGCATGCTCGGCCACGATCGCGCCGACGATCTGTTTGTGGTTGGTCTGGATGAAGACACCGTATTTCATGGGCGAGGTCCGTCCCTTGTCTGTTTTCTGTCATTGTCGATCTTACATGAAGGCGGCGCGGGGTTCCATGACCGCTGCGTTCACGATCAATGAAACACGCCGCGCCGGTAAAGCTGCCAGAAGAGGCCCCAGATATGCAGGAGCGGGCGGCGGCGCACCTTGTCGGGGATCACGACCTGCTGCCCGGAATGGCGCGTGAGCTTCCAAGCGAGATAATCCAGGCCCCCCTCGAAGGTAAAAAGCCCCTTGATGAGCCGCGCCATCGAGAGCACCTTGCCCTGCACGCGCCGCAGCCCCCAGAGGAGCGGCGCGAACCGGCGCGCGCGGGCCGGGAGTTGCGCGGTGTATAGAAGCGCGCCGTCGCGCGCGTGGAGCGTGATCCGATCGCCCAGGCGCGGCAAGAGCGCGCGCGTCATCGCGGCGTAGAAATCGCGCCCGTGGCCCGCCAGTTCGGCGGCGCGGGTCTTGCGCTCGGCGCGCAACTCGGTGGCATAGCTGAGCGCGAGCGCGCCCTGCCAGAGCGCCTCGACGGAACCCTCGGGCGGCAGGGCGGGCAGGGCACGGCGCAAAAGCGTCTCGCCAGCGGTGAGAAAGGCCGCGTGGAGGCGCGCCCTGGTCGCGGGGCTGTCGGCCCAGATCACCCGGACCGGCTGTGCGAAGCGCCCCCAGAGATAGGATTCGAACCGGCCCGGTCCGGTGCCGCGCTCGAATTGGCGCAGGCTGAGCACGGCATATTTGCAGCGCACGGTGGCCTGCCCCAGCGGCGCCTCGAGGTAATAGACATTGGGCGGCAGCATCCGGCCCGCCAGCCGCAGCGCCGCGCGCGGCTCGGCGCGCGGCGTGGGATCGACCAGCACATAAAGATCCACCAGCCCGTCGAGCAGATCGCCGCCGCGCAGGCACGACCCGTAAAGGATCACCGCCTGAAGCCCCGCGCCGAACCGCGCGACCAGAGCGGCATGAAGCACGCCGAGCGCGGGCGTGTCGTCGAGCGTGGGGCCGGGGGCGGCGGGATAGGTCATGCGGGCCTCATCGTGGCGGGCGCAGGAACTGGATCGGACCTTGCGCGCTCACGATAAGCGGATTTTCGCTGGCGCTGGTCACGAAAAGCTCTCCATCAAGGTTCAACTCGCCGTCGAGATACATCTCGATGCGGTCGCCCCGAAAGCTTTCATAGCCATTCTCGGGCGTGGCGTGGCGATTGGGCCGCCCGCGCAACACCGACAGGATCGTGCGCCCGAACTGTCCCGCGCCGCCCTGAATGGCCGTCAGGCCGATGCGCCCGCTTTCCCGCGCCCAGAACGGGCGCATCCCCAGAAAGAGCCGGTCGAGCGTGCTGGCCACGAGGATCAGCATGGGGGCCGCGTCACGTGTGACGGGGCCGCCCGCGCCAGATATGCCAAGACCCACATGGGTGGGCTGGTAGAACCGCGGATCCTGCCGGATCAGCCCCCAGAGCGCGCGGATGAGGATAAGCCCGAGGCTCAATTCCCCGCCCAGACCCCGCGAATGGACATTGTCATGGGCAAAGCGCGTGGCCTGCATGATCGCGCCGGTGCCCAGGAACATGCCGTAGCGCACCGTGCCATCGGTGCCCCCCTCGACCCGCATGATATGGCGGCTGCGGATGTCCGCGCCGACCAGTGGCGCGCCCGCGTCGAGCCAATCGCAAAGCCGGTCGAGCGCGCGGCGCGGGCCGGAGGCCAGACCGATATCGCCCGCCGTCATGTTGGCGGTGCCTCCCGGCAGCAGCATGATGAGCGGCAGGTCCTCGGCGCGCCACTGCTCCAGCATCAGGCCGAGCGTGGCGGCAATCGTGCCGTCGCCACCGTTGATCACCACCACCTCGGGGGCCTCGGTTCGCAGGGCGGGCATCAGCGCGCGCGCCTCCTCGGGCGAACGGGTGACATGGTGGGTCACCGCGCGGTAGGCGGCAAGGCGGTCGGTGACAGCCTCAAGCCCCTTGCGGTTGTTGCCGCTCACGGCGTTGGACAGGACGCAAACGCGGATCATCGGGCCTCTCGCGGCAAAAGGGCGTCGATGCGCGCCAGCATGCAGGCCATATCGGCATCGGTCTCGGTGGCGGTGGCGGTGTCGGCGCGTGTGGCCGTGCCGTCGTCACCGATCCAGGTGGCAAGGCCCCGGTCGATCAGGGTCTGGTGAAAGCGCGGGAAATGCCGGGTCTGCGGCATGAGCCGCAACCGGAAAAGGGCCCGGGCAAGTGCTATGCGCGCAGCCTCAAGGGCGCTGCCGTGCTGCGGCGGCTGGAAGAGCCGGCTGGCCGCCTGCCTGCGCACGTGATCGAGCCAGCCAAGCCCACCCGTGGGCAGGGGCAGGATTTCCAGCGGTTTGCCAATGCGCGCCACCTCCACTTGCATCGAGATGCTGTCGCCGGTGACCACGAACCGCTCGCCAAGTGCCAGCAACCCGGCATAGGGGTTCTCGCCCTCGGGCGCGTGCCAATCAAAGCTGCGCGCGCCCGCCATCCCCTCGGAAAGCGCCGTGATCAGCCCTTCGGGCGTGCGGCGCGAGCCGACGATATAGGGCGTGCCGCCCTCGGCCAGCACCGCCGCAATGCGCGCGCGCAGCCGCTCGGCGACGCCGGCATCATAGACAAAGGGATTGGTCGGGCCGCCGATGAGGAAGGCCACGAGCGGGCGGGGCAGGGGGCCAAGCCGCGCCTGCCACTCCGCGCGCCCCGTGTCGAGCCGCGCGGGGTCGATGCGCATCAGTGGCAGGCCGATGTTGACGACATTGGGAAAGGGCGCGACCAGGGTCTCGGCGCTGGTGATGATGAGGTCGAAATGGTCCATCATCCCTGAGGGCTTGCCCACCAGAACGATGCGCGCGCGCCCGCCCGATTGCGCCTTGATCCAGAGGGCCGCGTTGGCGGGGCGGCGGCCGCTGGTCAGGATGAGGTCGGGCCAGGGCGGCGCGAGCGCGTCCGAGCGGGCCATGTCGAGATGCGAGAGCGACGCGGCGACGGGCGGCTTGCCCAGCACCCATTGGGGCTGCATTTCGAGATGGCGCAAGTCCGAGGTCCAGCCGCGTTCGCGCAAAAGCGCGTTGGCGATCATCTCCACCTGACCGTTATCGCCGCGCTTGTCGCCAAGCACCCGCCAGATGCGCGGCCCCGTTGCCCCCGCGCTCATGGGCGCCTCACAGCGCCTGCGTCGCGGCCGCGCCGATCCCGAAGAGGGTTTTCAGGCGCGGCGCAAGATCACGCTCGACCAGCGCCTCAAGCTCCGCCACCTGAGCCTCGTCGAAGTAATCGCGGTAGCCGCCCACCTTGGCGCGGCGCACCTTGAAGCTTTCGGGATCATTGGCGTTGCGCAGGGTCAGGCCACCGGAACGGAAAAACCCCTCGCTCTCCATCTTGCGCAGGTTGTCGAAGGAGGCGAATTCGACCGCGTCGGCGATCTCGGCCTCGTCAAAGCTGTCGCCCATCAGCGTCGTGATCTTGCGCAACACGCCGGCCGGATCGGCGCGCAACTCCTCGTAGGAGGTGAGCAGCGTGTGCGGCAGCGCGCCAAGCGCCGCATCCCAGTAATTCAGAAACGCGATGAGCGAAGGCAGGCCGATCTCGCTTTCGCGGACAAACTCCCACATGCCGATATTGCGCCGGTCCACGGGGTTCGAGAGGCCCGCATTGATCAGTTCCTGCTTGTGATCGGACTGCCGCTTGGTGAACTGAAAGAACCATGACACGGCGATGTCGAGCGGATTGCGCGCCAGCAGAACCACCGGTTTCGCGGCCAGATCCCGGTCCTGACGGCCCGGTTGCAAGAGGTCGCCGACCGCGCGTTCATAACTATACCAGCCATTCGTGGCGGCAAAGCCGGGGATCGCGGGGTTGGCATCGGCCAGCGCGGGATAACGGGCGAAATCGCTTTCCGGGATGCCGTGGCGCTGGGCGTAAAGCCGCGTCAGCATGACCTTGAGCCAGGTGTTGCCGCTCTTGGGATGGGCGATGATGATGAGCGAGGAGCGCCGCGCGATATCCACCTCGAGCGCGCCGAGCCGCGCCTTGCGGGCAGAGATGCGCAGGCGGGCAGGCAACACGGCGGTGCTGCCGATGATGGCGGCCTTGCGGATATTGTCGCGGCCGAGATTGCGCAGGGAGGGAATAAGGCTCATGGGATCGGTCCAAAGATGGGGCAGGGATGCACCGGGGCGCGGTCAAGGCCAGCCCTTTGCCGCATCCGGGGCGGGAAGTCCACCCCGGCGGCCCGCGCCCGCCCGCTCAACCGCCGCCCGGGCCGTCACAGTGTTTCGGCGGCGTGAGCGAAACCGGGACGATCCTGCCCGCCCGCCGCCCGCTGCGGTGATGCGCGCGGTTGACCTTGACGGCCCCCCCCGGATATAGCCACCGCGACGCGTGGACAGTCCGATGACTTCGCTTGACAGGTCCGCCACCGCGCACGGGCGGGAGCCACCGGAAAGCGGGTGACGGGATCGAGGATTGGAAAAGACGATGACACAGACCACCCCCCAAGACACCGCCAAAGAGAACGCCAAGGATTACTGCGTTTTCATTCAGGCCAACCACAAGCAGTATATCGGCGCGCTCATCGCCGAATACGCGATCCGGCGGAATTCGAAACACAACGACAAGTTCGATATCCGCATCATGCATTACGATGATTTCCCCGTGTTCAAGGCGCATGAGGGCAAGAAATTCCTGCGCGACGGGGAATGGCGCGAATGGGTCCGCAACGATCTGCAATCCTTTACGCCGACGCGCTTTGCCCCGCCGCAGCTCATGGGGTTCAAGGGCCGCGCCATCGTGATCGACCCCGACGTGTTCGTGATCGCCGATATCTGGGATCTCTTCTCGCGCGACATGCAGGGGGCCGCCGTGATGTGCCGTCCGAAATCGGGGTCCAAGGGCAAGCGCGGGGCGCTCGCCACCTCGGTGATGCTGCTCGACAACGCCAAGCTCACCCACTGGAAATTCGACGAGCAGTTCGCCGCCATGTTCGACGGCTCGCGCGATTACATGCCGTGGATCTCGCTGAAATACGAGGATATCGACACGGTTGCCCTCTTCGAGAACGAGTGGAACGATTTCGACCATCTCGACGAGAACACCAAGGCCATCCACAACACCCAACGCAAGACGCAGCCGTGGAAGACCGGCCTGCCGGTCGATTACCGCGCCGCCGATTCGTTCCGCATCTTCCCGCCGCGCCACTGGTTCCGCCGTGCGCGCCGTGCGCTCTTCGGCGATTACGGTATGGCGGGGCATTACAAGCGTCACCCCGACCCCAAGCAGGAGGCGTTCTTTTTCGGTCTCGTGCGCGAGGCAGTGGAAAAAGGCGTCATCTCGGAGGAGATGCTGCGCGAGGAGATGCGCCAGAACCACGTTCGCCACGATGCGCTCGACCTGATCAAGACGGTCCCGCCGGTCGCCTATCCGGTGACGGCCTGATCCACCGGGTTTCCCTGCGGGCGGGGGGTCGCCCGCAGTCCCCGGTTACTGTTACGAAGCCACCTTTTCCTACAATGGGCACGTCAAAATCGCGGGCATGGATTTGGAGAGGTGGTCGCGAAATTTCGGACCAGTTGTATCGTCGGATGGACGCGGATCCGCGCCACCCGGAGGTGGGGCGCGATCCATCGCGCATCTGCGGTGACGTGATGCCGAGGGCCGTTTCCGGCCCCCGCTTCAGCCTTTTGCCAGCCCGATTCCCCGAAGCGCGTCCTTGATCTCGTCAAGGATTGCCGGGTCGTCGATCGTGGCGGGCATCTTGTAGTCCTGCGCGTCGGCGATCTTGACCATGATCGCGCGCAGGATCTTGCCCGAGCGGGTCTTGGGCAGCCGGTCCACCACCACCGCCAGCTTGAACGCCGCCACCGGGCCGATCTGATCGCGGATCAGTTTGACGCATTCGGCGGTGATTTCGGCATGGGGGCGGTTGACGCCCTTGGTCAGGCAGACAAATCCCACCGGCGTCTGGCCCTTCAATTCATCCGCCGCGCCGATCACGGCACATTCGGCCACGTCCGGGTGGCTGGCCAGAACCTCCTCCATCGCGCCGGTGCTCAGGCGGTGACCGGCCACGTTGATCACGTCATCGGTGCGCGCCATGATCCAGAGATAGCCATCCTCGTCCTTCATGCCCGCATCGCCTGTCTCGTAATAGCCGGGGAAGGTGTTGAGATAGGATTTGCGATAGCGCGCATCGGCATTCCACAGCGTCGGCAGCGTGCCCGGTGGCAAGGGCAGCTTGACCGCAATCGCGCCCAGCGTGCCGGGGGGCACCTCGTGCCCGCCCTCGTCGAGGATGCGCACATCATAGCCGGGCATCGCCACGGTCGGAGAGCCGACCTTGACCGGCAGCGCCTCAAGCCCCACGGGATTGCCCGCGATGGTCCAGCCGGTCTCGGTCTGCCACCAATGGTCATAGACCGGCACGCCCATCTTGTCGGCGGCCCAGTTGATCGTATCCGGGTCTGCCCGCTCGCCCGCGAGATAGAGCGCGCGCAGGTGCGAGATGTCGTATTTCGCCAGTTCCTTTGCCTCGGGATCGTCGCGCTTGATCGCGCGCAGGGCCGTGGGGGCGGTGAAAAAGCTGCGCACCTTGTGCTCGGAGATCACGCGCCAGAACGTGCCCGCATCGGGGGTGCCCACCGGCTTGCCCTCGAACACGATGGTGGTGTTGCCGTGGATGAGCGGCCCGTAGCAGATATAGCTGTGGCCCACGACCCAGCCCACATCGGACGCCGCCCAGAACACCTCGCCCGGATCGACATTGTAGATGTTCTTCATCGTCCAGTTGAGCGCCACCAGATGCCCCCCCGTGGGGCGCACCACGCCCTTGGGCGCGCCGGTGGTGCCGGAGGTATAGAGGATATAGGCCGGGTGATTGCCCTCCACAGGCAGGCATTCGGCGGGCTCCACCCCGTATTGGAAGGCGTGCCAGTCGAAATCGCGGCCCTCGATGAGCTTGGCCACCTCTTCCTCGCGCTGGAAGATCACGCAGAATTCGGGCTTGTGCGCGGCCTGCTCGATGGCGCCGTCCAAGAGCGGCTTGTAATGCACCACGCGCCCCGGCTCGATCCCGCAGGAAGCGGCGATGATGCATTTGGGGGCGCAATCGTCGATCCGGACCGCCAGCTCATGCGCGGCAAAGCCGCCGAACACGACTGAGTGCACCGCGCCGATGCGCGCGCAGGCCAGCATCGCCTCCAGTGCCTCGGGCACCATCGGCATGTAGATGATGACGCGGTCGCCCTTCTCCACGCCCTTCGCACGCAGCGCCCCCGCCAGACGGGCCACGCGACTGCGCAGTTGCGCATAGCTGATCTTGTGCTTGGTGCCGGTCACGGGGCTGTCATGGATGATGGCCGCCTGCGCGCCGCGCCCGGCCTCGACATGGCGATCCACCGCGTTCCAGCAGGTATTCACCAGCCCGTCGGAGAACCATTCATAGAGCGGGGCATTGTCGTCAAAAAGCGCCTTCGAGGGCTTTTGCACCCAGTCGATCTTGTCGGCCTCTTCCATCCAGAAGCCTTCGGGGTCCGCCAGCGACCGCGCATAGATATCCTTGTATCCCATGGTATCCTCCTCCGATCCATTGCAATCCTGTTACGAGGCCACTGCCCTTGCGGCAAGCCTCATGGGCACGGGCGTGGCAGAAGGCCGCGAAAAATTTGCAGAAATCGGAGAGATGTGGTTGCAAACTTATGCAAATACCCCCTGCATATGCCTTCAGGGCCGGTTCTGAACCGGATTTTGCAAATTCATGCTGGATCGCCTGCGAAGCGGCGATTCTACCCGTAATGCGCCACCGGCGTACCTGCGATGGCCGCCATGTTGAGAAGGCCGCGCGCCGTGATCCCCGGTGTCACGACATGCGCGCGGTTGCCCATGCCCATCAGGATCGGCCCCACCTCAAGCCCGCCGGCCTTCATCTTGAGGATGTTGCGCACGCCCGAGGCCGCGTCGGCATGGCCGAAGACAAGCACGTTGGCCGCGCCCTCCAGCCGGTTGCCGGGCAGCAGCCGCTCGCGCAATTCCGGATCGAGCGCGGCGTCGATGTTCATTTCGCCTTCATAGGCGAAATCGCGCGGCGCGCGGTCGAGAAGGGCAATCGCGGCGCGCAGCCGCTGCCCGGACCCCTCGGCCTGGTTGCCGAATTGCGATTGCGAGCAGAACGCCACCTTGGGGGTCAGGCCGAAGCGGCGCACATGGCGCGCGGCGCCAATGGCGATTTCGGCCAGGTTTTCGGGCGTGGGGCGCGAATAGACATGGGTGTCGGCGATGAACAGCGGCCCGTCCTCGAGGATCATCATGCTGAGCGCGCCATGCGGGTGGTGCGTCTCGTCCTGAAGAAGCTGCGTGACATAATTGAGATGCCAGCGGAATTCCCCGAAGGTGCCGCAAATGAGGCAGTCGGCCTCTCCGCGCTGCACCATCACGGCGCCGATGGCGGTGGTGTTGGTACGCATGACGGCCCGTGCGATATCGGGCGTCACGCCGCGCCGCGCCATGATCGAATGGTAGGTTTCCCAATAGTCGCGGTAGCGCGGATCGTTTTCGGGGTTGACGATGGTCAGGTCGCGCTCGGGGTGGATGGTGAGGCCCGCGCGTTCGCATCGCCGCGCGATGACCTCGGGGCGTCCGATCAGGATCGGCTGTTCCGTGGTCTCCTCAAGGATCGCCTGCGCGGCGCGCAACACGCGCTCGTCCTCCCCTTCGGCAAAGACGATGCGGCGCGAGGCGCTGCGCGCGGCCTCGAAGACCGGGCGCATGAGCAGCGCGGATTTGAACTGGCTCGCGTCAAGATCGGCCTTGTATTGGGCAAGGTCCTCGATGGGGCGCGTGGCCACGCCCGTCTCCATGGCCGCGCGCGCCACGGCGGTCGAGACGACGC
Source organism: Roseovarius sp. MBR-6 (assembly GCF_040547525.1). Lineage (NCBI taxonomy): Bacteria > Pseudomonadati > Pseudomonadota > Alphaproteobacteria > Rhodobacterales > Roseobacteraceae > Roseovarius > Roseovarius sp. MBR-6. The sequence goes on along the minus strand of NZ_JBEPPW010000009.1, from coordinate 65,272 downwards.
CGGCAAGGCGCGGATCAAACGGCTTCGGGATCAGGTAATCGGCACCGAATGTCATCTCTTCGCCGCGATAGGCCGCCGCCGCCTCGGCGCTTGTCGTGGCGCGGGCCAGCTCTGCGATACCTTGCACGCAGGCCACCTGCATGGCGTCGTTGATCTCGGTCGCGCCCACGTCGAGCGCCCCCCGGAAGATGAACGGGAAGCACAGCACGTTGTTGACCTGATTGGGAAAATCCGAGCGGCCCGTGGCGATGATCGCGTCGGGCACAGCGGCACGGGCCAGATCTGGCATGATTTCGGGATTGGGATTGGCGAGCGCAAAGACGATGGGCCGCGCGGCCATCTGCGTCACCATCTCGGGCTTCAGGATATCCGGTCCCGAAAGGCCGAGGAAGAGATCCGCGCCGCCGATCACCTCGCCAAGCGTGCGCAGGTCGCTCACCTGTGCAAATGCCGCCTTCTCGGGGTTCATATCCACCTCGCGGCCCTCGTGAACCAGCCCGTGAATGTCGCACAGCCATACATTCCCGCGCTTCACGCCCAGCTTCAGCAGCATGTTGAGGCAGGCGATGCCCGCAGCACCGCCGCCGGTCGAGACCACCTTGATATCCTCGAACCGCTTGCCCGCCACATGCAGCGCATTGACCGCCGCCGCCCCGACAACAATGGCTGTGCCGTGCTGATCGTCGTGGAATACGGGGATGTTCATGCGCGCACGGCAAATCCGTTCAACGATGAAACAATCGGGTGCCTTGATGTCTTCGAGGTTGATCGCGCCAAAGGTCGGCTCCAGCGCGCAGACGATCTCGGCGAGCTTTTCGGGGTCGGGTTCGTTCACCTCGATGTCGAAACAGTCGATATGGGCGAATTTCTTGAAGAGCACGGCCTTGCCCTCCATCACCGGCTTGGAGGCCAGCGCGCCAATGTTTCCAAGACCCAGAACGGCGGTGCCGTTGGTCACCACCGCAACCAGATTGCCGCGCGCGGTAAAACGGCGCGCGCTTTGCGGATCGGCCTTGATTTCGAGACAGGCCTCGGCGACGCCGGGGCTGTAGGCGCGCGCAAGGTCGCGCCCGTTCGCCATCGGCTTGGTGGCGCGGATTTCCAGTTTGCCGGGCTTCGGAAACTCGTGGTAATCGAGCGCCGCCTGCCGCAGCGAATCCCCGTGGCTGTCCGTCATGTCCATCCTCCCTGCCGATAACTGGTTTAGCGTTAAACCATCTCCCGGCGTCGTCATAAGCAGCCCCGCGCCGCAATACAAGCGCAGCTTGCACCCTGCCGCGCTGTCCCGCAATCCCGGCGTTGCCTCAAGCGGCATTTTCTGGAATGACACGCCAACCCGACCGCAAGAGGCCCGCCATGACCCAGCATCTGACCATCGTCGAGCACCCGCTCGTGCAGCACAAGCTGACGCTTATGCGGCAAAAGGAGACCTCGACCGCCGTGTTCCGCCAGTTGCTGCGCGAGATAAGCCAGCTTTTGGCCTATGAGGTCACTCGCAGCCTGCCGATGTCCACGCGCCCGATCGAGACCCCGCTGACCGAGATGGACGCGCCGGTGCTCGCCGGGCGAAAGCTCGCGCTCATTTCCATCCTGCGCGCGGGCAACGGACTTCTGGACGGGATGCTGGAGCTGATCCCGTCGGCGCGTGTGGGCTTTGTCGGGCTATACCGCGACGAGGAGACGTTGCAGCCGGTGAAATACTATTTCAAGGTGCCCGACCTGCTGGATCAGCGCCTGACCATCGTGGTCGATCCGATGCTCGCCACGGGCAATTCATCGGTTGCGGCGATTTCCATGCTCAAGGAGGCGGGCGCGCGCGATCTGCGCTTTCTGTGCCTTCTGGCCGCGCCCGAAGGTGTGGCGCGGATGCGCGAGGTGCATCCCGATGTGCCGGTCGTCACCGCCGCCCTCGACGAGCGGCTCAATGACAAGGGCTATATCCTGCCGGGACTAGGGGATGCGGGCGACCGCATGTTCGGCACCAAATAAGCTATTCACTGTTTACTCACTGCGCAAAATAAGGCAATCTTGCCATGTTTTGTTCGGGGGGACGACATGACGGTTTCCAGACTTGCGATCCTTGCCGCTGTCGCGGCCATTTCCGGTGCATCTGCCGCATCCGCACAATCGCTGCGCAACCTGTCCACGCCGGCAGAGTTTCCGCCATCGAGTTTCGCCGGAAATCAGTATGTTGACAGCAAGGGCTGTGTCTTCATCCGCGCCGGTGTCGGGGCGAACACCAATTGGGTCCCGCGCCTGACCGGCGCGCGCCAGCAGATGTGCGGATTCGAGCCGTCCCTTGCCCGTGCCGCGCCCGCCCCGCAACCGCAGGCCGCGCCGCAGACCCGGACGGCCACCGCCCCGGCCCCCCGCGCTCAGCGGGCACCGCAACCACAGGCCCGCGCACAGGCCCGCACCGCCGCACCCGCACCGCAAACCCGCACCGCAGCGGCCCCGGCCCCGAGCGCGCAGCAGCAGCCACCGCGCGCGGTGGCCACTGCTCCGGCACCGCGCCAGCAGGCGGCCCCGCAACAGACTGTCCGTGTCGCTGCGCCTGCGCCTGCGCCCGTGCGCGCCGCCGCGCCGGCACCGCAGGTGGTCCGGGTCGAGACCACGACCGTGCCCCCGCGCCCGACCGGCACCGCGCGCGTCCTGACCCCGCCCGATCCGGGCCGGACAGCCTGCGCCGGGGCCTCCGGTGTTTCTGCGGCCTATATGGTGCAGCACAACGGCTCGCCCGTGCGTTGCGGCCCGCAGGCGGCACCTTATGTCACCTATGCACGCGGCAGCGGAACGCGTGGGACCGTGGTTTCTGCCGCACCCCGCCCCGGCACCCGCGCCACGCCCGCCACCGTGCCGCCGCAAACCCGCATCGCGCCGCGCCAAGTCTATCAGGAGCAGGTCACGAGCCTTGCCGGGATCGCGGTGCCACCGGGGATGAAACCCGTCTGGGACGATGACCGCCTCAACCCGCAGCGCGCCCACCAGACGTTCGAGGGCAGGGAGCAGATGCAGGTGATGTGGACAAACACGGTGCCGCAGCGTCTGATCGACCGGCGCACCGGGGCGGATGTGATCCACAATTTCCCCGGCCTCCAGCCCCCGTTCACCAGTTTCGAGGAGCAGCGCGCCGCCGGTGTGCGCGTTGCCACGCGCGGGGTCTATGTGCCCGATCCGGTGACCGTGCGCAGAAGCGGGACGGGCGCGCCGCGCGCCACCGCAGTTGCGCGCGCGGCGCAATCCCCGGCCCCGCAGGCAGTGGCACAGGCCCCGGCGGCACCGAGCGCCACGGTCTCGACCCGCTCCGCGCCGGACGCCGCGCGGCCGCGCTATGTGCAGGCCGGGCTCTATGCCGACCCGGCACAGGCGCGCGCGGCCGCCGGACGGATCGCCGGGGCGGGCCTGCCGGCACGCCAGGGGACGTTGACACGGAACGGGCGCGACCTCACGCTGGTGCTCGCCGGTCCCTTTGCGTCACAGGCAGAGGCGCAACGCGGCGCGGCGCGGCTGTCGGGCATGGGATTCGCCAATCTCCGGCTGAGATGAGGCCCTGACGCCCGCATCGACGCCCGCATCGGGCTTCGGCGGGGGCAAGGGGCGCGCGTCGGGCCGCGAGGGCCTCCGTTCGCGGTCAAATGCCCTGCATGACGCCCTCGCGCGACTACAAATATCCGCGACATGTCGCTTTTTCGGCGTAATCCTGCATACATTGAAAAGAGAGCGCGACACGCGCGCCTGACCAAAAGCAGGTGAGCCATGCCCTGGCGTGACTGGACAAAGGCGATCTATGACTGGCTGCGCCCCGGCCCGACCGGAGAGCATACGGCCTTTGCCCATCGGCGCGGGCCGGTCAATCATGTGCTCATCCTCGACGGCACCATGTCGACGCTGGCCAAGGGCTATGAGACGAATGCGGGCCTCACCTTCAAATTGCTGCGCGAGGTGGCGGGGCCGGACCTGTCGCTGTTCTACGAGGCGGGGATTCAATGGCGCGACTGGCGTGCGACCGGCGATATCGTGCTGGGGCGCGGCATCAACCGGCAGATCCGCCGCGCCTATGGCTATCTGTCGAGCCGGTATCGCCCCGGCGACCGGATTTTCCTGCTGGGCTATTCGCGCGGGGCCTATGCGGTGCGCTCGCTGGCGGGGGTGATCGACCGGATCGGCCTGTTGCGATCGGAGGTGGCGACGGAGCGGAACGTGCAGGCGGCCTACCGTCACTATCAATGCCATCCCGATGGGGCGGCGGCGCGCGCCTTTGCGCAGGCCAATTGCCATGCCGATACCCATGTCGAAATGATCGGCGTCTGGGATACGGTCAAGGCGCTCGGCCTGCGCGTGCCGATCCTGTGGCGGTTCCGCGCGGACCGTCACGGGTTTCACAATCATCACCTTGGTCATACCACGCGCCACGGATTTCACGCGCTGGCGCTCGATGAGACGCGGCGCGCCTATACGCCGGTGCTGTGGGAGTGCCCGCCCGGTTTCGACGGGCATGTGGAGCAGGTCTGGTTTCGTGGCTGTCATTCGGATGTGGGCGGGCAGTTATGCGGTTTTCATGCCGCGCGTCCGCTGGCGAATATCCCGCTGGTGTGGATGCTGGAGCGGATGGAGGGCTGTGCCCTGCCGCTGCCCGAGGGCTGGCGCGCGCGGTTCCCGACGGACGTGACGGCGCCCTCGACCGGGACTTGGGCGGGGTGGAGCAAGATCCTGCTGCTGCGCGGCCCGCGCGTGGTGGGGCGCGACATGTCCGAGCGCCTCCACGAGAGTGTGACCGGCCCCTTGCGGCGCGGCTGGCGCGGTCCGCGCCTCACCGGGCGGCTCAGCGAGACGGCGGATGTCCCGGCGCCGGGCGTTACCCGGGACGCATGACAAGGCAGGTGGTGGAGCCGGTGGCGTAGAGCCGGCCGTCCTCGATCCCGCGCAATTCCCCCATGGCGACGGCGGTAGAGCGGCCCTTGTGCTGGATGAGGCCGGTGGCGCGCACGGGCAGATCAAGCGGCAGGGCGCGGGCGATGTTCACCTTGAATTCCAGCGTGGTATAAAGCTCTCCGCGTTCCAGTTCGGTCATCACCGCGCAGCCCATGCAACTGTCGAGAATGGCCCCATACCAGCCGCCATGCACGCCCCCCATCGGGTTCATCGCGTCGAAGGTGGCGGCCCCCTCGAACGCCACCCGCCCGCGCGCGGCCTCGGTTGGCGCAAAGCCGAGCGTGCGCCCGATGGGCGGCTGTGGCAGGCGGCCCGCGATCATGTCTTCGATGAAATTCAGCCCCGTGCGCGTGAGGATCGCGTCGCGGCCGGGCAGGTCGGCGGGGGAGGCGGCAAAGGTCATGACGTGGTCTCCGGTCGGTGATCCCTGCCTTGGTAGGCAAAGCCGGGACGGTCGGCAACCGCCCAGTCGGCAACCGCCCAGTCGCCAACCGCCCGGTCGCCGGATCAGGCGTCGCAACCTCTCGCGCGGGCCTGCCGCCGCTTGTGGCGCGCATAGATGACCCGCGCGACGATATGGGTATAGCCCCAGCGGCATAGGGTGTGGACCCCCGGCACCCGCCCGATCCGCGCCAGCCAGCGATAGCGCGGCATCTGGTCCCAGAGCACCAGAAAGGCATCGAAACCCACATGGAGCCGCCCCTCGTGCAGCACATGCAACAGGCGCGCGGCCTCGTCTTCGGTCACGCCCCAACGGTCAAGATCGGTGCGGTTGAGATCGTCAAACGCAATTGGCAGGGCCGCGCGCGCGGCATAGCCCTCATAGACGGCCATCTCGGATTTGCAGACCGGGCAATCGCCGTTGAAGAGCGCGCGGGTATGGGGGGCGGTGGTCATGGTTGAGCTTCCTTTCAGTCGTGGAAGTGGCGCGCCGCCCGATCATGTCCAGAGGCCGATTGCCGCAGCGCGCGCTTGCAAATGCGGGGGGGCGCGCGCATATCCTGCGGGCATGACACGGATCCTCACGCTTTGCGCGGTGCTCTGGACCGCGCTTTTCGCCCCGGCCCTGGCGCAAGTGCCCCAGAGCCGCGCAGAAATGTCGCTCAGCTTTGCCCCGGTGGTGCGCGAGGCCGCCCCGGCAGTGGTCAATATCTACGCCAGCCGCGTGGTCGCCGCGCGCGCCAGCCCGTTCCGGGGCGATCCGTTCTTCGAGCGGTTCTTTCAGGATTTTGGCGCGACGCGCCCACGGGTGCAGAACTCGCTTGGCTCGGGCGTGATCCTGTCGTCGGACGGCATCGTTGTCTCGAACTATCACGTTGTGGGCGAGGCCACGGAAATCCGCGTGGTGCTCAATGACCGGCGCGAATATGCGGCAAGGGTGCTTCTGGGCGATGAGGAGGCGGATCTGGCGGTGCTTCAGGTCGAGGGTGCGCCGGTGTTGCCCGCGCTCGAGTTGCGCGACAGCGATACGGTCGAAGTGGGCGAGTTGGTGCTGGCCATCGGCAACCCGTTCGGCGTGGGCCAGACCGTGAGTAGCGGGATCGTGTCGGGGCTGGCGCGCTCAGGCACGGCCATGGGCAATGCGCGCGGCTATTTCATCCAGACCGATGCGCCGATCAATCCGGGCAATTCCGGCGGCGCGCTGGTCGATATCAATGGACGGCTCATCGGCATCAACACGGCGATCCTGTCACGTTCGGGCGGCTCGAACGGGATCGGCTTTGCCATTCCCTCGGGCCTTGTGGCGCAGTTCGTGGCGCAGGCGCGGGCGGGCAAGGCGGAGTTTGCGCGGCCCTGGGCGGGCCTGGGCGGTCAGCCGGTGACGCCCGATGTGGCCGAGGGGCTGGGGCTTGCGCGGCCCGATGGCATCGTGATCTCGCAGGTTCATCCGCAGAGCGGCTTTGCCGGGGTGTTGCGCCCCGGCGATGTGGTGGCGGCGGTGGATGGCGCGCCCGTCAACAGCCCTGCCGAGATGGTTTACCGCCTGTCGCTGGCCGGGATCGGGGCAGAGGCCAGGATCACCCGGCTGCGCGAGGGCGAGGAGGAAGAGATCACCGTGGGTCTGATCGCCGCGCCGGATGATCCGCCGCGCAACCGTATCGTCACGGGGCCGCGCGCGGCATTGCCGGAGGTCACGCTTGTCACCATCAACCCGGCGGTGATTGACGCCTTTCGCCTGCCGCTCTCGGCGGAGGGGGTGCTGGTCGAGGCGCCGGGACCCTACGGCGCGCGCGCGGGACTGCGGGCGGGCGACATCCTGCGCGGCGTGAATGGGGCCGGGACGCGCGACAGCGCCGAGGCGGCGCGGGCGCTGGAGGCGGCGGGTCGAACCCTTGCGTTGGAGGTCGAGCGGGGCGGGCAGCGGCGTGTGCTGCGGCTGAGGCGCTAGGCGGTGGCGGACCTTTTCGACGGCGACACCCCCGCGCCCCGCGCCGCCCCGCCGCGCCCGCTTGCGGACCGGTTGCGCCCGCGCACGCTCACAGAGGTGATCGGGCAGGATCAGGTGCTGGGACCGGAGGCCCCGCTTGGCGTGATGCTGGCCTCGGGCAGTCTCGGCTCGCTCATCCTCTGGGGGCCGCCGGGGGTGGGCAAGACCACCATCGCGCGGCTGTTGGCCGATGAGACCGACCTGCATTTCGTGCAGATCAGCGCGATTTTCACCGGCGTGCCGGAATTGCGGCGCGTGTTCGAGGAGGCGCGGCACCGGCGCGGCAACGGTCAGGGCACGCTGCTTTTCGTCGATGAGATCCACCGCTTCAACAAGGCGCAGCAGGACGGGTTCCTGCCGCATATGGAGGATGGCACGATCCTTCTGGTGGGGGCGACGACGGAAAACCCGTCATTCGAGTTGAACGCGGCGCTGCTCAGCCGGGCGCAGGTGCTGGTGCTGGAGCGGCTGTCGCTGGCGGAACTGGAGCGGCTGGCGCAGCGGGCCGAAAAGGAGCTGGGCCGCGCGCTGCCGCTGGATGGCCCCGCGCGCGAGACGCTTCTGGAGATGGCCGATGGCGACGGGCGCGCGCTTCTGAACCTGATCGAGCAGGTGGCGGCGTGGCGCGTCGAGGAGCGGCTGAACAGTGCCGCGTTGGCCGCGCGGCTGATGAAGCGGGCGGCGCAGTATGACAAGTCGGGCGATGCGCATTACAACCTGATTTCGGCGCTGCACAAATCGGTGCGCGGCTCGGACCCGGATGCCGCGCTTTACTGGCTGGCGCGGATGCTGGCGGGGGGCGAGGACCCGCGTTATCTGGCCCGCAGGATCACGCGCATGGCGATCGAGGATATCGGCCTCGCCGACAGCCACGCGCAGACGGTGTGCCTGCACGCCTGGGAGGTCTATGAGCGGCTGGGCAGTCCCGAGGGCGAACTGGCGCTTGGTCAGGCGGTGATCTACCTCGCGCTCGCGCCCAAGTCGAACGCGGGCTATGCGGCGTTCAAGGCGGCGCTGCGCGAGGCGAAGCGGACGGGCAGCGAACCGCCGCCCAAGCATATCCTGAACGCGCCCACCCGGTTGATGAAAGAGCAGGGCTATGGCGCGGGCTATGCCTATGACCACGACGAGGAAGACGGGTTCTCGGGGCAGAATTACTTTCCCGAAGGGATGAAGCGGCCTGTCCTCTACACCCCGCCCGAGCGCGGTTTCGAGCGCGAATTGAAGAAACGACTCGATTATTTCGCCAGGCTGCGCGCGCGGAAGGGGTGATCTTTTCGTCGGATTTGTCGGGCGATGTCGTTTTCTGACATGCCCCTTTAAGACAAAAACCTTGGCATCAAGGGTGGCAACGCGGGATATTTCGTGTTTTGATACAGTCATGTCGTTTTTGAGCATCCAGACAGACCCCCTGGCTAGGAAGCTGAAGTCCAAGGCCGCGCCTGCGCGTCTTGCAACGACAGATCAACCAAAAAACAGGGAAAACACATGACCAGGAAAACCGACCAGATGTTGATGGACAAGCTGGCGATGGCGGCCCGTTCGGGCAGCATCTCGCGCCGCTCGTTCATGCACTATGCCGCCGTGGCGGGGGTGACCACCTCTGCCGCGACCGGGCTTTGGACCAAATCCGCCGCCGCGGCACCGCAGCGCGGCGGCACATTCCGCTGGGGCGTGCATGACGGCAACACCTCGGACACACATGACCCGGGCACCTATGTGACCCGGCAGATGATCTATCTGGCCCATACCTATCGCAGCTACCTGACGATGATCACGCCGGAAAACGCGCTCGGCCCGGATCTCGCCACCGGCTGGGAGGCAAGCCCCGACGCCGCGGAATGGACCTTCTCGCTCAATGAGAACGCCACTTTCCACAGTGGCCGGAAATGCACGTCTGCCGACGTGGTGGCGAGCTTCAATCATCACCGCGGCGATGACAGCACCTCGGCGGCCAAGGCGCTTCTGAGCGATGTGACCGACATTCGCGCCGATGGCGATTACAAGGTTGTCTTCACGCTGTCGCGCGGCAATGCCGACCTGCCCTGGCTGATGACCGACTATCACTTTGCCATTTGTCCGGCCAATGACGACGGGTCGATCAACTGGCAGTCGGGTGACGGCACCGGACCCTACAAGATCGAGACCGGCAATTTCGGTATTCAGTGGGAACTCTCGCGCCACGATGGCTGGCACGGCGAGGGGGCTTATTTCGACAGGGTCAACATGATCGTGCTCAACGACCCCAACGCGCGCCAGACCGCTCTTGTGACGGGCGATGTGGACGCGGTCTCGCTCATCGAGCTCAAGACCATGGCGCTGTTGCAGCGCAACCCCGACATCAACGTGGAAAACGTCCCCTCAGGCGGGGCGATCACCATGCCGATGTTCTGCGACACGGCACCCTTCAGCGATGTGCGCGTGCGCACCGCGCTCAAGCTGGCGATGGACCGCGACGAGATCATCGAGAAGATCGCGTTCGGCGCGGCCACCAAGGGCAACGATTTCCACCTCTCGCCGGTCCAGCCCTACTGGCCCGACGACATCCCGCAGCGCGCGTATGACCCGGACCAGGCGAAATCGCTGCTGAAAGAGGCTGGTCACGACGGGCTTTCGGTCAACATGTCGGTGGCCGAGACCGTCTATACCGGCGCGGTGGACATGTGCGTGCTCTATGCCGAACAGGCCAAGGCGGCGGGCATCAACATCAACGTCGTGCGCGAGCCGAATGATGGCTACTACTCCGATGTGTGGCTGAAAAAGCCGTTCTCGGCCGTATCCTGGGGCGCGCGCCCGACGCCGGACGTGATGTTCACGCTGGCCTACAAGGACGATGCCGCCTGGAACGAAAGCCGCTGGCAGAACGAGCGGTTCAACGAGCTGCTGCTCAAGGCCAAGGCAGAGCTTGACGACACCCTGCGCGGCGAGATGTATCGCGAGATGTGCCTGCTCATGCGCGATGATGGGGGCACGTTGCTGCCCTTCTTCAACAACTGGGTCTATGCGCGCGGCAAGGGCGTCGAGCGTGCCGAGAACATCGCGGCAAGCTGGGAGTGCGACGGCGCACGCGCTGCGAGCCGCTGGTGGTTCTCGGCCTGATCGCGGCCCATTGAGACGGGTTCGGCCCCCTGAAGCGGGGGCCGGACGCCCATTTTGGCGGGAAGCCGGGAAAAAAACGGCACCGCCCACGAAAAAAGCCGCTACGCTGGTCGCATGAGTCTGCGCGACGTCGCGGGCCAAGAAAAAGAATAACAACAGGAGGGAAAGATGGGGGATATCCTTGGGCTGGTCGCCAAGCGGCTTGGTCTGGGACTGGTCATTTTGCTGATCATTTCCGTGATCATCTTCTTCATGGTCGAGCTTTTGCCCGGCGATATCGCGCAGGCCGTGCTGGGGCAGGGGGCGACACCCGAAAACCTGGCCGCGCTGCGCAAGGAGATGGGGCTCGATCAGCCGGCCATCGTGCGGTATCTGGACTGGCTTTCGGGCGCGGTGATGCTCGATTTCGGCAATTCCATCGTCACCGGCGCGAGCGTCTCGGAGACCATCGGCGAGCGGTTCGCCAACACGCTGTTCCTCGCCACCTACGCGGCGGCCATCGCGGTGCCGATCTCGATCATCCTCGGGGTGCTGGTGGCGCTGGCGCGCAACTCGATCTTCGACCGGGTGGCGAACGTGGCGACGCTGACCTCGATCTCCTCCCCCGAGTTTTTCCTCGGTTACATCCTCATCCTCTATCTCGCGGTCAAGACGGGCATGTTCCCGGCCATCGCAAGCCTGCGGGAGGGGATGGATTTCTGGGATCTGCTTTACCGCACCTTCCTGCCCGCGCTGACGCTGGTGCTGGTGGTGACGGCGCATATGATGCGCATGACGCGGGCGGCGATCATCAACCTTCTGGCAAGCCCCTATATCGAGATGGCGCGCCTCAAGGGCACACCGCCCTGGAAGGTGATCGTGAAACACGCGCTGCCCAATGCCTGGGCGCCGATCATCAACGTGGTGGCGCTCAACCTCGCGTATCTCATCACCGGCGTGGTGCTGGTGGAGGTGGTGTTCGTCTATCCGGGCATCGGTCAGGCGCTGGTGGACGCGGTCAGCAAGCGCGATTTCCCGGTGGTTCAGGCCTGCTGCCTGATCTTTGCGGCGACGTTCATCCTGCTCAACCTCGCGGCGGATGTTGGGGCAATCCTCACCAATCCGCGTCTGCGGCATCCGAAATAAGGGGGCAGAGACATGAGCGTTTTCGTCATCATCTACTATACTCTGCTTCTCGGCGCGTCCTGCCTTGCGGCCTATTTCAACAAGCGGTCGGCGTTTTTGCTGATCTTCTCGCTCACGCTGGTCTCCTTCGTGCTGGGGATCGTGGGCGGGGTGGGCGCGCTGCGCGGCGTGGCCATTGCGGCGGGCTTGCTGGCGCTGGCGGCGATGGTGTCCTACGCCTTCCGCGAGTTCCTGATTGCCATCGCCTCGCACAACATGGCCAAGGAGTTGCGCACCGCGCCGCTGACGGCCGCCTTTGGCATGTTCGTGATCTTCACCTATGCCATCGCAGGCATCTTCGCCCCCTGGATCGCGCCCTTCGGCGAGGCGCAGGTGATTTCCTCGGCCTTCGCGCCGGCGGATGAGAACATGCTGCTCGGGGCCGATCAGCTTGGCCGCGACATGTTCAGCCGGATCATCTATGGCGCGCGCAACACGGTGGCGCTGGCGCTGGCGGGGACGGTTCTGGCCTTCACGCTGGGGGCGATGGCGGGGCTTCTGGCGGCGACCACGGGGGGCTATTTCGATCAGTTCCTCGGGCGCATGTCCGACGTGATCATGTCGATCCCGTCCTTGATCTTCGCGCTCTTGATGCTGTCGATCTTTGGCGGCGAATTGGCCAACGACACCACGAGCTTCTGGCTCCTGACCGGGTTCGCGGTGCTGGTGGGGCTCTTGTTCGTCACGGCGGTGGCGGAGGGCAATATCCTGTCCTGGGTCATCGGGCTTGCGATCATGGTCGGGGTGGCGGTGGCCTTTGCCGGGGGGATGTTGGTCATCTTCAACCCCTCCGAGATCATCCTCGTGCTGGTCGTGGCGGTGATCTACAGCCCGCGCGTGTTCCGACTGACGCGGGCGGTCGCGGGCAACGTGGTGGTGATGGATTATATCGAGGCGGCCAAGCTGCGGGGCGAGCGGCGCTGGTATCTGATCCGCCGCGAGATCCTGCCCAACTCGGCCGCGCCGCTGGTGGCGGAATTCGGCCTCGAATTCTGCTTCGTGTTCCTGCTCATCGCGGGGCTTTCGTTCCTCGGCCTCGGGATTCAGCCGCCAACGGCGGATTGGGGCTCGATGGTGCGCGAGAATGCGACGCTGATTTCGTTCGGCGAACTGACCCCGCTCATCCCGGCCGCGGCCATCGCGCTTTTGACGGTGGCGGTCAACTTCGTGGTGGACTGGATGCTCTACCGCTCCTCCGGCCTGAAGGTGTGAACCCATGATCAAGAAAAAAGACGTTCTTCTCAAAATCCGTGACCTGAAGATCGAGGGCTATTCGGACGAGACCTGGGTGCCGATCATCAAGGGGGTGGATCTGACGCTCCACCGGGGCGAGGTGATGGGCCTCATCGGCGAGTCGGGGGCGGGCAAGTCCACCATCGGGGCGGCCTGCATGGGCTATGCCCGTGACGGTACGCGCATCTCGAACGGGTCGATCGAGTTCGACGGGATGGAGTTGACCACCGCCACCGAGGCCGACCGGCGGATGCTGCGCGGCTCGCGCATCGCCTATGTCGCGCAATCGGCGGCAGCCTCGTTCAACCCGGCGCACAAGATCATCGACCAGCACACCGAGGCGCCGCTGCAATACCGGCTCAAGAAACGGCTGGAGGCGCAGGAAGACGCGATGGAGCTTTATGAAAAGCTGCGCCTGCCCAATCCGCAGGAAATCGGCTTTCGCTATCCGCATCAGGTCTCGGGCGGGCAGTTGCAGCGCGCGATGACCGCGATGGCGATGTCGTGCCGCCCCGATCTCATCATCTTCGACGAGCCGACGACCGCGCTTGACGTGACCACGCAGATCGAGGTTCTGGCCGCGATCCGCGATATCGTCGACGAGTTCAACACAGCGGCGATCTACATCACCCACGATCTGGCGGTGGTGGCGCAGATGGCCGACACGATCAAGGTGCTGCTCAAGGGCGAGGAGGTCGAGGAGGCCCCGACCAAGGAGATGCTCGACAACCCGCAGGAGGAATATACCAAATCCCTCTGGGCGGTCCGCAGCTTTGAAAGCCCGCAGAAACATCGCCCCAAGGACGGCGTGCCGCTCATTTCCGTGCGCCATGTCGATGCGGCCTATACCAAGGGCGAAAAGATCCTCGATGATGTGAGTTTCGATATCTACGAGGGCATGACCGTGGCCGTGGTGGGCGAATCCGGCTCGGGCAAATCCACCACCGCGCGCGTGATCACCGGGCTGTTGCCACCGATGAAGGGCGAGGTGCTGTTCAAGGGCACGCCGTTCCCGCCGGATTATCGCAACCGCACCAAGGACCAGTTGCGCCAGTGCCAGATGATCTATCAGATGGCCGATACCGCGCTCAATCCGAAGCTCAGGATCTCGGAACTGATCGGGCGGCCGGCGCAGTTCTATGGCGGGCTGAAGGGGGTCGCGCTCAAGAACCGGGTGGATGCCCTTCTTGACATGATCGAGCTGGAGCCGTCGCAATATTACAACCGCTACCCGACCGAGCTTTCGGGCGGGCAGAAGCAGCGCATCGGCATCGCCCGAGCGCTCGCCGCCGAGCCCAGCTTCATCGTCTGCGACGAGGTGACATCGGCGCTCGATCAGCTTGTGGCCGAGGGCATTTTGCGCCTGCTCGACCGGCTGCAACGGGATCTGAACCTCGCTTACATGTTCATCACGCACGATCTTGCGACCGTGCGTTCCATCGCCGACGAGGTGGTGGTGATGCAGCATGGCAAGGTGGTGGAGCAGGGGCCCAAGGACGACATGTTCACGCCGCCGCACCATCCCTATACCGACCTTCTGCTGAGTTCGGTGCCCGAGATGGATCCCAACTGGCTGACCACGCTGCTGGAAGAGCGTGGCATCGACAATGTGGGCGACGCGGCCGCGGCCCGCCTTGATCCGAAGGACCCCAAGCTGACGGGGGCCGATGCCTGATCGACTTGCCCCGGCCTTGTGTGATGCAGGACCGGGGCAAGGATCCGGGCGCTACCGCTTGCCGTAGTAGAGGCCGACCACATGCTCGGCCTCGGCGAAGAACAGCCAGCGCGAGGCGGCGATGCCCGCAAGATGACTGACCACCGCAAGGGCAGCAAGCGCATGGCCGAAGGGCAGGGCGAGCAACACCACCGGCACCGCATACCCAAGCGCCAGCGCGATCACACGCAGACGGCGCGCATGTCTGCGCCCGACCTCGTGGACCATCTCGCGCAGAAGGTAGTTCGTGCCGGTGTGCGGCGGGGCAAAGCTGCGCACGGTGCCGATGCGCCCCAGCCCCGTGGCGCTGGCGATGTCGGTCGCGCTCTCGGCCAGGGCCCGGTCGCCCCGCCGCCACCAGATGAGTTGCACCAGCCCCGCGAGCGCCAATAGCGCCATCGCTGCCGTGACCTGTCCCGCCAGCAGCGCCCCGCCGCCGAGCGCGATGGTGATGAAGAGGGCCGGGGTGAGCGGGCTTTGCCAGCGCGGCACCGTGCGCAACTGCGCATAGATCATCGAGGTGGTGAAGACGGTGCCGAGGCTGAGGGCCGCCCCAAGCCACCCAAGCGGTGCCAGCCGCGTGCCGAAAAACACCAGCCCCGCGCCATAGGCCCCCATGCTCAGAAGGGCCGCCACCGCGCAGACGCCTTCGCGGCTGAGCCAGCTTGACCGCCACTGGCTGAACGCCTTCCACGCGCGCTCGGGGTGGCCGAGATGGAAGGTCGAGGCCATGAGACCGCCCGCCGCGAGCGCGAAGGCGATGGCGAAAAAGACGAAGGCCACCCAGCCGGTGACGGCAGGCAGGCCAAGCCCCAGCCAGAAGAGCAGGCCGAAGCCCGCGCCGGAGAGAGTGGTAAAGGCGATGACGGACGGGGCCGGGTGCATGTCAGAGCCTTTCCAGCGCGCGGTCGAGCCAGCCGAGAAAGCCCGTGGGCTCTGCCGCCACGGGGGCCAGCAAGGGGGCGAGCACGTCCACCTCGTCCAGCCGGTCGCGCGGGCGCGGCGGCAGGTATTTGTTCACGGGCTTCGTGCCCTGTTCGGGCATGAGGTCCATGCCGCCGCGTGTCGCCACAAGCTTCGAGACATCGCTCTCGGGGTCGCCCAGATCGCCGAAATGGCGCGCACCCGCAGGGCAGGTGCGCACGCAGGCGGGCACCCGGTCCACCTCCGGCAGGTTCTCGTTATAGATGCGGTCCACGCAGAGCGTGCATTTCTTCATCACGCCCTCGGCCTGATCCATCTCGCGTGCGCCGTAGGGGCAGGCCCAGGCACAGAGGCCGCAGCCGATGCAATCGCTCTCGTTGACCAGAACGATCCCGTCCTCCACGCGCTTGTAGCTCGCGCCCGTGGGGCAGACGGTGACGCAAGGCGCATCCTCGCAATGCAGGCAGGATTTGGGGAAATGCACGAGTTGCGCGGTGCCGGTCGCGGGCTGCACCTCGTAGCTGTGGATGCGGTTGAGGAAAGTGCCGGAGGGGGCGGCACCGTAGGGGTCCTGATCGCTGAGGGGCGCGCCGTAATTCTCGGTGTTCCAGCCTTTGCAGGCGATAACACAGGCATGACAGCCGACGCAGGTGTCAAGGTCGATCACGAGGCCGAGTTTGCGGGTGGTGGCTTCGGGAAGCGTGGTCATGGTCAGCCCTCGCTCTGGTGGTTGGGGGTGGACTGGGGCGCTGCCCCAGACCCCGGGATATTTCGGGCCAGAAGAAACCGGGTCATTTTCCCACCGTCCATGCGAGGTGATCGGGGCCTTGCCCGACCGGCGATTTGATCGGCGCGAAGCCGGGTTGCGCCTCTGACGGGGCGGTGGCTTTCTCGATCTTTACCCGCAGGTCGAACCATGCCGCCTGCCCGGTGATCGGATCGGAGTTGGACCATCTGAGGCCGTCGCCCCTGGGCGGCAAAAGCTCGTGGATGAGGTGGTTGAGCAGGAAGCCGCGTGTCGCCTCCGGCGCGTCCTCGGAGAGTGCCCAGGCCCCCTTGCGCTTGCCGATGGCGTTCCATGTCCAGACGGTGTTCTCATTCAGCGCCGCCATATGGGCCACGGGCACGGTGATCTCGCCATGGGGCGAGGTGACGCGCGCCCAATCGCCCGTCGCAAAGCCGTGCTTCTGCCACAGCTTTGTCGGCAGGTAGAGCGGGTTGTGCCCGTGGATCTGCCGCAGCCAGGCGTTTTGCGTGCCCCAGGAATGATACATCGCCATCGGGCGTTGCGTGAGCGCGTGGATGGGGAATTCGTCGGTATCGATGGCCGTATCCTCGAAGGGCGGATACCAGATCGGCAGCGGGTCCATCGTGGATTTGATGCGGTCGCGCAGGTGATCCGGGGGCTGACGCTCGCCATGCCCCTCGGCGGCCAGTTGGAACCTGCGCATCGGCTCGGCGTAGAGGTCGAAGATGTAGGGCTGGGGTTTGTCGAAAATGCCGATGCCCACGGCCCAGTCCTGATAGGCCCTGTTCCAGGGTTTGTAATACTGCGCCGCCTCGGGAATGTGGCTGACGAAAAAGCCGCCGTTCTCGATATAACGGTCGATCTGCGCGGGGTTGGGCGCGCCGCGCCCCGTATCAGACCCGTCGCCGCGAAAGCCAATGAGCGGGCCGATGCCCGGCTTGCGTTCGTGGTTGACCATGTAATCGGCGTAATCGGTGTAGCGCGCGGTGCCGTCCTCGGTGGTGAAACCGGGCAGTTTCAGCTTGTTGGCAAGCTGCACAAGCACCGTCTGGAAGCCGCGCACGTCGCGGTCGGGCGTGACCACCGGCCAGCGGATCGCATCCGCCGCCGCGTCCGCCTCGCAAATCGGGCGGTCGAGCAGGGAAATGCAGTCGTGCCGCTCCAGATAGGTGGTATCGGGCAGGATCAGGTCGGCATAGGCGACCATTTCGGAACTGTAGGCGTCCGAGTAGATGATATGGGGAATGACATAATCGCCGTTTGCATCCCGGTCGGTGAGCATCTCCATCACTCGGGCCGTGTTCATCGAGGAATTCCACGCCATGTTGGCCATATACATGAAGAGCGTGTCGATCCTGTAGGGATCGCCCGCATGGGCATTGGAGATGACCATATGCATCAGCCCATGCGCCGACATCGGGTTTTCCCAGGTGAACGCCTTGTCGATGCGCGCGGCGCTGCCGTCTTCCTTGAGGGCGAGATCTTCGGGGCCGCGCGGATAGCCCAGATGCGGGCCATCGAGCGGCTGGCCGGGCGTGGTTTTGCAATGCGGCGTGGGGTGGGCGCTGACCGGTCTGGGATAGGGCGGCTTGAACCGGAAACCGCCGGGCACCTCGACCGTGCCCAGCAGGATTTGCAGCACATGCAGCGCGCGGGCGGTCTGAAAGCCGTTGGAATGGGCCGAGATGCCGCGCATGGCGTGAAAACTCACCGGGCGACCCACCATCGTCTGATGCGTCTCGCCGCGAAAATCGGTCCATGCGTGATCGAGGGTGATTTCCTCGTCAAAGGCCACGCGGGCGATCTCGGCGGCGATGCGGCGGATCTTGTCGGGGCTGATGCCGCAACGCGCGGCCACCGCCTCGGGGGCGTATTGCGGATCGAGATAGCGTTCGGCCATCAGGTGCATGACCGGGCGGTGGGTGATGCCATTCGCTTCATGGGTGGCGCTGAGGTCGGGGCGCACGCCGGGGGTGTCAAAAGCGGTGAGTTGGCCGGTGGTGCGGTCGATGACCAGCGGCTTACCATCGGCGTCGCGCATAAACAGCCCGTATTCGGGCGAGGCGGGATCGCCGTTGATGAACACCGGCGCGTTGGTGTAGCGGGCGAGGTAATCGAGGTCGATCTTGCCCGCGCGCATGAGCACGTGCACCAGCGACAGGATGAAGAGCCCGTCGGTGCCCGGCGTGATCCCCACCCAGTCATCGGCCACGGCGTTATAGCCCGTGCGAATGGGGTTGACGCCGATCACACGCGCGCCACGCGCCTTGATGCGTCCGATCCCCATCTTGATCGGGTTTGAATCGTGATCCTCGGCCACCCCAAAAAGGATGAATAGCTTGGTGTGGTCCCAATCGGGCTGCCCGAACTCCCAGAACGCGCCGCCCATCGTGTAGATGCCCGCCGCCGCCATGTTGACCGAGCAGAACCCGCCATGGGCGGCATAGTTGGGCGTGCCGAAATTCTGCGCCCAGTAGCTGGTGAAGCTTTGGCTCTGGTCGCGCCCGGTGAAGAAGGCGAGTTTCGACGGGTCGTCGCGGCGAATGGGTTCCAGCCAGTCGCAGGCGATCTGCAGCGCCTCGTCCCAGGAGATTTCCTCGAACTCGCCCGAACCGCGCGGGCCCACACGCTTCAGCGGCGCGCGCAGGCGGGAGGGCGCGTTGTGCTGCATGATCCCCGCCGAGCCCTTGGCGCAGAGCACGCCGCGGTTCACCGGGTGGTCGCGGTTGCCCTCGATATAGGCGACCTTTCCGCCCTTCATGTGCACGTTGATGCCGCAGCGGCAGGCGCACATGTAGCATGTCGTGCGGCGCACCTCGTCCGAGACATGGGGCGAGGTATCGAGCCGGGGTTGGTGTGTCATGCGCGCGCGCCTCCTTGGGCGGGAGATTAGGACAGGATCGCGGGGCTTGCGACCCGTATTCCGCTAAATTCCTGTTTTCCGAACATATGTTTTGGCAATCCGAAAATCACAGGATGGACGTTCCCCCATCAGGCACCGAGCAGGGCAAGCGCATCTGCCGCGATGCGCGCCTCTTCGGCGGCCGGGACGATCCAGATGGGCAGGGAGCCTGCCGCGTGAAGGCGGGGCGCGCCTGCCTCGTTGGCCACCGCGTCGAGCCGCGCGCCAAGCCAGTCCAGCCCCTCGACGATCCGCGCGCGCACCGGGGCTGCGTTCTCGCCGATGCCCCCGGTGAAGGCGAGCGCATCGACGCCGCCCATGGCGGCGATCAGCGATCCGGCTTGGCGCGTGGCCCAGTAGCAGAAATGATCGACCGCAAAGGCGCTGCCCGGGGACGGATCGGCCAGAAGCGCGCGCATGTCTGACGGCCCGCCCGAGAGGCCGCGCAACCCGCTCTCGTGGTTGAGCAGGTGGCGGGTGGCGTCGATGCCGTCCTCCTCGGCGAGACGCAGCACCGCGTTGCCGTCGATCTCACCGGCGCGGGTGCCCATGGTCAGCCCGCTGAGCGGCGAATAACCCATGGTTGTGGCGACAGACTTCCCGTCGCGGATGGCGCAGAGCGAGCAGCCGTTACCCAGATGCAGCGCCAGAAGGCGGGCGGGCAACGGCGCACCCGAAAGGCGCGGCAGCGCCTCGGTGAGCGCGGCGAAGGAGATGCCGTGAAAGCCGTAGCGCCGGATGCCGCGCGCGGCGATATGGGCGGGCACGGCGTAGCGGGTGGCCAGATCGGGGTTGGTGGCGTGAAAGGCGGTGTCGAAACTCGCGGTTTGCGGCAGGTCGGGGGCCAGCCGCGCCAGCGTTTCGATCGCGGCGAGGTTGTGGGGGTTGTGCAGCGGGGCGAGCGGGATGGCGGCGCGGATGGTGGCAAGGGTGTCGGGCGTGAGGCGCGCGGGCGCGGTCAGGCTACCGCCATGCACCACGCGATGCGCCGCCGCGCGAAAGGTGTCGAGCGGCGCGCCCTGCCCGCTCAGCGCGTCGAGAAGCGCCGAGAGCGCGGCGGCGTGGTCGGGGAAATCTCCCTCGCGCCGCGCGTCGCCCAGCCGCAGCCGCCCCGCGCCGCCGATCCCCTCGACCAGCCCCGAAAGCCGCGCCGCGCCGCCCGCAAACACCGCCAGCTTGATCGAGGAGGACCCGGCGTTGATGACCAGAACCGGCGGTTGTTTCCGTGCCTGCATGGTGTCAACCACGGGTGTTGAGGGGCGGCTTGCCGGGGCCGCCTATTCTTCGGTTGTCTTGGCCGCCGTTTGGGCGGCCTTGGCCTCTTCGGCTGTCATGATCTTGATCGGAGGCTTGCATCCCTTGGCATCGTGGCGGGTCGCCAGCCCGTTGATCCGATCCTGCAAGGCCTTGGCCTCTTCTTTCGCCGCCCCTTTCAAATTCATGAAGAACAGCGCGGGGAAAAACACCACCGCGCCAACCACGACGGCTGCGGTATTCTTGCCCTGAATCTCTTTCTGGTCGCCAAGCAGACGCGACAAGTTTTGCGAGCTGATTTCGATTTCCTGACGCAGTTCGCTGCAGGAAAGACCAGAATCTCCCTCTTGAATGGTTTGAACGGGGTTTGCATCGCGTCCCGCGCAGCCGCTGACAATCACTGCACTCAGCACAACGGCCGAAGACGTTTTCTTCATAATATCGATCCACTTGACACTCGCCGGGTAACGGCCCGACGGGCGTTTTCATGGGGTATCGGAGTGGGGTGCGCAACCCTGAATTCATACTTTTTGTGCACGCATGTCGGCGGGGTCGATCCCGGCCACGGCCACCGGTTTCTTCATCGCATCGCGGCGGAACGGTTCGCCCAGTTCCTGATTGATCATCGCCTCGATGAGGGTGGTCTTGCCATGCTCCATCTGGTCGCGGATGGCGGTTGCCAGCGCGGCGGTCAGCTCTTCCATGGTGCGCGCAACCACGCCTTGCAGGCCGCAGGCGCGGGCGATGCCTGCATAGCTGACCTGTTCGTCAAGTTCGGTGCCGATGAAATTGTCGTCATACCAGAGCGTCGAATTGCGCTTTTCCGCGCCCCATTGGTAGTTGCGGAACACGACCTGCGTGATCGCGGGCCATTCGGGGCGGCCGATGGCGGTCAGTTCGGTGACGGCGATGCCAAAGGCCCCGTCGCCAGCGAAGCCCACCACCGGCACATCGGGGCAGGCGATTTTCGCGCCGACAATGGACGGCAGACCATAGCCGCAGGGGCCGAAAAGCCCCGGCGCGAGGTATTTCCGCCCCGCCTCGAACGACGGGTAGGCGTTGCCGATGGCGCAGTTATTGCCGATGTCGCTGGAGATGATCGCCTCTTTCGGGAGTGCGGCCTGAATCGCCCGCCAGGCCATGCGCGGGCTCATCCAGTCGGGCTTGGCCTTGCGGGCGCGCTCGTTCCAGGTGGTGCCGGGATCGTCCTCTTCGTGGTCCATCGAGGACAGCTGCTGCGCCCAGGCCGATTTGCGTTGCGCAATCTCGGCGCGGCGCTCGTCCCGGCCCGCGTCGCCGGCGCTCTCGGAAAGGTGGTCGAGGATCGCCTCGGCCACCTGTTTCGCGTCGCCCACGATGCCCACAGAGACCGGCTTGGTCAGGCCGATGCGGTCGGGGTTGAGATCGACCTGGATGATTTTTGCTTCGCGCGGCCAGTAGTCGATGCCATAGCCCGGCAGGGTCGAGAACGGGTTGAGGCGGGTGCCGAGGCAGAGCACCACGTCGGCCTTGGAGATGAGCTCCATCGCCGCCTTGGAGCCGTTATAACCCAGCGGCCCGGCAAAGAGCGGGTGCGAGCCGGGGAAGGCGTCATTGTGCTGATAGCCCACGCAGACCGGCGCATCGAGCCGCTCGGCCAGCGCGCGCGAGGCCTCGATGCCGCCTGCGAGCACCACGCCCGCGCCGTTGAGGATGACCGGGAATTTGGCCTCCGACAGCAGCCGCGCCGCCTCGGCAATCGCCGCAGCCCCGCCCGCGGGCCGCTCGAAGGCCACCATGGCGGGCAGGTCGATATCCACCACCTGCGTCCAGACATCGCGCGGAATGTTGATCTGCGCGGGCGCAGAGGCACGTTTGGCCTTGAGGATCACGCGGTTGAGCACCTCGGCGATGCGGCTGGGGTCGCGCACCTCTTCCTGATAGGCGACGCAATCGGCAAAGAGGTTCATCTGTTCCATTTCCTGAAACCCGCCCTGCCCGATGGTCTTGTTGGCGGCCTGCGGCGTGACCAGCAGCAGCGGCGTGTGGTTCCAGTAGGCGGTCTTGACCGGCGTCACGAAATTGGTGATGCCGGGTCCGTTCTGCGCGATCATCATCGACATGCGGCCCGAGGCGCGGGTATAGCCATCGGCCATCATCCCGCCCGAGCCCTCATGCGCGCAGTCCCAGAAGGTGATCCCCGCCTTGGGGAAGAGATCGGAAATCGGCATGAAGGCCGAGCCGATGATCCCGAAAGCATGTTGAATCCCATGCCTTTGCAGGGTTTTGACAAAGGCTTCCTCGGTGGTCATCTTCATGGGCGTATCCTCGGGAATGGGGGTATCATCGGCGCGGATGTTAGCGGCCCCGGTCGGGCGGGGTTAGGGCCAGTTGCGAGGGGCATTTCATGCCAATGGGCGTCTGCAAGCCGTCATGCGCGCCGCAAGAGCACCGCGACGCCCTGACCGACACCGACACAGAGCGTGGCGATGGCCATGGCGGCCTCGCCCTTCGAGATGGCCAGGGCCGCCGTGCCGACAAGGCGCGCGCCTGACATGCCAAGGGGATGGCCGAGCGCGATGGCCCCGCCGCGCGGGTTGATATGCGGCGCGAACGGGTCGAGGGAAAGCGCGCGACAGGTGGCGATGGCCTGTGCGGCGAAGGCCTCGTTCAGCTCGATCAACTCGATCTCCGCCACCGCCACCCCTTGCCGCTCGCAAAGTCGCGTGACCGCCGGAACGGGGCCGATGCCCATGACGCGCGGTGCCACACCCGCCGAGGCCGCGCCGACATATTCCGCGAGCGGCGTAAGGCCGTGGCGCGCCACCGCGCGTTCCGACGCCAGAAGCAGCGCCGCCGCGCCGTCATTGACGCCCGAGGCATTGCCCGCCGTCACGCTGCCGCCCGCACGGAACGGCGTGGGCAGGGCGGCGAGTTTCTCAAGCGTGGTCGCGCGGGGGTGTTCATCGCGGTCGACAATGACGGCCGCGCCCCGGCGCTGCGGCAGGGTCACGGGGGCGATCTCCTCGGCCATGCGGCCGCTGTCGATGGCGCGGGCCGCGCGGGTCTGGCTGGACAGCGCAAAGCGGTCCTGATCTTCGCGGCTGACGCCATGGGCCTCGGCCACGTTTTCGGCGGTCTCGGGCATGGAGCAGGTGCCGAAGCGGGCCGCGATCACCGGATTGACGAAGCGCCAGCCGATCGTGGTGTCGTGGATTTCCGCGCGGCGGTCATAGGCGGTGGCGGGTTTGGGCATCACGAAGGGCGCGCGGCTCATGCTTTCGGAGCCGCCTGCGATGACCAGATCACCCTCGCCGCACTGGATCTGGCGCGCGCCCGCGATGACCGCATCCATTCCCGAGGCGCAGAGCCGGTTGATCGTGTGGGCGGGCACGCTCTCGGGCAGGCCCGCGAGCAGCACCACCATGCGCGCGAGGTTGCGATTATCCTCGCCCGCCTGATTGGCGGCACCCATCACCACCTGATCCACTGCCGCCCAGTCGAGATCGGGCTGCCGCGCCATCAGCGCCTGAACGGGATGCGCGGCCAGATCGTCGGCGCGCATCGCCGCCAGCGCGCCGCCATAGCGCCCGATGGGGCTGCGGATATAGTCGCAGACAAAGACGCGGGTCATTGCAGATGCGCGGTGGCTTCGATCTCGACCAGCGCCTCGTCCTCGATCAGACCCGCGACCACGACCATGGACATGGCCGGAAAATGCCGCCCGAACACCTCGCGGTAGGCGGCACCGACCTCGGGCTGACGCGCGAGATACTCGCGCTTGTCGGTCACGAACCAAGTCAGGCGGGTGACATCCTCGACCCTGCCGCCCGCCGCCTCGACAATGGCGCGGATGTTGTGCAGGGCCTGACGCATCTGGCCTATGAAATCGTGGCTCTCGAAACGCTGCTCACCGGTCCAGCCGATCTGGCCGCCGATGTGCAGCACGCCGTCGCGCGTGAGCACGCCGTTGGCATAGCCCTTGGCGGGCAGCCAGCCGTCGGGCTGAATGATCTTGTGGGTCACGGGGTTGGCTCCGTTCTCTGGGTCAGTTTGTCTCGGATCGCATCGGGCCATGGCACGGGGCGGCCACCCGGCCCGATCAGGACGAGGGTGGCGCGGGTCTCGAAGCGGGGTTCGCCGTCGCAGGCGGCGGTAAGGAGATAGGTCAGGGAGGTGCGCCCCACGGCGCGGATGGCCAGACGCAGGATCAGCGTTTCACCATGGCGCGACGGCGCGGAAAACCGCGTGTCGATCTGCACCGTGGGCACCGCGCCCTGGCCGTGCAGCCGTTCCCACGGCCAGTCGAGCTCGTCGGCGAAGAAGCCCTCGAGACAGTCGTTCACCATCTCGAAATAGCGCGGAAAGAACACGATCCCCGCCGGGTCGCAGTGGCGGAACAGCACCTTTTGCGTGACGTGATAGCCCATCACACCCCCACGTAACGTTCGCTGAGGTCAGGGGTAAGATCATCCATGGCCCCCGCCCAGACGGTGCGCCCGCGCTCCAGAATCACGGCGCGGTCCGACACGCCCGCAAGCTCGCGCACCGATTTGTCGATGAGCAGGATGGAAAGCTGTGTGTCACGTTTGAGCGCCCGGATCGCGGACCAGATTTCCTGCCGCACGATGGGGGCAAGGCCCTCGGTCGCCTCGTCGAGGATCAGAAGGCGCGGATTGGTCATCAGCGCCCGCCCGATGGCCAGCATCTGCTGCTCGCCCCCCGAGAGCGAGGCGGCGCGCTGCGTCAGCCGCTCGCCCAGACGCGGGAAAAGCGCGGTCACGCGCACCTCGGTCCAGTCGCCGGGGCGCGCGGCGGCGATCAGGTTTTCATGCACCGTCAGATCGGCGAAACAGCGCCGCCCCTCGGGGACCAGCCCGACACCCAGCCGCGCGACGCGGTGGCTGGGCAAGGGGTGCAGGTCCTGGCCCGCAAGGCTGAGATGGCCGCCCGATTGGATCATGCGGCAGATCGCCTTGACGGTGGTGGTCTTGCCCATGCCGTTACGGCCCATGAGCGCAACCACCTCACCCTCTGCAATCTCCAGATCGACACCGAAAAGCGCCTGAGAGGTGCCGTAGCTGGCCGTCAGCCCGTGGAGATTCAGCAAGCTCATGCCTCCTCTCCCAGATAGGCGGTGCGCACGGCGCGGTCGGCGCGGATTTCGGCCACCGTGCCGGAGGCGATGACACGGCCCGAGGCCAGCACGCTGATCCGGTCGGCAAGCGCGAAAACCGCGTCCATGTCATGCTCCACCAGCAGGATCGGGGCCTCGTCGCGCAGCCCGTCGAGGAACCCGGTCAGGCGTTTGGAGCCGCCCGCGCCAAGCCCCGCCATCGGCTCGTCCATGAGAAAGGCGCGCGGGCGGAGCGTCAGCGCCACGGCGACTTCAAGCTGGCGGCGCTGGCCGTGGCTCAATTCCGAGGTGCGCTTGTCATGGTCCCCGGCCAGCCCGACACGCTCCAGCGCGACCATGGCGCGCGCGCGCAGATCCTCGTCCCCCGTGGCGCGCGACCAGAACCGCCAGGGCCGCCCCTCGGCCCCGAGCGCGCCCAGCAGGACGTTTTCAAGCACGCTGTCCTCCATCGCCAGCGCCGAGATCTGGAAGGTGCGGCCAAGCCCCGCGCGGGCGCGGGTCGCGGTGCCGTCCTGCGTCACGTCGCGGCCCATCAGCATGACGCGCCCCGCATCGGGCCGCAGCCCGCCCGAGATCTGCGCGATCAGCGTCGATTTGCCCGCGCCGTTGGGGCCGATGAGGGCATGGATTTCGCCCGCGCGCAGGTCGATCGACACATCGTCGGTGGCCCGGAGCGCGCCGAAGCTTTTCATCAGGTTGTGGGTGGCAAGGATGGTCTCAGACATGCGGCCCTGCCTTTCCGGTGAGCATCCCCACGATGCCGCCGCGCGCGAAGAGAACGATGCCCAGCAGGATCACCCCCAGCCAGATATGCCAGAACGCGGTCAGCGCGCCCAGCCAGTGTTCGAGCAGCACGAAGAGGCAGGCCCCGATCACCGGCCCCATCAGCCGCCCCACGCCGCCGATGACGATGAGCACGATCAATTCGCCCGAGAGTTGCCAGCTGAACATGGTCGGGCTGACGAACCGGTTGAGATCGGCGAAAAGCGCGCCCGCAAGCCCGGTGATCGCGCCCGAGATGACGAAGGCCACCAGCTTGAGCCGCAGGGGCGAGAGGCCCACCGTCTCGACCCGTGCGGGCACCTGCCGCGCGGCATTGAGCGCAAGGCCGAAGGGCGCGTCGCGCAGCCGGGCAAAGACCAGCAGCGCGCCGCACAGAAGCACGAAGCACAGGCCGAAGAACTGGATCGGGTCGAGCGTATTGAGCCCCGGAAAGCCGTTGCGCACATAGACCGACAGGCCATCCTCGCCGCCATAGGTGCTCCAGGAGATGGCGAAGTAATAGAACATCTGGCCGAAGGCGAGGGTGATCATGATGAAATAGACCCCCGAGGTGCGCAGGCTCAGCAGCCCGATCAGCAGTGCGGCCAGTGCCGAGGCCACCACCGCCACCAGCCAGATCAACGGCATGGACTTGCTGCCCGCGATGGAAAAGGGCCCCAGATCGAGCGTGGTATAGGTCTGCGCGTGATAGGCGAGGATGCCCATGGCATAGCCGCCGAGACCGAAAAAGACAGCATGGCCAAGGCTGACCAGCCCGCCGATGCCAAGCGCGATGTTGAGGCCCACGGCCGCCAGCGCAAGGATCGCGGCGCGGGTGGCCAGCGTGATGGTGAAGGGCTGATCCACCGCCAGCGCCCAGAGCGCGACACCGGCCAGCCCCGCGAGAACGGCAAGCGTTACAAGGCGTTCGGGGATCATGCGCGCGCTCCGAAAAGGCCCGAGGGCCGCCAGATCAGGACAAGGCTCATGACGATGTAGATGGCCATCGAGGCCAGCGCCGAGCCGGTCTGCGTGGCCACGTCGGGGGCCATGAAAAGCTTGAACGCCTGGGGCAGGAAGATGCCGCCCAGCGTATCTGTGAGCCCCACCAGCAGCGCGCCGACAAAGGCCCCCTTGATCGAGCCGATCCCGCCGATCACGATCACCACGAACGCGAGGATCAGCACCGGCTCGCCCATGCCGACCTGCACCGACTGGATTGCGCCCACCAGCGCCCCGGCAAGCCCCGCCAGCGCCGCGCCGAGGGCAAAGACCAGCGTATAGAGCTTCGAGATGTCCACGCCGAGGGCTGCGATCATCTCGCGGTCATTCTCGCCCGCGCGGATCTGGATGCCGATGCGCGTGCGCGCCGTGAGCCACCACAGAAAGAGCGCGACCAGAAGGCCCACACCGATGAGGGTGAGGCGGTAAAGCGGATACTGGATCCCCCCCGGCAGCGTCACCGGCCCCGAGAGCGCCCCCGGCACATCGAGAAAGAGCGGGAAGGAGCCGAAAACATAGCGCGTGCCCTCCGAGAAGATGAGGATCAGCGCGAAGGTCGCCAGCACCTGATCGAGATGGGCGGCCCGGTAGAGCCGCCGGATCACCAGCACCTCGATCAGCACCCCCGCCAGCGCCGCGCCCGCCAGCGCCGCAATCAGCGCGAGCCCGAAAGAGCCGGTCGCCCCCGCGACCCAGGCGGCGGCGAAGGCCCCCACCATGTAGAGCGAGCCATGCGCCAGATTGATGAGCCCCATCACCCCGAAGATGAGCGTGAGCCCCGCGGCCATGAGAAACAGCATCACCCCGGACTGAAGCCCGTTGAGGATCTGCTCTGCGATCAGGATGCCGGACATGGTGCGCCTTTCATTCCCCGCCGCAGCGCCCCGGCCCGAAGGCCGGGGCGCGCGCGCTTACATCTTGCACTCGGCGGCGTAGGCGTCGCCGTGATCCTCGAGCGCGACACCGATCACCTTGTTGGTGAACACATCGCCCTCCTGGATCACCTCGCGGGCATAGATGTTCTGGATCGGGTGATGGTTCGGCCCGAAGCGGAACGCGCCGCGCGTGGAGGCGAAATCGGCGGCGCGCAGCGCCTCGCGGAAGGCGTCGGCGTCCGACACATCGGCCTTTTCCAGCGCCGAAACCAGCAGGTTCGCGGTGTCGAACCCCTGGCTGGCATAGAGCGAGGGCAGGCGGCCATACTTGGCCTGAAACGTCTCGACAAAGGCCACGTTGGCGGCGTTGTCGAGGTCCTTGGACCATTGCGAGGTGTTCACCACGCCAAGTGCGGCCGGCCCCACGGCCTGCAAGATGCCCTGATCGAAGCTGAAGGCGGGACCCACGACCGGCAGGCCCACGCCCGAATCGGCATATTGCTTCAGAAACGAAATCCCCATGCCGCCGGGCAGGAAGAAGAACACCGAATCCGCCCCGCTGGCGCGGATCTGGGCGATCTCGGCGGCGTAATCGGTCTGGCCAAGCTGGGTGTAAAGCTCACCCGCCAGTTCGCCCTCATAGAACCGTTTGTAGCCGGTGAGCGCGTCCTGCCCCGCCGGATAGTTGGGCGCGAGGATGAAGCTGTTCTTGTAGCCCGCCGAATTGGCATAGGCCCCTGCCGCCTCGTGCAGGTTGTCGTTCTGCCAGGCCACGTTGAAATAGTTCTGGTGACAGCCCTTGCCCGCCAGAGCCGACGGTCCGGCATTGGGCGAGAGGTAAAACTTGCCCTGCGCGACCGCGCCCGGAACGACCGCCATGGCGAGGTTGGACCAGATGATGCCGGTCAGCACATCGACCTTCTCGGACTGGATCATCTTGTCGGAAAGCTGCACCGCGATGTCGGGCTTTTGCTGATCGTCCTCGATCACCACCTCGATATCGCTGCGCCCCGATTGCTCGATCGCCAGCATGAAGCCATCGCGCACGTCGATCCCAAGCCCCGCGCCGCCGCCCGAAAGCGTGGTGATCATCCCCACCTTGACCTCGGCCGCCGCGCCCGTGGCGGCAAGCGCCAGCGCCGCCGCGCTCATCATCAGTTTTTTCATTGTCGGTTCTCCCTTTTGGTTCTGGCCATTTTCCCTCGTCATGTCGCAGCGCCCGGCCTCAGGCGAAATCTTTGTATCTTGCCGCTCTCGGTCTTGGGTAGCCCCTTCGTGAAGATCACCGAGCGGGGATATTTGAACGGCGCGATCACGGCCTTCACATGCGCCTGCAAGTCCGCGATCATCGCCTCCGAAGGCGCGTGGCCCTCGGCCAGCACCACATGCGCCTCGACGATGGCGCCGCGCTCGGGGTCGGGTGCGCCGATCACGGCGCATTCGGCCACCGCCGGGTGCGCGAGCAACGCCGCCTCCACCTCGGGCCCGGCGATGTTGTAGCCGGAACTCACGATGATGTCGTCATTGCGCGCGGCAAAGTGGAAATAGCCCTCGGCGTCGCGGGTAAAGCTGTCGCCGGTGATGTTCCAGCCGTTTTGCACATACTCGGCCTGCCGCTCGCCATGCAGATAGCGGCAACCGGTCGGCCCGCGCACGGCAAGCCGCCCGATCTCGCCCGGGGCAGCCTCCTGCCCGTCCTCGGTCAGAACCCTGGCCTCGTAACCCGCGACCGGCTTGCCGGTGCAGGCGGGGCGGTGATCGCCGAAGCGGTTGGAGATGAAGATATGCAGCATCTCGGTCGCGCCGATGCCGTCGAGCATGGATTTGCCGGTTTTCGCCTGCCACTCCTCGTAGACGGGGGCGGGCAGGGTCTCGCCCGCCGAGACGGCGGCGCGCAGGCTGCTGAGGTCCGCGCCCTCCTCCATCGCGCGCAGCATGACGCGATAGGCGGTCGGCGCGGTCAGGCAGACCGTGGCGCGGAATTTCTCGATGATCTCGATCAGGTTCGGCGGCGAGGCGTTTTCCAGAAGTGCCGCCGACGCCCCGAAACGCAGCGGGAAAATCGCCAGCCCCCCCAGCCCGAAGGTAAAGGCCAAGGGCGGCGAGCCGACAAAGACATCCTCGGGGGTCACCCCCAGAACCTCGCGCGCATAGCCGTCCGCGATTATCAGAAGATCGCGGTGAAAATGCAAAGTCGCCTTGGGGTTGCCGGTGGACCCCGAGGTGAAGCCAATGAGCGCCACATCGTCCTGCGCGGTGTCGGCGGCGTCGAACGTGACGGGCTTTTCCAGCGCCAGCCGGTCCAGTTCGGCATCGTGATTGGCGGTGCCGTCAAAGCCCGCGACGGTGCGCAGGAACGGGCTGTCCCTGGCGGCAATCGCCAACTCGTCCATCAGCCGCGTATCACACAGCGCGTGGCTGATTTCCGCCTTCTCGATATATTTCGCCAACTCGCCCGCGCGCAAGAGCGGCATGGTGTTGACCGCGACCGCGCCCGCCTTGGTCACCGCCAGCCAGCAGGCCACCATCGCCGGGTTGTTGGCCGAGCGGATCAGCACGCGGTTGCCCGGCCTGACGCCCAGATGATCGACAAGGACATGGGCAAGCCGGTTGGTCCAGTCGGTCAGCTCCTTGTAGGTGCGCCGCCGCCCGTTGCCAATGAGCGCGGTGCGGTCGCCAAAGCCCCGCGCCACCATCGCATCGGTCAGTTCCACCCCGGCGTTGAGGCGGTCGGGGTAATCGAACCCGTCCAGCAGCAGGTCGGGCCATTGGTCCTTTGGAGGCAGGTTGTCGCGCGTGAAGGTGTCGGTATGGGCTGATGGTCTCATGCCTCTTTCCCTCCCTCATGGGCGGCCAGCGTCTGACGCGCGATCACCACGCGCTGCACATCGCTTGCGCCCTCGTAGATGCGCAGGGCGCGGATTTCGCGGTAGAGCCGCTCAACCGTCTCGCCCGCGCGCACCCCGTCGCCGCCATGAAGCTGCACGGCGCGGTCGATGACCTCTTGTGCCGTTTCGGTGGCGAAAAGCTTGGCCATCGCCGCCTCTCGCGTGACACGCGGCGCGCCCCGGTCCTTGGCCCAGGCGGCGCGGTAGATCAGCAGGGCGGCGGCATCGACATCGAGCGCCATGTCGGCGATATGGCCCTGCACCATCTGGAGTTGAGCCAGCGGCGCGCCCTGCACATGGCGGGTGGTGACGCGGGCCAGCGCCTCGTCCAGCGCGCGGCGGGCAAATCCGAGGGCGGCAGCGGCGACGGTGGAGCGAAAGACATCGAGCACCGACATGGCGATCTTGAAGCCTTGCCCCGGTGCCCCGATGAGCGCCCTTGCCGGGATGCGGCAACCATCGAAGCGCAGCCGTGCCAGCGGGTGCGGCGCAATGGTTTCCAGCCGTTCGGCCACGCTCAGCCCGGCCGTGTCGGCAGGCACCACGAAGGCCGAAAGGCCCCGCGCGCCGGGGGCCTCGCCGGTGCGGGCGAAAACGGTATAGACATCCGCGATGCCGCCATTGGAAATCCAGGTCTTTTCACCGTCGAGCACATAATCGCCGCCGTCGCGCGTGGCGGTCATGGTCGAATTGGCCACGTCCGAGCCGGAGCCGGGTTCAGTGAGGGCAAAGGCGGCAATCGCCGCGCCGCTGCGCGTGCGCGGCAGCCAGCGGGCCTTTTGCGCGTCAGAGCCGAAAAGCGAGAGCGCGCCGGTCCCAAGCCCCTGCATGGCAAAGGCGAAATCCGCAAGGCCGTCGTGGCGCGCCAGCGTCTCGCGCGCCAGGCAAAGCGCGCGCACGTCGAGCGGGCCATCAAGGCTGGCCGTCGCCTCGAGCAGCCCCGCCGCGCCCAGATCGCGCACCAGCGCGCGACAGGCGCCATCGGTGTCGGTGTGATCGACGGCAAGTTTGGCCGCAACAGCCTCCACCCGCGCGGCCCAGTCGCGGTGACGGGCGTCGAAGAACGGCCAGTCGAGATAGGTGTGATCGGCCATCAATCGCCCTCGAACACGGGTTTTTCGCGGGCGACGAAGGCCTCGTAGGCGCGGGTGAAATCGCGGCCCTGCATGCAGATCGCCTGCGCCTGTGCCTCGGCCTCGATCGCCTGATCGAGGCTCATCGACCATTCCTGCGCCAGCATCGTCTTGGTCATGGAATTGGCAAAAGTCGGTCCCGCGACGATCCGGCCGGCCAGCGCCAGCGCCTCCATCTCCAGCATCTCGGGCGCAACGAGGCGGTTGAAAAAGCCCCAGCGTTCGCCCTCCTCGGCGCTCATGCTGCGCCCGGTATAGAGCAGTTCCGCCGCGCGGCCCTGCCCGATGAGGCGCGGCAGGATCGCGCAGGCCCCCATATCGCAGCCCGCCAGCCCGACGCGGTTGAACAGGAACGCGGTTTTCGCGCATGGCGTGGCGATCCGCAGGTCCGAGGCCATGGCGAGGATCGCACCCGCCCCGGCACAAACCCCGTCCACCGCCGCGATGATCGGCTTGCCGCAATGGATCATCGCGCGCACCAGATCGCCGGTCATGCGGGTGAAATTCAGCAGGCCCTTCATGTCCATCCGCGTCAGCGGGCCGATGATCTCGTGGACATCGCCGCCTGAACTGAAATTGCCGCCATTGGGCAGGATCACCACCGCGTGCACATCCTCGGCGTAGCTGAGCGCGCGGAACCAGTCGCGCATCTCGGCGTAGCTGTCGAAGGTGAACGGGTTCTTGCGCTCGGGCCGGTCATGGGCGATGCGCGCAATGCCGCCCGCGATCTCGCAGCGGAAATGGGTGGTCTCATGGATATTCATTCTTGGCCCTCCCGTGCCATCGCCTGCTTGACGAGCCGCGTCATGGTGGCGATCTCGGCCCCGTCGAGCGCGCCGAGTGCGGCGTCAACCCAGCCCTCATGATCGGCGGCAAGGCGGTCGAACACCTCGCGCCCCCGCGCCGTCAGCCGCGCCGTCTGCGCGCGCCGGTCGCCGGGCACCGCCATACGCAGCGCGAGCCCCTCTTCGGTCAGCCGGTCCACGATGCCGGTCACATTGCCGTTCGAAACGCGCAGATAGCTGGAAAGCTCACTCATCCGCAGCCCCTCGGGATGGCGCGCGAGCGCCGCCATCACGTCAAAGCGCGGCAGGGTGGTGTCGTGCGCCTCCCGAAGGTTGCGGCGCAACCCCGCCTCGATCCCGCTGGTGAGCTTCAAGAGCCGCAGCCACAAGCGTAGCCGATCCTTGGAGAGGTCCTGCGCCTCTGCCTGTGCCCGCCCGATCATGCCTCGCCCCCCGAGACCGAGAGCGCGTGGCCATTGACCGAACCCGCAGCGGGAGAGGCGAGGTAGAGCGCGGCGGCCGCCACCTCCTCGGGGGCGATGAGGCGGCGCATGGGGTTGCCCGCGACCACCATGGCGGTTGCGGTGTCGCGGTCCAGGTCAAGGCGCTGCATCAGCCCGGTGATGGCGGTGTCTGCCATTTCCGTCTCGGTGAAGCCCGGACAGATCGCGTTGCAGGTGATACCGGACCGGGCCACCTCGAGCGCGACCGAGCGCACCAGACCCAGCACGCCGTGCTTGGCCGCGGTATAGGCAGGCACGCTGGCATTGCCCTTGAGCGCTGCGGTCGAGGCGATGGCAATGAGCCGCCCGCCCGCGCCCATGCCCCGCAGGCCCGCGCGAAACGTCAGGAACGTTCCGGTGAGATTGACGGCAAGGGTCCGGGTCCAGTCGTCGAGCGTCACCTCCGAGAGC
This sequence comes from Roseovarius sp. MBR-6, assembly GCF_040547525.1. Taxonomy (NCBI): domain Bacteria; kingdom Pseudomonadati; phylum Pseudomonadota; class Alphaproteobacteria; order Rhodobacterales; family Roseobacteraceae; genus Roseovarius; species Roseovarius sp. MBR-6. Next base: position 31,399 of record NZ_JBEPPW010000009.1, on the reverse strand, counting down.
TTGCCCGCGCGGCCCGTTCCGGCATTGGCAATGACCACGTCATAGGGGCGTTCGAACAGTGCCTCGATCTGCGCCTCGTCGGTCACATCGGCCAGGCGGCAGGTCATGGCATGGCCCTCCGCCGTCTCCTGCAAGGGTCCGGGCCGCCGTCCGGCGATCGTGACCTCATCGCCCGCCGCGGCAAAGGCGCGGGCAATCGCGCGCCCTATCCCTGAGCCGCCCCCCGTGACCAGAACCCGCCTCATGCGCGCAACACCTCCGCTTCGCGGTCCGCGAGCCGCCAGAGCTGATCGCGCCCCGCGAGATAGGGCAACGGCCAGTCGGGGGCGTCGCGGTCGCCGATGCGCGCTGCCTCGTGCAGCGTCCAGTAAGGGTCACTCAGATGCGGGCGGCCCACGGCCACCAGATCGGCGCGCCCTGCCATCAGGATCGAATTGGCGTGGTCGGCCTCGTGGATATTGCCCACGGCCATGGTGGGGATACCCGCCTCGTTGCGGATACGGTCGCTGAACGGGGTCTGGAACATGCGGCCATAGACGGGGCGCGCGTCAGGCGTGGTCTGCCCCGCACTCACGTCGATGAGGTCGGCCCCGGCCCCGTGAAAGGCGCGGGCAATCTCCACCGCCTCTGCGGGCGTCACGCCCTCGTCGCCCATCCAGTCATTGGCCGAAATGCGCACCGACATCGGCTTGTCCCCGGGCCAGACGGCGCGCATCGCGGTGAACACTTCGAGCGGATAGCGCAGACGGTTTTCCAGACTGCCACCATGGGCATCGGCGCGGATATTCGAGACCGGCGAGATGAAGGACGACAGGAGATAGCCATGCGCCGCGTGCAGCTCGATCATGTCGAAACCTGCGCGCGCCGCCATGTCCGCCGCCGCGACGAACTGATCGCGGACGCGCTCCATATCGGCGCGGGTCATCTCGCGCGGGGTGGCGTTCGCGCGCGACCATGGCAGGGCTGAGGCTGACATGACCTCCCAATTGCCGTCAGGCAGAGGCCGGTCCATCCCCTCCCAGCCGATCCGGGTCGAGCCCTTGCGTCCCGAATGGCCGATCTGGCAGCAGATCCGCGCGTCGGTCTCGGTATGGACGAAATCCACCAGCCGCCGCCACGCCGCCTCGTGCTCGGGCGCGTAGAGGCCGGGACAGCCGGGCGTGATCCGGCCCTCCGCGCTGACACAGGTCATTTCCGTATAGACAAGCCCCGCGCCGCCCTTGGCGCGTTCGCCGTAATGCACCAGATGCCAGTCGGTCGGGCAGCCATCCACCGCCTTGTATTGCGCCATCGGCGAGACCACGATGCGGTTCTTGAGCGCCATGTCACGCAGCCTGAACGGCGCGAACATCGGCGCGCGCACCGGGGCCTGCGCGTCAACGCCCGCGCGGGTCTGGAACCACCGCTCGGCACTTTCCAGCCACTTCGGATCGCGCAGACGCAGGTTTTCATGGGAAATGCGCTGCGAGCGCGTGAGCAGCGAATAGGCGAATTGCGCCGGGTCGAGATCGAGATACCGCTCGACCTGCTCGAACCATTCAAGGCTGTTGCGCGCCGCCGATTGCAGGCGCAGCACCTCGATCCGGCGCTCGTCCTGATAGCGCTCGAACGCCGCTTGCATGCTCGGCTCGGAATGCAGGTAGCTGGCCAGCGAAATCGCGCTGTCAAAGGCCAAGCGCGAGCCGGAGCCGATCGAGAAATGCCCGGTCGCCGCCGCGTCGCCCATCAGCACGACATTCTCGTGATGCCATTTCTCGCAGATCACGCGGGGAAAATTCATCCAGACGGCCGAGCCGCGCAGATGCGCCGCGTTCGACATCAGCTCATGCCCGCCCAGATGCGCCTCGAAGATGCGGCGGCAGGTTTCGACCGTCTCTTCCTTGGACATGGCCTCGAATCCCCAACGGTCCCAGGTGCCCTGCTGGCATTCGACGATGAAGGTCGCTGTGTTGTCGTCGAACTGGTAGACATGCGCCCAGACCCAGCCGTGTTCGGTCTTTTCGAAGATGAAGGTGAAGGCGTCGTCGAATTTCTGGTGGGTGCCGAGCCAGACGAACTTGCATTCGCGCATGTCGATATCGGGGCGGAAGATATCGGCGTATTCATTGCGCACGCGCGAATTGATGCCGTCGCAGGCGACGACAAGGTCGTAATCTTGCCGGTAGCTCTCGGCGCTGGCGAATTCGGTCTCGAAACGCAGCTCGACGCCCAGTTCGCGGGCGCGGTCCTGCAAGAGGATGAGCATCTGCCGCCGCCCGATCCCGGCGAAACCATGCCCGCCGGAGACAGTGCGCACGCCGCCATGCACCACCGCGATATCGTCCCAATAGGCAAAGTGGTCGCGGATCGCCTGCGCGCTCTGGGGGTCGTTTTCCTTGAGGTTGTCGAGCGCGTCGTCCGAGAGCACCACGCCCCAGCCAAAGGTGTCGCGGGCGCGGTTGCGCTCGATCACCACAACCTCGTGCGCGGGGTCGCGCAGCTTCATCGAGATGGCGAAATAAAGCCCCGCAGGGCCGCCCCCAAGACAGGCAACACGCATCCTCAGCCCTCCCTATCGCGCCGTCGCAGACCGACGATTCGCCTGGTTCCTGGCCTGATGCTAAAACGGGCCCGCTTTTATTTCAAGCTTGAAATATTCAAGCCTGAATGATACAGGGGAAAGACGCCAAAGGAGGCCCCGGATGACCGTCCATATCGAGACGCGCGACGGCATCGCGCTTGTCACCATCGACAACCCGCCGGTGAACGCGACCGGCCATGCCGTGCGGCAGGGCCTGTGCGAGGCGGTCGCGCGCACCGAGGGGGAGAGCGCCGTGCGCGCCGTTGTGCTGGCCTGTGCCGGGCGCACCTTCATTGCCGGGGCCGATATCCGGGAGTTCGGCCAGCCATCGAAGCCGCCGCACCTGCCCGATGTGCTGGCCCGGATCGCGGCGGCGACGAAACCCTGGGTGGCCGCCATCCATGGCACGGCCCTTGGTGGCGGGCTGGAGACGGCGCTTGCCTGTCATTACCGCATCGCGGCACCGGGTGCCGCGCTCGGCCTGCCCGAGGTGACGCTTGGCCTTGTCCCCGGCGCGGGCGGCACGGTGCGCCTGCCGCGCCTCATTGCCGCCGATCACGCGCTTGAGATGATCGCCTCGGGTGCGCCGGTGTCGGCGGTGCGTGCCCGGGAGCTGGGATTGATCGACGCCATCGCCGAGGGTGATCTGGTCACTGACGCGCGCGCCCTTGCGCACAGGGCCGCTGACCGACCCTTGCCCGCCCCGCTCGATGACCGCCCGCCCAGACCCGAGAGTGCCGCAGGCGCGTTCAATGCCGTGGCGGCACAACACACCAGACGCGCGCGCGGACAACGCGCGCCGCTGGCCGCCATCGAGGCGTTGCGCAACGCCCAAACCCTGCCCGTGGCCGAGGCGCTGAGCGCCGAGCGCGCGCTTTTTCAGGCGCTGCGCGACGGCGGGCAGTCAAGGGCGCTGCGCCATGTCTTCTTTGCCGAGCGTGCGGCGGGGCGGCTTGACCGGCTCAAGGGGGTCGCCCCGCGCCCGCTTGCCCATGTCGGCGTGATCGGCGGCGGCACGATGGGGGCCGGGATCGCCGCTGCCTGCCTTCTTGCCGGGCTGGGCGTCACCATGATCGAGCGCGACGAGGGCGCCGCCGAGGCGGGGCGCGCGCGGGTGGCGGGTCTCCTCGACGGGGCGCTCAAGCGCGGCAAGATCACGCCCGAGGCGCACGCCGCCCGCCTTGCCGGTTTTGCTGCGCGTGACCGCTACGAGGCCCTTGCCAAGGCCGATCTGGTGATCGAGGCGGTGTTCGAGGATATGGCGATCAAGCACGAGGTCTTTGCCGAACTCGACCGGGTCACGCGGCCCGATACGGTGCTTGCCAGCAACACCTCCTATCTGGACGTGGCCGCAATTGCCCGCGCGACGGATACCCCCGCGCGTATTCTGGGCCTGCATTTCTTTGCCCCCGCCCATATCATGAAATTGCTCGAGATCGTGACGCCCGAGGGAGTTGACGACAGCGCGCTGGCAACGGGCCTCGCATTGGCCAGGCGCCTTGGCAAGATCCCCGTCATCGCCGGGGTCTGCGACGGGTTCATCGCCAATCGCATCATGTCGCGCTATCGCCGGGAGGCGGAGTATATGCTCGAGGATGGCGCGCTCCCGTGGGAGATCGACGCCGCGATGGAGAGCTACGGTTTCCCCATGGGGATTTTCCGGATGCAGGATCTTTCCGGCCTCGATATTTCATGGGCCATGCGCAAACGCCGCGCCGCCACCCGCGACTCCGCCGAGCGCTATGTCGATATCGGCGACCGGCTCTGCGAGGCGGGGCATTTCGGGCAGAAGACAGGGCGCGGCTATTACCGCTATGACGGGGATGGGCGCGCGCAGCCCGCGCCGGGGACCGAGGCGCTGATCCTTGCTGAATCGACGCGCAAGGGTATTGCCCGCCAGCCCATCCCCGAAACCGAGATCATGGTGCGCCTGCTTGCGGCCATGCGGGAGGAGGGCGCGCGCGTCCTCGACGAGGGGATCGCGCAGAGCGCCGCCGATATCGACGTGGTCATGGTCAACGCCTTCGGCTTTCCGCGCTGGAAAGGCGGGCCGATGTTCGCGCGCGACGGGTAGGCCGCGCTCAGGCCACGCCCGCGCGCAAACAGTCGTGGATATGGACAAGGCCGCACAGGCGGTTGCCCTCTTCCACCACGAAAAGCGCGCCGATCTTGTGACGGTTCATCACCCCGAGCGCCTCTGACAAGAGCATGTCGGGCGTGGCGGTGCGCGGATCGCGGGTGGCCACCGCGCCCGCGTTGCACCCCATCAACCCGTCGAGATTGCGCCGCAGGTCGCCATCGGTGATGACCCCGCGCAATATGCCGTCCTCGGTCAGCGCGGCGATGCCGAAGCCCTTGGCGCTCATCTCGATGAGGGTCTCGCCCATGGGCGTTTCGGGCGCGACCTGTGGCAGGGCCGCACCCGTATGCATCACGTCGCGCACCCGCACGAATTGCGCGCCGAGCTTGCCGCCGGGGTGAAAGACATGGAACGCGTCGGCCTTGAATCCGCGCTCCTCCATCAGGGCCACGGCCAGCGCATCGCCAAGCGCCAGCGTGCAGGTGGTCGAGGTGGTGGGGGCCATGCCGATGGCGCAGGCCTCGGGTTTGTCGGGCAGGATGAGCGCGACATCGGCCTGCCGCGCCAGCGTGCTGTCCGCCACCCGCGTGATGGCAATCATCGGAATGTCGAAACGGCGGGTATACTGGATCAGGTCCGACAGTTCCCGCGTCTCGCCGGAATTGGACAGAAGGATGCAGACATCGCCCGCCGCCACCATGCCCAGATCACCATGGCTCGCCTCTCCGGGATGCAGGAAGAGGGCAGGGGTGCCGGTGGAGGCCAGCGTCGCCGCGATCTTGCGCGCGATATGGCCCGATTTGCCCATGCCGGAGGTGACGACCCGGCCCTTGGCCGCAAGGATCATCCGCGTCGCGCGGGCAAAGCCCTCGGGCGGGCAATCGGCCATCGCCATGAGCGCCTCGGCCTCGGCGCGCAGCACCCGTGCCGCCACGCTGCGTATCCTGTCGTGATCCTCTTTGGCCAGTCCGGTCATCGCCGCATCCTCTCGCACTGCGCATCGCGCCCCGCCATAGCGCCGGAACGGGCCATGGTCCAGCCATGCCCTTGCACAGGCGGGGGCAGGGGCCTAATCAAGGCCACTCGCAACCCCGGAGGCCCCATGCCGCAACCCCGCGCCTGGCAAAAGATGCTCTCGGGCCGCAGGCTCGACCTGCTCGACCCGACGCCCGTCGATATCGAGATCGAGGATATCGCCCACGGTCTCAGCTTCGTTGCGCGCTGGAACGGGCAGACGCAGGGCGATTTTCCTTATTCCGTGGCCGAACATTCGCTGCTGGTGGAGCGGCTCTTTGACCGGCTCAGCCCCGGCATCTCGGCGAAATGGCGTCTGGCCGCGCTGTTGCATGACGGGCCGGAATACGTGATCGGCGACATGATTTCGCCGGTGAAGAACGCCGTCGGGCCGGGCTATGACGAGCTTGACAAGCGGTTGGCGGCGGCAATCCATATCCGGTTCGGCCTGCCCGCCGCGCTGCCCGCGCTGATCAAGAAGCAGATCAAGCGCGCCGACAAGATCAGCGCCTGGATGGAGGCCACGGAAATCGCGGGCTTCTCGGTGGCCGAAGCCGACCGCTTCTTCGGCAAGCCGGAGCCTTCGGTGATAACGGGCCTCTCCCTCACCCTGCGCCCGCCGGTCGGGACGCGCGCGGCCTATCTTGCGCGGTTCGGGGATCTCATGGCGGAGATGGGTTAGACCCACCCCCCCCGCGACATGAGCCCCAGCCCCTCAAGCTGACGCCAGCCGGTGAGGCGCGTGGAGCGCGCGCACCACAGGTCCGGGTCGGCGGCGAGCGCGTCGTAATAGCCCTCGTAAAGCGCGCTGTTGGCGAAATGCTCCTGCCGGTGCTTTTCCTCGGTCGCGCGGTCCACCACCGTGTTTAGGAATTTCGAGTGCAACAGCACGCCCGAGGTGAGTTCCCCCCCGTCATCGGCATAGACATGGTTAAGGTGGCGCGGCAGGGCCGAATGGGTGGAGCTGACATAGGCATAGCGCCAGTGCCATTTGACCAGCGGCACCTTGCCCATGGTGGGCGCGCGGCGGGGATCGGCGGCAAAGAACATGCGCGCGCGCGGGCCGCCCTGAATCCAGAGGTTCTGCAAATCCGGCTTGCGGCGCATGGAATAATTCCCGGCATCGAACCAGTTGAGCGTCTCGAACGGATCGCTGCCCGCGCGATAGGGATGCGCCGAAAGCGGGCCGCGCGGATACAGATCCAGCATCAGCGCGCCCATGGAGACACGCCCCTGCGCCTCGAGCCAGCCGCAGAGCGCGGGCAGGGGGCGGGTGTCGTGATAGGGGTAGACCAGGCATTCATCGGCATCGAGCGTCAGGCACCAGTGCCCGTGACCGTGCCGCATCATCAGCCATGTCAGCCAGTCCATGCCAAAGCGCGCGCGCTTGTAGCTGTGCGACGTGCGCCAGAGCGAGACATCCGCTTGCGAGGCGAGCAGGGCGCGGGTGCCGTCGCTGCTGTCGTTGTCCACCATCAGAAAATGGCCCACGCCCAGACGGCGGTGGTGGTCGAGGAAATGCGGCAGGCGCAGTGCCTCGTTGCGCACCGTGGCAAAGCACAGGATTTCGCCGCGCGCGATCTGTCCGGTGCGATTGTCGACAGCCGTCAATTGCCGCCGCTTCGCCACCGCCCGCGCCAAAAGACGCCGCCGCCGCCAGCGCAGCCGATAGGCCATGCCCAAGTCGTTCAACAGCCCCATGCCGTTCCTGCCGGTCTCGATGCTCCGGCGGGCAGCGTCGGGGCTATTTGTCGTAATGTCCAGCCTCGTGCCAGCGCCACGCGTCCTCGATCATCTCGTGCAGGGTCGAGCGCTCGGGCGTCCAGCCAAGCTCTGCTCCCGCCCGCGTCGAGCCGGAAACGAGCCGCGTGCAATCACCCGGACGGCGCGCGCCCTCGATCACCGGCACGGTCGCGCCGGTCACTGCCTCGGCGGCCTCGATCACCGCGCGCACGGAAAACCCGTGCCCCGTGCCAAGGTTGAACACCCGGCTGCCGCGCCCCGCCTCCAGCCAGCGCAACCCGAGAACATGCGCCTCGACCAGGTCGATCACATGCACGTAATCGCGGATGCAGGTGCCATCGGGTGTGTCGTAATCGGTGCCGAAGATCGTGAGCGCGTCGCGCCGTCCGGCGATTGCGTCCAGCACAAGCGGCACAAGATGCGTCTCTGGCTGGTGGAACTCGCCCACCTCGGCCTCGGGGTCGGCACCCGCCACGTTGAAGTAGCGGAAGATCACGTGGCGCAGCCCATGCGCCGCCTCGAAATCGCGCAGCATGTCCTCGATGGCGCGTTTGGAGGCCCCGTAGGCGTTGATCGGGTGTTGCGCGCAACCCTCGTCAAGCAGCACGTTGTCCTGATCGCCGTAAGTGGCGCAGGTGGAGGAAAACACGATATCAAGGCATCCCGCCGCCACCGCCGCCTCGATCAGGCAGAGCGATCCGGCCACGTTGTTGTGCCAGTAAAGGCCCGGCGCGCGCATGCTCTCTCCCACCTGGCTCAGGGCGGCGAAATGCATCACCGCCTGCGGCTGGTAGGCGGCAAAGACCTGATCGAGCCGCGCACGGTCAGTCAGGCAACCCTCCTCGAAGGGCCCGAATTTCACGGCGTCACGCCAACCGGTGCAGAGATTGTCATAGGTGACGGGGGTATAGCCTGCCTGCGCCAACGCCTTGCAGGCGTGGCTGCCGATATAGCCCGCGCCGCCGGTGACCAGAATATTGCTCAAACCCGCCCCCGCGCCGCGCCTTATTGCGCGGCCTTGTCCGCATGGACCATGTCGGTGATGTAGTTCCACAGGTCGTCACGCAGATCGTCGCGTGCCAGCGCGAAGGCGACCGTCGCCTGAAGAAAACCCGCCTTGGAGCCGCAGTCGAACCGTTGCCCCTGAAAGCGGTAGCCGTAGACCTCTTCGCCGTCCTCGCGCGCGGCGTCGATGGCGTCGGTCAACTGGATCTCTCCGCCCGCGCCGGTCTGTTTCTTGTTGAGCTTCTGCAACACGGTGGGCGTCAGGATGTAGCGCCCGATCACGGCAAGGTTCGACGGTGCCGTGCCCGGCTCGGGCTTTTCCACCATCCCCTTGGTCGACACGAGACTGCCCATGTCATCCTTGACGTCGAGGATACCGTAGGATTTGGTCATCGCGTCGGGCACTTCCATGGCCGCGACCATGTTGCCGCCGGTCTCGTCATAGGCTTCGACCATTTGTTGCAGGCATGGCTTTTCGGCGGCGATCACGTCATCGGGCAGGATCACGGCGAAGGGCTCGTTGCCGATGAAGCGCCGCGCGCACCAGACCGCGTGACCGAGACCGAGCGGCTTGTGCTGGCGCATGTAGGCAATCTCGCCCGAGTCCATGTTGGTGGATTTCAGGATCTCCAGAAGCTCGTCCTTGCCCTTGCGACGCAATTCCTGCTCAAGCTGCGGGGCATTGTCGAAATAATCCTCAAGCGCGCTTTTGCCGCGCGAGGTGATGAAGATGAATTCCTTGATCCCCGCTGCGCGCGCCTCGTCAATCGCGTATTGGACGAGCGGGCGGTCCACCAGTGTCATGATTTCCTTGGGAACCGATTTGGTTGCGGGCAGGAATCGTGTGCCAAGGCCCGCTACCGGAAAAATCGCCTTTGTTACCCGTCTGCGCATCATCTGCTCCCACGACCTCTTTTTTCACACAACATACATAACAGAGAAACGTTTTGCACTGTGTTAAGGGGAAAGTTTGAATTTATTGTGTTGATGTGGTGCATAAGCGAGAAAAACCGCGCGGAACGCATGTCCGCGTCGGTATCGGGCGTCAGTCCAGACCCATCTCGCGCATCATCGCCTCAAGGCGCGGCACGTCCTCGGGGTTGTTGAGTTCCCAGAACTGTCGCCCGCGCGCCTCGACCTCGACGCAGAGCACAGAGCGCCCGTTCTCGAGGAATCGCAACTGTTCCAGCCCCTCCAGCCCCTCCAGAGGCCCCGGTGTCCAGCCCGGATAGCCCGCAAGCGCGTCAGGGCGGTAGGCATAGACGCCGACATGGTGAAAGACCGGGGTGGGGGCTGCATCATCGTAGTGCGTGCCCGTATATGGGATCACTTCCTTGGAGAAATAGAGCGCATGGTGCCGCCGGTCGAAGACGGCGGTGGTGCCGCCGACGCGGCCCCCGGCGCGATCTTGCAGAAAACCGTTGAGCGCGCGCCCGTCGCAGCGCAGCACCGGCGTTGCCACCTCGGCGGCGTGGTCGGCGCGCAGACCAGCCACGAGTTCCTCGATGAACCACGGCGGGGTAAGCGGCGCGTCACCCTGAAGATTGACGACGATCTCATACCCGCTGCCAAGGGCCGCATGGGCCTCGGCGCACCGCTCGGTGCCGTTGGCGCAGGCATGGGACGTCATCACCACTTCGGCGCCGAACGCCTCTGCCGCGTCGCGGATGCGCGCGTCGTCGGTGGCGACCACCACCCGGTCAACCCCCCGGACGGCCATCGCCGCGCGCCACGAGCGTTCGATCAGCGTACGTGCCTCTCCGCCCGCGCCGGTGAGTGGCACCAGCGGCTTGCCCGGATATCGGGTCGAGGCGTAGCGCGCGGGAATGGCGATGAGAACGGGCATGGGGTTCAGCCTTGCTTGAGGTCGACGCCCGGCGCGCAGGCGATGAAAAACGGGTTCTCGAACCCCGGCTTGCCATAGCCGAGCGGCGTCAGGTCATCGAAACGCAGCACGCGCCCGCCCGCGCCCAAGAGAACGGCGTGGCCCGCGGCGGTATCCCATTCCATCGTGCGGCCAAGGCGCGGATAAAGGTCGGCCTCGCCGGTTGCCACGAGGCAGAACTTGAGCGAGGAGCCCGCGCTCGTCATGTCGCGGACGGCATATTTGCCGATATAGTCGTCCGTCGCCTGATCACGGTGCGATTTGGAGGCCACCACCATCAGCGCGCCATTGTCGGGCGAAGAGACCGCGATGGGGTGCGTCTTGCCCGGCGTCTCGGGGTCGAACGGCCCGGTTTCCTCGACCGCGCCACCACCCGCAAGGGTGTAGAACATCCGGCCCTTGGCTGGCGCATAGACGATACCACGGGTGGGCTGTCCGTCCTCGACATAGGCGATATTGACGGTAAAATCGCCGCGCCGGTTGATGAATTCCTTGGTCCCGTCCAGCGGATCGACGATCAGGAAAGTGCTCACACTCTGCCCGTGCGAGGCGGCCTGTTCCTCGGTCACCAGCGCCACGTCGGGAAATTCCGCCCGCAGACCGGCGGAAATCAGCGCATCGGCGGCCTCGTCGGCCTCGGTCACGGGGCTTGCGTCTGATTTCACCTTCACGTCGAAATCGTCCGCGTCATAGATTTCCATGATGCGCGCGCCCGCCTCCAGCGCCAGCCGCCGCATCACCGTGACAAGTCGTTCATACTCCAAATCGCCATTCCTTTGCCTGTTTGCCGCCATCTTGCGGTGCTATTGCGTGAGTCATTCGCGCGTCGTTATGATACGGGTGTGCGACAACGGCAAGAAACCATTGGACGCAGGCCCGGAGGCGAAAGGCGAGACACGATGTTCAGGACGGCACGCCCGAAATCATCCCTCCAGTCCGCTTTTACCATTCTGGAACTGATCTATCACGACACCGTCTACAGCATCCGAAAGACCCACAACAACGCTTTCATGGCACTGTTCTTGAACATCATGACCGTGATCATCATGGTGCTGTCCTTCTACCTGCTCTTCACCGTGCTCGGCCTCAAGGGGGCGAAAATGCGCGGCGATTTCCTGCTGTTCATGATGTCGGGGATCTTTATCTATCTCACCCATATCAAGGCGGTCGGGGCCGTGTCGGGGGCCGCCGGGCCAGCCTCACCGATGATGCAGCACGCGCCGATGAATACCGCGATCTCGATCGCGTCGGCGGCGCTCGGCTCGCTCTACATCCAGGTGCTGTCGCTCATTATCGTGCTTTTCGTCTATCATACCGTTTTCGTTCCGATAACGATCTACCAGCCGATCTATGCCTTTGGCATGGTGATGATGGCGTGGTTCACAGGCTGCGCGGTGGGCCTTGTGCTGCTGGCGCTGCGCCCGTGGTTCCCGGGCTTCGTCAGTCTGTTCCAGATGATCTACCAGCGCGCCAACATGATTGCGTCGGGCAAGATGTTCGTCGTCAACACGCTGCCACCGTTCATGTACAACATGTTTTCCTGGAATCCGCTCTTTCACAACATCGACCAGGCGCGTGGCTTTGTCTTTATCAATTACTTTCCACACAAGACCTCGCTCATGTATCCGATCTACATCGGCCTCGTTCTGGTGATGCTCGGGTTGATCGGCGAGTTCTACACGCGCCGTCATGCGTCGCTCTCCTGGGACGCCCGCCGCTGAGGGACGATGCGCGGGGGCTTTGCCCAGGCGCCGATGATCACCTATTATATGCCCAAGCCGGGTTGACAACCCGGTCCGCAACATGTCGGTGCGCGGAAAAGGTGGGCTTTTGACCGAATGAGACAGTTTATTTCCCGATTTCTGACACGACGCGCGCCAATCGGGCCCGTGGAGGAGCCGCCCCCTGTCCTGCCCGATCAGCCCTTTGTGGCGATCGGCGACGTGCACGGGCGCGCCGATCTTCTCCATGCGCTCGACCCGCTGATCGAAGCGCAGGCCAACGGATTGCCGGTGGTGTTTCTGGGCGATTACGTGGACCGGGGCGACCACAGCCGCGAGGTGGTCAAGATGCTCATGTCCGCGACGGCGCATGATCCGCTGCGGATCACCTGCCTGATGGGCAATCACGAGCGCATGATGCTCGACGTTCTGGACGAGCCCGAAACCCATACCGCGCGCTGGCTGCGCAATGGTGGTTTGCAGACGCTCGCAAGCTTTGGCGTGCCGTCGCCACAAGGCCGCCTGAATGACATCGACGCGGTTTTCGACATGCGCGCGGCGCTGATCGAGGCCATGGGACCCGCGATGATCGACTGGCTGCGCGCGCGCCCGCTGACATGGCAGAGCGGTAATGTCTGGGCCGTTCATGCCGGGGCCGACCCCGCAGAGCCGATGGCGGCACAGGCCGAGGACGTGCTCCTCTGGGGCCATCCCGCATTTCGCAAGGAACCGCGCACGGACGGGCAATGGGTGATCCATGGCCACACGATCGTTGACGCGCCGCAGGTCTCGGGCGGGCGTATTGCCATCGACACGGGGGCCTATGCCACCGCGCGCCTTACCGCAGCGATCGTTCGGGATGGCGATGTGACCTTCCTTCAGACCTGAGGCCCGGATTTCAAACGCGTTGAGAGAATTCATCATGATGCAGGGTCACGCTGCCTCTGCCTCTGATCGTGACCGACGGAGCCGGACATTCACCGGCTCACGTCTTCGACAGCTCGGCCAGCGTCATCTCCTCGCGGGTCGCCTCAAGCGCGACCTTCGCCTCGGATACCAGGCTGCAAGCTCTCAGCAACTATCCGCGCCTTGACCTCATCAGGCCACCGCCGCTTGCCCCGCCGCCGCGGCTCAACAATCTCGCAACGCCCAATGACCCCCTCACCACCATCCGCCATGCCAAATCTCCATCTGCTCACGCAGACCTTCTCGCAGGCGCGTCGCGCGTCAGGAACACATCACATCAATGCGGCTTAGCCGTCGCATAAGGAAAATCAACTTATCCCGGCTGTTCAGATTTCCGGAACCACCTCTGCTCGAAGCGGCGCAGTGCGTCAGGCCATCAAGGACGTTGTTCGATATGAGGATACCTGGGCATCACTGGGTTATGCCTGATTGTGCCTTGGTCGCCAATCGTTTAAACGTCGATTTGACGGCCCCTTAGCTCAGCTGGATAGAGCATCCGCCTTCTAAGCGGAATGTCGCACGTTCGAGTCGTGCAGGGGTCGCCATCTACGATGGCGGTTGGTTTTGTTCGACATCCAAAGACCGACTTTTCGACAGAAGTTGGTTTTTTAGGATCATGGGACTGCAGTAAACGCTTTAGGGATTTTTTCAGTATTTCTTCTTTTTCAGCATTTCAAAGTGTCTCTTTGGCGTTGCCGTGCATTTCCAGCCATGTCACCTGTGATCAGGCGATTGTCTTGCCTGCGCCCCATAGCCATAGACGGGATCAAGCCGCTCGGCCACCAGAGCGTCGATGGCGGCGATCTGGGCATCGTCGAAATAGTCGCGGTACCCGCCCACCTTGGCGCGGCGCACCTTGTAGCTGTCGGGATTGTCCTGATCACCCGGGGCCATGCGCCCGCCCGAGAGGCGGAACGACTGGTCGGTCTCTTTCTTCTTCATGTTCTCGTAAGAGGCAAAATCCACGGCGTCCTGCACCGCTACGGCATCCGCCGGAATATCCAGAAACCGGGCCACCCGCGTCATCGCCTCATGCGGATCGGCGCGCATGTCTTCGTAGCGCACCAGTTCCAGTGCGCGGACCTTCGCCATTTCCTGCGCCCAGAGGTTCATGAAGGCGATGACCTTGGGCAGCCCGCCCCCCTCGTGCATGACGAAATCGAAAATGGGGCTCTCGTCGCCATCGGGCAGGTAGTCGTTGAGCGCCTTCTTGCCCGGCCGCATCCGGTAGCGCCACTGAAAGAACTGCGACACCGCCACATCGCGCGGATCACGCATCAGAAGCAGCACTTTCTTGTCGTAGAAATCGGCCTTGGTGTCGGTATTGCCGGTATAGTCGCCGATGTAGTTGTCATGGGTATAGAACACGCGCGGGATGCGGGCGTCCATGTTGTGGAAATTGTCGAACCCGATGAGGATATCCTCGGGCAAGTCATAAACCTGCTGATAGAGCCGCGACATCATCACCCGCAGCCAGGTCCGCCCGCTCTTGCCGTAAGAGACAACGGCCGCATCGGCGCGTTTGAGCCGCGTGAAATGCTGGTATCCGCGCAACCGGCGTTCGGCGCGCAGCCGATCCTCCTCGGAGGCACCCGCAAGCGTCAGCCGCAGATCAAGCAGGCGGCGCGCGGCCTTGCGCCAGATGACCTTGCTGGCCTCGGGCAGGGTGGCGCGCAGAAGGCGGAGGGTGTCGCTCATTTTCTCTGTAGTTTCCCTTTCAGGTCTCGCGCCACGTGGTTGTGGGAATGATCATAGGGGTCGATCATCTCATATCCGAGAAGTTCGAAGTCACGCGCATAGATCCGGTTCACCTTTTCTGTTCGCTCGGCCACGCTGGTCACGTCCTTGGATGAAATCATCTGGACGCTTTTGTTGTGCTGTTCCTCCACGTCAAACCGGAGATTGTAATGCGTCTCTAGGTGACGCGCGAACTCGTCCATCTCTTCCAGCTTGAAGGTCTTGTCCACAAGAAGTTTGCCGTCAGCGCCCATGAGCCAATCGGTCATCGGATTCGCGACTGACAGGTTGGCTACGTTGTAGAGGCCGATAGGCGGGCGCAGGTGGATACGATCCAGAAAGTGATCGAAACACTGCCCGTCCACAAGATCGCGCTGTCTGAGGTAATTGTAAAGCGATGCGACTCGCGAATAGGGATTGCGCGCAAACGCGAACTTGAAAGCACGACCATGAAACTCTCTGCTGACGATGCCAGCCTCAAGGAGTGAGAGGTAGTGCAGATGCCCGAAGGTGACGGCACCACGGTTTGCAAAAGCCATCGCCTGTTTCGCGGTCTTGAGCTTTTGCATACCAACCCTTTCAGCGAGAAAGGCGAACACGCTGGTTCCTGCCGTCTTTGGCACCCAGATAAAGACCATATCCGGGCTATCAGACGCGTTCCCGATAAGCGGGTCCCTCGAAAAACGACGTGATATTGCGCTTGCAATACGCGCGGTTCTGCCACCCCATCCATGCTTTCTCGGATGATTTTTGATCATCGTTTCACCATTGCCGCTACGGAATGTTCGACCTTTCGACGTTCTTGGCCGAGTAAGCATAAGCTCTTGATGCGGACACCCCCTCTATTCACCGCGTTTTTCCGGTTCAAGTGTCAAATTTTGCTGCTCTTGTGAGAGGTCCAGCACTTTGGCAATCATCGGCCCAAACAAGCGTTCGCCACAAGGGCTGAAATGGTCCACGTCCCAGAACGTGAGACAGCCCTCCTGCACGAGAGCGTCCTCATCGAAGGCCAGCGCATCGACCAGTGAAATATAGCGATAGGCCGATTGGCTGGCCGCCTGCGCCTTGAGCATCGCATCCAGTGCCGCGAAATGCGCCAGCGACGTCGGATTGAAGCGCAGGCGGTCGGGGTGATAGTTTTCCGGGTTGCTCAGATCGACCCGCCCCTCGGCGAAGGGACCGAGCCAGACCACGTCAACCGCGGCGGGAAACCGCGCGAGATAGGCGGCGGTCCTGTCGATATTGTTCTCGGCGATGCGCAGTGGCGCGCCCGGCACGAAGGCCGCATCGCTGTCGCCCTCGCCACGATGGTCGAGCATGTAATGCGAGCCGGAGACGTGAAAGATCAGATGCGAAATGCTGTCCGGACGCTCTTCGACAAAGGCCACCGCCGCATCGTAGGAACATTTCTCCTTGGGCTGGTAGGGACGGCAGCCGCCCCGCGAGAGTGACACGAAGAACGGCGGCAATTCGGTGGAGCGCAGCGCTCTGTAGATGTTCGCGGCATGGGAATCGCCCAGCAGGAACACGGCCTGCCCATGGGTGCGGGCGCAGTCCTCGAAGCGGGTCACGAACGTCTCGCTGAAGATTTCATCGCGGAACCGGCAGCCCTCATCCGGCACGCGGGCGCGCGTCGTGTCGGGGTTGTAGCGCTCGAAACTGGCGCGGGTTTCTGCGTCAAGCCGGTGCTCGAGATAAAAGGCGAGAAACCCATCGGTTTTCTGCCCCGCCAGTCCCAGCCCGCCGAGCAGCACCATCGACAAGGCCGCCGTTCCGAAAAGGCGACCGGCAGGGACCCCCTGCATCCGGCGGATCGGGCGTTCCACATAGCGCCAGCTCAGGCAGGCAAGCGCGAAGGCAATCGCGCAGACCCCCAGCATGAGCGCCACGTCGTCGCGCCCGGTGCCGATCCGGGTGAAGGCCAGCAGGGGCACGTGCCACAGATAGAGCGAATAGCTCACCAGCCCGACAAAGACCATCGGGCGCAAGGAGAGCAGCCGTCCGGCAAGGCATTGCGGCGTGGCGCATAGGATCACCAGCACCGCGCCCAGAACGGGCGGCAGAGCGGCAAGGCCCGGAAAGCGCGTCTCGCCATCATAGGCAATGACCGCGAAAAGGATGAGCGCGAGCCCCAAAAGCGCGCCATGACGCAGCCGTCCGCCCGCCCGCAGCGCGTGCCCGCGCGGCGATGCAAGCCAATAGGCGGCGAGCGCCCCGGCCATCAACTCCCAAAACCGGGTTTGCAGCATGAAGAAGGCACGATCTGCCTTGCCCTGCGTGATGTCCCAATGCGCTAGCCCGAGGCTCAGCACCGCCAACCCCGCGAAAAGCGCCACCTGCCGTCGCGCGCCCATCCGCCATGTCAGCAGCACAAGCGCGGGAAAGACGAGATAGAACTGTTCCTCGACCGCAAGACTCCAGGTGTGCAGGAGCGGCTTGACCTCGGCGGCGGTGGCGAAATAGCCGCTGATATCGTAGAAGAACGCATTGGCCAGAAACACCGTGGCCGCGGTGACGCTGCCTGCGAATTCGGCCATGGCAAAGGGTCCCATCACCGCAAAGGCAATCGGGTAAGAGGCCGCCATCATCACGAAAAGCGCCGGAAATATCCGCCGGATGCGGCGCGCGTAGAAATTCGTCAGCGAAAAGCGCCCCGCGCGCCGCTCCGCAAGGATGATCGAGGTGATGAGATAGCCCGAGATGACAAAGAACACGTCCACCCCGACAAAGCCGCCGGACACCCACGACAGCCCCGCGTGATAGAGCACCACCGGCAGGATCGCCACGGCGCGCAGCCCGTCGATCTCGGGCCGGTAGGAGAGGGCGTGGTCACTCATCTGTGCGGATCGCGGCGGCTTCAGGCCATGCGCTCCACGGTCTGATATTCCTTGCGGCGGTTCTTGGCGAAACCGAATTTCTTGCGCCGCCCGGTCTTGGTGGAGGTGACAAGCCGGTAGGAGATATCGGTATGGCGCATGGCCACGGCGTGAAACACGCCGGCCCACCACTCGGGGTCGCGGAGGGTGCAATGCACGTTCTCGCCATTGGGCAGGAATTTCACCGCCGGGTAGCAGGCGACATTGGCATAGACGAACCTGGTGGCATAGGAAAACATCTCGTCCACGATCCAGGGCACGTCGGGCGCGGTGATGTGTTCAAGCACATCGGTGCAGATCACCCCGTCATACCGGCCCTCGGGCAGCGCGCTGAACGGCGCGTGGCCGGGATCGTAGCAGCGGATTTCCTTGGTGCCCCAATAGTCCTCGATGCTGGGCACCGTTTCGCCACTGCGCAGCTTGATGTCGCGGCGCAGATAGCCGCCGCCCTTGCCCGCGCCGTAATCGAGGATGGTCCGGGCACCGGTGCGCGCAATCATTTCCTTGATGCCCGGGGCGTGCTGAATGAGCATCTTGCCGGCAAAGGTCTCGTCGCCTGACTTCTTCGACGAGACCTCGCCCTCTTCATGCAGGCGCTCATACATGGCGACCATGTCGCGGTATTCGGGGCTTGGATTGTCGCGGCCATAGCTGCTCATGAGTGGTGTCCTTGGCGCATTCTGAACTCTCTGCGCCGCGCATAGCCGGTCTTGGCGCGGGATTCGACCGGAAATTTGTCGCGGGGCACACCAAGCCCGGCAAGTTCCCGCGATATGGGCGCGCAATGCGGGTGCGCGAAACACGCACCGCCGCGCGATCCCTCGCGCGGCGGTGCGGCGTCGTGTGGACGGTCTTACTCGGAGAAGGTCGCCAGATAGGCGGCCACGTCCTCTGCGCCCTTGCGCAGCTTGAAGGTCATTTTCGAGCGGCTGCCGAGGAATTCGCTCGGGTCGGTCGTGTAGGCCGCAAGGCTCTCTTCGGTCCAGACCTCGCCCGCGTCATGCTTGGCAATAAGCCCGTCGGAATACTTGAACCCCTCGACGCCGCCCATGGTGCGGCCGATCACGCCATAAAGGTTAGGCCCGGTCTTGCCGCCCTTCACGATCACCTCGGTGGGCGATTCGATCATGTGGCAGGCCTTGCACTGGTTGAAGGTCTTCTCGCCCGCAGCGGCGTCGCCCTCGGCCATGGCCGGCAGGGCAAGGGCCATGATGGCGGCGGAAGTCATGACAAAGGTTTTCATAGCGTTTTCTCCATATTGGTTCGTGTCAGAAGTCGGGTGAGACCTTGTCGCCAAACTAACCCGCCACGCCGGTCTTGCAAGGGCCAAGCGTCGCCGGGCGGCGGATTGCCTCAGCCGAACGCGCCCGCAAAGCTGCGCCGCAGCGCCGCGTCGAGGTCATCCATGGCGACGGGCAGGCCCAGATCGACAAGGCTTGTCACCCCGTGCTCGGCAATGCCGCAGGGCACGATGCCGGTGAAATGCTCCAGATCCGGTTCCACGTTGATCGAAATCCCGTGAAAGCTGATCCATTTGCGCAACCGGATGCCGATGGCCGCGATCTTGTCCTCTTGCCGCGCGCCCGTCGCCGTCAGCGGCCTGTCGTCGCGCGCGACCCAGACGCCCACCCGGCCGGGGCGGATCTCGCCACGGATGTTGAACTCGGCCAGGGTGGCGATCACCCATTGCTCCAACTGGCGCACGAAGCAGCGCACGTCGCGGCCCCGGCGGCCCACGTCGAGCATCACGTAGACCACACGCTGTCCGGGTCCGTGATAGGTATATTGCCCGCCGCGCCGCGCCTCATGGACCGGAAAGCGGTCAGGCATCAGCAGATCGGCGGGGTTCGCCGAGGTGCCCGCCGTATAGAGCGGCGGGTGTTCGAGCAGCCAGATTGCCTCGGGGGCCGTGCCCCGGGCGATTCGCTCGACCCGCGCCTCCATCGCCGCAACCGCCTCTGGCCAGGGCGTAAGGTCGGCGGAATGGTGCCATTCCACGCCGTTTTGATCGGTTTCGAAGGGGTTTTGCAGCATTTGTCTCGACTCGTCGGGCAGATGGGGAAAAACTCATGCTATTATAGAGACGGTAGAACGTTACCTGATTAGGGGAGATGTGAGATGTTTACAAAGCGGTTTGTCATGGCGGCGCTGATGACGAGTGTCGCGGCGCTGCCCGCCTCCCAGGCGGTTGCCGATTTCAAGGATGGCCTCGTCGGCGGCTTGGTGGGCGGTGCCGTGAGCGGCATCATCGTCAATGAAAGCGCCAAGGCGCGTGAGCGCAAGCGCACCACCACCACCACGCAACGGGCCTATCGCGCGCCGACGGTATCGAGCCAGCAGGTCCGCGAAGAGCAGACCGCGCTCAACTATTTCGGCTTTCCGGCGGGCACGCCCGACGGCGTGAGCGGACGCAACACCCGCAATGCGGTGTCGACCTATCAGGCGCATATGAACTATCCCGTGACCGGCTATCTTGCCGATTACGAACGGCAGTTCCTGATCTCGTCCTATTATCGGGCGCAATCGGGCGGCATGGCCACATCGCAGCTTATCGCGCAGCGCGGGCAGGGCACGCGCGGCCTGCTGCATGCCTATCGTGACGAGGCGGCCGGCGCACCGCCGGTCTATGCGGCGGCACCCGTGCCCGTGCCGCAGCCGCAATTGCAGTCGCCGGTGATGGCGGCGATCCCGCAGGCGGCGCAGGTGCCGCAACCCGACGTGCAGCCGGTGGCACAACAGGGTGCCGGATTGGGTGCCTTGCCCAATCTGATGGCTTCGGGCGGGGAAGGGCCGTCGCTTGCGTCGCATTGCAACCAGGTGAGCCTCGTCACCAACTCGAACGGCGGGTTCGTCACTGCCGCCTCGATGCAGGACCCGCGTTTCGCGCTGAACGAGCAGTTCTGCCTCGCGCGGACCTATGCCATCGCCGAGGGCGAGACCATGGCCGCAGCACTCAAGGGGATCACGCCCGAGCAGCTTGAGGAGCAGTGCCGGGCCTTTGGACCTGCCATGCGCGATCACGTCGCCGCGCTCTCGCTCAAGGATCGGGGCGAGGTCATCGACGGGGTGCGTGGCTTCGTGCTCTCGACCGGGCAATCGCCCGCGCAGCTTGCCGGCACCGCCAAGATCTGCCTCTCGGTGGGGTACCGGATCGACAACATGACTGTGGCGCTCGGCTCGGGGCTGTTGCTGACCGCGCTCGGTGAGGAGGCTTATGGCGAATTGATGGGCCACCACCTCAACGAGGGGTTCGGCACCACCAAGCGCTCCGATCTGGCACAGGTCTGGTATCGTGCGGCTGTCGACGCGGTGGAGAACGGTGCAAAGCCGGTTTTTGCGCCGGGCGATTCCGGGCGCAACGATCTTCTGCGGCGCGCGGCCTTCGGCGGTGCGGCAGCGCAGGGCGGCATGGTGCAGCCCGCCGCGGCCCTGCCGACCTTCAAGCTGGATTGAGGGCGCGCCGAGGCGCATGAAAAAACCCGAAGGGGCATGCGATTTGCCCCTTCACAAGCCCCGAACCATTGCTTATACGGCGCGACACCTACCTGATCACGTGCGGTCGTGGCGGAATTGGTAGACGCGCAGCGTTGAGGTCGCTGTGGGGTAACACCCGTGGAAGTTCGAGTCTTCTCGACCGCACCATCTCGCTTTTTTGGTTACAAATTCCCGCTAACACCTTGAAGGGAAAGGCGGTTTTTATAGTTCGATAACCGTTTTCCCGCGAGTATCGCAGGGGCTCTGGAAAGGCCAGTCTAAGCACTGTTTGCTTCATGGTCAGGCTTCCATTTTCGTAAATATTCCAAGGCCTTGCCAGAAATTCGAGCGATAGTTCAATAAACTCTTCAAACCTCCCCTTTGGCGGCACGATGCGGCTGGCGCGGTCGGCCAGTCGAATCTTCTCTCGTTCCAACTTTGCGATGCGCTTCTCATAGGCCGTCACGACGGTAGGGCTCGACGCATCGACGATGCGATCAAGCAGACCCTCAATCTGTGCCTCAGCGTCCTTGCATTGCTTCTCCAGCGCCCTCTTGGTGCTTTCAGCTTCCGTCAGGCGCATGTTCCAGGCGTCCTTGAACATGGCTCTCGCCAGATCGAAGAGCTCACGGCTCGGCTGTAGGTTTCTCAAAATCTCGGCGAACCCATCCTCGATCTTGGCGCGCGCGATGGACTTACGCTTCGACGGGCAGCCGCGCGTGTCGCAGAGGTAATAGGGATAGTGACGACGGCAGCCCTTGGACCATGCAGCCGTCATCGGTTTACCACAGTCATCACACACGACGAACCCGCGCAGCGGAAAGTCGGCGTTGATGTCCTTGCGGGCCGCTGGTCGTGCGCCCTCCTTGAGGTTTTCTTGTATCTTCTCGAACGTATCCCAACTGATAAGTGGCTCATGATGCCCCTTGCGCAGTCCCACGTCCCACTTGGGGACCTCGATATAGCCCGCGTAAGTCGAGCGGGTGAGCATCTTGGTGACTTTCCAGGCGCGAATTTCGCCGTTGGGCAAATCCTTCGGAAACTCGGGCTTTGCTTCCAGAAAGCGCTTTACCTCGGCCTGCGAACGAAACCGCTCGTTCGCGAACCCTTCCAGCGCTTCCTGAACGATGGAGGCAAGCGGCTCGTCCCGCACTAGCAGCTTGCCGTGTGTACGATCCGAGGCGTATCGATATCCAACAGGCGCGTGAAAAACCCAATAACCGTTCTCGACGCGGGCTTTCATCTTCTGGATCACCTGCCGCCGGTTTTGCTCGCGCTCAAGCTCGCCTTGAGCGGCAAAGATCGTCTCGACGAATTTGCCTTCCGGCGTGTCGTCGAGCTTGAAGTTCAGGCATTCAATTTGTGCGCCGCGCGTCTGAAATTCACGCCGCAGCTTGATGTGAAACTCCGTATCCCGCGCGAAGCGCTTGAGGTCATCGAAGATGACCACGTAATTCTTGTCCGGCTGCGCATCCAGAAAACTCAGCAGCGCGACCATGCCAGGCCGCTTGATGAAATCGCCGCCGCCAGACGCATCGTCGGGGAACACGGCCTCGACATCATAGCCCTGCGCCGCCGCATACTGGCGGCAACGATGCTCCTGACTGTCGAGACCGCCACCTTCGGTTTTCTGCCGCGTGCTGGACACGCGGCAGTAGATGACAGCGCGCATATCCGTTTTATCTTTGTTTTTGCTTGTCATCATACCTCCGGCGTGCCCGGCGGATCGGGCTTCTCAAGGGGTTTAGCAGTATCATTATCCTCCGATAATACCGCATCAGCGGCCTGAGCGGGAGGCCGAGCGTCAGTCTCGTAGACTTTTCCACAGGCTTCTTGCAGCGGATGGACGCCATAGCCCAGCTCGACAAAGGTGACGACGATGCTCCACATCGCCCGCAGGAACGCGTCTTTCTGCTCCGGCGTCAGCTCAGCGCCGTCCAGATAGGCCTGGTATCTGTCGATATCGATGCTGAGCGTCGGACGCGCAGCCGTTGAATATGTTTCGATAAGTTTTTTGGTGTTATCGGCACCATTGTAGTGTTTCATCGGTCTCTCCGATCTGTTCAACACGCTACACCAATGCCTCTCCTTATATTTTACCGCACTGGGCGGCATTTTTGCAAAAAGAGGCGGTTCGTTTATTCGCTCTCATCTCTTTATGAGCGCGGGCTGACCCGTTTCGATCCGTTTCAGCCCGCCTCGCTCTTCATGCTGCACTTTTCTCCCTCTCATCTGCACAATGGCCGGTTTGGGCGAGCGCCTGTTCAAGCCGCAGCTTGATCAGCGTCGGCCTTGTCTGGTCGCCATACACGCTGGCCACACGGATCAGCCCGTCTTCATGCTGGAGCATCACGTCATATCCCGTCCGGTGATTGGGCAGGATCAGCACCTGTTCGACCGCAGATCGCGCCACGCTTTTCGAGCGAAAAGCGCTGTGCCGGACGACCAGGCTCTCATCGTCCATGATGATGGTGACGTGCTCGCGATTGGTCAGCCAGGTATAGAGATCGAGCAGCCCGAAATTCAGGAACAGGAAAACCCCGCCCAGCCAGTAGAAGGCGAACAGCCAGCCACGCAGGTTTTCGAGCGGCACATCCTCGGTTTCGGGACGGGCGACCGCCGTAAGCGCCTCAATAGCGTTTGACAGTGCCATTATGGCAATGGCCGCATTCTCCAGCAGGACATTCGTATCCGGCGCGAAACGGGTTTCGGGCTGATACTCCCAGATCAACGTCCCCACCGCAGCAACCGTGCCAAGGAGCCAGAAGGCCGCCGCCTGTTCGCGCCCGCTCCGTGGCAGGCGATGCGCGGCCTTGATCCTCATGCTGTTGCCGCGCCTGGTCATGCGGGGCTCGCCATTGATCCAGTGTCTTTTGAGCTCAAGAATATTCATTGTCCTTTCCTCTTCTTGTTATCCGTTTCAGCCCGTGACTTTCACGATCAGCGCGGACCAGTTGACCGGCAGCATGGTCACGAGCGGGCAATTCCATTGCGGGCCGAGATACTCGCGCATGCCCTGCACCCCGACATACCGGCACTCGAAACAGCGCGTGGCCTGGGTGCCGACCCCGTTGCAGCGATAGGTCACGAGCACATGCGGCGTCCCGAAGGTCACGGTGACAGTGGCCAGCGCCGCCGCGATCCAGGTGAGGGCGCGCGGCTTCATCAGCCAGCGCGCGGCACCAACGATGCGCGCGCCCATGCTGCGCCGCCCTCCAAGGGCTTGCATCCGCTGGCCGAAATGCCGTTTGCGCCTGCGCGGACGCGGGGCCTTCCGGCTCACGACTTCAACCTTGATCCGGCTCATGACTGTCTCCTTGTCTTGGCGTAGCGCAGGCGGAAAACGGGCCTGCCTCTGCGCGGGTGATCGCCTTCCATCGGGTTCGGATCGGCTTGTTCGCGCCACGGCGCGACATCCCAGTAGCGCACCTTCTCGGCCAGGACCGGCGGGGCCGCCTTGGTGAGCAGGAGCTGGCTGTCATCCGGCAGCGCCATGATTTCCTGCGGCAGCATCAGAGGCACACC
This sequence comes from Roseovarius sp. MBR-6, assembly GCF_040547525.1. Lineage (NCBI taxonomy): Bacteria > Pseudomonadati > Pseudomonadota > Alphaproteobacteria > Rhodobacterales > Roseobacteraceae > Roseovarius > Roseovarius sp. MBR-6. The sequence continues at coordinate 6,813 of NZ_JBEPPW010000009.1, read as the reverse complement.
GCGTTCCGAGGTACTGACGCCGACCTCGTGATCGGGGCGCTGGCCCAGATTATAGTTGCGCGTCATGATCGAGCATTCGCCCAGCAGCCGCGACAGGCGCTGCGCAAGGTCCATGTCCTGCACCGCGAAGAACTGTTTTACTTCGGACTGGCTCAGGATGATGTTGGCCGTATCGCGCCCGTAAACCTGCGCCAGATGCGAAAGGTCCTGCACGATGACCCAGACCCGCACGCCATAGCCGGGCAGCAGCGTCAGCGCTTCAGAGAAGCCCGCGATCCGGCCCATATTGGCGAACTCGTCGAGCAGAAACAGCACCTGCCGGTTACTGCGCTGCGCCGCGACCGCGTTGATCGCGTGCCGCGCCACAAGCGCCAGCCACTTGCCGTAGTCCCCGATCCGCTCCGCCGGGATCATCAGATAGACGGTCGTATCGTCAGACTTGAGGTCTTCGAACCTGACATCGGAACCGGACACGGCATCGGCCAGCGGCCCGCCAGGCCGGAAGACCTGAAGGGCGTTCGACGCGCCGTTGCGAAAATCATCGAATTGCCGCCCGCCTTCCAGGAACTGGTGAAGAAGCTCTTTGCCATAGGCGGCGACAACGCCGTCGAGCGCACTGGATTCCGCCATGTCGCGCAGCGTCAGCTCCAGCAGGTCGCTGTCCTTGATGATCCGCCACAGCTCCGGCAGTGTGCAGCGTTCCGGCCTGCCGCGCGTTGCAAGATGGAGCTGCGGCCCTTCGAGCATGTTGCGCGTGCCGTCACGGAAATGGCGGTTCTTCTCGTCGCCGTCCGGTTCCGGCTCCAGCATGAAGGCGTTGGCCCGCACCGCATCGCCCAGCTCATGATGACGGCGCGGATCGGTCGCCATGTCGAGCAGGGGCTGAAGCGGGTTATACCGGTCGCACGGCAGGCCGTTCAGCTTCCACGGATTGAGGAAGACAACCTTTTGCCCGAATGTCTGCTCACGGTGACGCGCGGTGATAGCCGCGAGCTCGCCCTTGGGATCGGTGACAAACACCGAGCCGGGATAGTGCAGCAAATTCGGGACGACGACGCTCGCGCCTTTGCCCTGCCGCGCGGGCGCGACCGTCAGCAGATGCGCCTTGCCGCCCGCAAAGAGCGGCACGCCATCCAGAGCGCCGAGGAACAGGCCGTTCGGATCGGTCAGGCCGTGATCCGCACAATCGCGCAGATCGGCAAAGGCGGCTTCGCCGAAGATGCCAGTCGGCGTTTCGGCCTTCCGGCGCTCGATCCACAGGAACAGGAGCCGGAACAGATCGAAGATGCCATGCGCGATGCTCCCGAGACCCGCCAGAAACAGGAGCCCCAATGCAATGGCCGCCACCGGATCATTGAGCGCGTCCAGCGGGAACAGCAGGCGCGATATAACACCGGCGATCAGGACACCGGCCAACATCCGGCCAAGCGGGTTCGGTGGCCGCTGCGCATGCATGGCATTTCCTCTCTAATCATGTTGCTTGCGATGGTGAGGGGCGGGGCGGCTTGTGCCGCCCGCACCCCGTTGCTCAGGAAGGCTTACTTGTTCTGCTTGCCTTTGTTCACGGCGGCGTCGATGCGCTCTTTCTCCTGATGGGTCATGCCATGCGTGTTGACAGTGCCACCGTTCTTGCCGATTTCCTGGGCCTTCTGAGTGCTGATGGTCATCGCTTTCTCCCTTCGTGGTTTGCGAATGACCCCCAAATATGGCGCATCAGCTTGCACAGATAGAAAGGTTAAAAAATTACTTGCGCGCACAGATTTCGTATATGAGCGTATATATGCGAACAAATGCGAAGAGCGCGTCTTCGCCGCCATGGGAGGGACAAAAGCCATGCCGTGGGAAGGAACGCGGGCGCAGGACGAGCAGCTCTGGCAAGCGCTCGATGAAGCGCTCAATCAGCAGGGCTGGCCCGCCCAGCGGCTCGCCGCCGCGATCAACAGCGACCGGCAGGCGCTGGACGTCATCAAAAGCTGGGGTGACAGAAGAAAGAGTGTCATTGATGACGGCACGCTTACCCGCTGGCATACCGAAGGCGTTGCCAAGGTTGCGGGGGCACGCGCGCATAAAAAGCAGGCCATTTATGAGTTTTTCGAGCGGACCGCCAGTCCGCGCACCGCGCTTTACCGGCCAGCCGACGGGCTGCCCGCAGGATTGGCGTCATTTGCTGCGCAATACAGCGAACGGATCAGAGAACCGTTTGCGGAAGACCTTTCAAGTCTGGACGGCGTTTACCGGATGTTTCGTCCCGCGTGGACAATCCCGAAGCTTGCCAATGAGCGGATACTGATCTCGCGGTTTCAGATCGAAACTTCGGGCGGTTTTACGCGGTTTCGGGAGCGCCAACTCTATCATGATCCCGATTCCCCGAATATCTTTATCGATCAGACCGACGACGGTGGCGTTATGTCGATGAGCGGGAATTTCGTGTTTTTCGGCATCGGGCGTGACGGTCACGGCTGCAAACTATTTACGAGCTGGGACTATTACCCATTGCCCAAAAGAGGCGTGCAGGTGCAGCGCCTCGTGGGAAGCATGATGGCGATAAACGGCAATGGTCCCCATCTCAGTTATCCGTTTGTCGCCACCCGCACATCTGACTCTTGGGACGACATCGACACGGGCGTTTTCCGTCCGCCGCATGAAGACCTGACCATCGATATTCTGGATGATCTGAATTACCGCACGTAGAACATCACCGCACACGCCCCGTTGCGCGTGACGTCCATCGCGTTGCTGCCCGTTGGCTCGGCAGGCGGCGTGTCGGCGTGGTAATCGAGCCGCGCGAGTTGCCCGTTATCGAGAACATGGAAGCCGACATAGTTTGCCGCTTCCTGTCCGCACTGAAGGAAATCGTCGCCTTGCCGCGCCGTGATACGAAAGACGCTGCCGCCCGCGCGCACAGCTTCGAGTTCTGCCTCCGGCCCCGCCGCGAAGCGCAGCCGCTCAGGCGCAACCGTCATCGCGCCCAGCCATTCCGCCGGACGGCTGAACGGTTGCCAGACGCCACCAAAATCGCCGCCTGCGCTCACCGTGCCTGGCACCGCCATAAGGCCAGCGAGCAGGGCAAAACGTGCCAGCGTCTTTGACCAAATCTTCATGGCGGAACCTCCTCAGCCGCAACCATCGCGATCCTGTTCTGATCCTATCAAAAAGCACACAGAAAAGCAGCCGACCCCGCGCAGCCAGAGAGGCGGCAGACAACAGCAAGGCGGCACGGTCCGTTTGCGTATGGCCCACCTTGCCGTTTTGTAGTACAAGTGGCTGAACGTACTACATTTTGCCGCTAAGACCGACCGCAAGATGTGTGTTGTACTACAACACATCTTGGCAAGGGGGCCGCTGCGCGCCCCCGTTGCATCCCCCAGCCCGTGGCTCTTTCAGGGCATTGAGCCCGTTCCAGAGCCAGCAGACCGTATCGCCGGTCAACCACTCGCAGGGCTTGGAGACGTCCCTCTCCACCTGCACCGAACCATGGATCAAAGGGCGTATCGCCGCCCCTTGAAACCCACTCGCAAGGGAGCCTTCGGGGCTCCCCTGCACCCCATCGACTTGGCGGGCGTTCCTGCCCCCAAGACCCCTGACCACTTCATGGAGACGACTTCACCGAGACCATGGAAGGGAGCTTTCGCGCTACCCTTGCCCTGGACCCATCCCAGCGAGCAGGAGCGTGTCACGCCCCTTGCATCCCCGACCAATCGTCCGCCGTTTGGATGCCGCCAGCGCGTCGGCGCTGGACCCGATCAGAGGTTCGCTGGCATCCATGCACACAGCCCATCAGCCTGATGCGCTGTCACAGCACGGGCACCGGACACCGCTCCGTTGAGCTCTTGCCTTGTGGATAACTTGAGGTTGTGCCGAATTCTGGATGCAGGCACAGGACATGGCTGCTATCGTCGGCAAAAAGTACAACGGGGGCGATAGTTGAAGATGGCAAGCACGGACATTCAGAATCTCGGATCATTCGTATGGTCCATCGCCGAAATTCTGCGTGGCGACTTCAAGCAATCCGAATACGGCAAGGTTATCCTGCCGTTCGTCGTGCTACGCCGTCTAGACTGCATTCTCGAAGCCAGCAAGGACGCCGTTCTAGAAGCTGAGAAGTCGTTACCCGACGGTGTGGACGAGCCAACTCGTGATATGATCCTTTTTGGTGCGGTCGGGAATAATGTAAAGGTGTACAACCTGTCCGCATTCACGTTTTCCAAACTCAAGGGCCAAGACCCCGGTCAGCTCCACCAGAACCTGGTCGATTACATCACCAAATTCTCGCCCAACGTACGCGACATCTTCCTCGACAAGTTTCTTTTCACGGATCAACTCAAGCGCCTAAAGGACGGGGGCATCCTCTGGAACGTCTTTGAGCGTTTTTCCGAAATCGATCTGCACCCCGACACGATCAGCAACATCGAGATGGGTTATCTCTTTGAGGAGCTGATCCGACGCTTCTCTGAAATCTCGAACGAAACCGCCGGTGAACACTTCACCCCGCGTGAAGTCATTCGCCTGATCGTTGATCTGCTCATCGCCAACGATGATAGCAAGCTCACAGGGCGCGGCATCATCCGACAAGTCTACGACCCAGCTTGCGGGACAGGCGGTATGCTCGCGCTGACCGAAGAAGCGCTGAAGGACTTCAACGACGCGATCCGCGTCGAGCTTTTCGGCCAGGAGCTCAACGGCGAGTCCTTCGGCATCTGTAAATCGGACATGCTCGTGACAGGCCACGACCCTGAGCAGATCGCCTTCGGCAACACGCTCACACAAGACGCCCATGCGGACAAGCGCTTCCACTACATGCTCTCCAATCCGCCTTACGGCGTGGACTGGAAGAAATACCAAGACCCGATCAAATCTGAGGCCGAGAACCTCGGGATGGACGGGCGCTTCGGGGCAGGGACGCCCCGTATCTCTGACGGCCAGCTCCTCTTCCTTCAGCACATGATCTCCAAGATGCGCGACGACGAGATCGGCTCGCGCATCGGTATCGTCATGAACGGCTCACCCCTCTTCACCGGCGGGGCGGGCTCTGGCGAAAGTGAAATCCGCCGTTGGATGCTCGAAAACGATTGGGTCGAGGCCATCGTCGCCTTGCCCACCGACCTGTTCTACAACACCGGCATCCAGACCTATGTCTGGCTTCTGACCAACCGCAAACCCGCCAATCGGCAGGGCAAGGTGCAGCTCATCGACGCGAGCGGCGAACGCTTCTGGAAATCCATGCGCAAGTCCCTCGGCAGCAAGCGCCGCGAAATCACAGACGAAGCGCGCACCGAGATCGTGCGCATCTACGCGGGCTTCCTGAACGGCGAGAGCGGGGAGGGCGACGTCTCCCGCATCTTCGATACGACCGACTTCGGCTATCGTGAAATCCGCGTCGAGCGTCCATTGAAGCTGAATTTTCAGGTCAACGCCGAGCGGCTCGCCCGGCTGGCAGACCAGAAGCCATATGCAAGGCAGGATGAAACTGATCGGGCTACCATCGAGGCTGCGCTTCAGACCATAGGCGACCAGCTTTTCACCAACCGCAACACCTTCGAGAAAGCGCTCTCCAAGGCGTTGAAGACCACGGGGCTGAAGATCGGCGCACCGATCAAGAAGGCGATACTCGCTGCGTTGTCCGAGCGGGATGACGAGGCCGACATCTGCATAGGCACGGACGGCAAGCCAGAGGCCGACACCGATCTGCGCGACCATGAGCTTGTGCCCTTGTCTGAGGACTGGCGCGACTACATGAAGCGGGAGGTACTGCCCTTCGTGCCTGACGCCTGGGTCGATGAAAGCCACAGGGACGCCCGTGACAAGCAGGTTGGGCGCGTCGGTTATGAGATCAACTTCAACCGCTACTTCTACCAGTATGTGCCCCCTCGTCCGCTCGAAGAGATTGATGCCGAGCTGAAGGCACTCGAAGCCGAGATCGCAGGGCTTCTGAAGGAGGTGGCGGCGTGACGGCAATCCGACTTCGACATATGGTGAAGATTGGACCCCGCCCAACTTTTCCTCGCGATCTAGGGGCAGAAGCCGAGGTCACATTCGCGCCAATGGATGCGCTTTCGGATGGTCTTGGCGGCTTGGACACATCACTCACCCGCCCGCTCAATGAGGTGGCGGCGGGAAGCTACAACTTCTTCGCAAATGGCGATCTACTTGTTGCGAAGGTTACACCCTGTTTCGAAAACGGAAAGAAGGCTTATGCCCGAGAACTCGCAAATGGAGTCGGCTTCGCCACATCCGAAGTTCACGTTGTTAGACCGGATAAACGTCGCGTCCATCCGCAGTATCTTTTTTACATTCTGAGTTCTGAGGATTTTAGGGCCGCTGGCATGGCCAGTATGACCGGTGCTGGCGGTTTGCGGCGAGTTTCCGAGGCCGCCGTGCTGGACTATCGACCGAGCATTACTTGCCTCAACACACAAAAAACCATCGTGGATTTTCTCGACCGCGAGACCTCCCGCATCGACCAACTGATCGAGAAGAAGAACGCTTTTGCTAAAAGATTGTGGGAGCGTGAGGATGGACACACGCGAAACCTTCTGTCTGGAAAAATGTCAGAAACGCATAGTCGTATGACTACCTCAGCGCCATGGCTGGATTCCGTTCCAGCACATTGGCGAGTTTTTCCGCTCCGCCGACTGGTACGCATCTCCACAGGTGGACGAGATACCCAAGATCGAAAGGATGATGGTGCGTATCCGTTTTTTGTTCGATCCATGAATATCTGTCACATCCCGGAAGGTAGTATGGCTTCTTCCTGAACAACTGCGGCTTGAGTTTGTGCCAGTCCTTCATCGCCTGCAAGGGCGACCTGCTGCC
>NZ_JBEPPW010000008.1:0-157974 GCF_040547525.1 Roseovarius sp. MBR-6 | reverse complement strand
ACGTCAAACTCCCTTCAATCGTTCCAGTATTTGGCACCATAAAGCGCCCACCAAAGCCCGAGCAGCGCCCACCCGCGGTCGGGCCCTCGCGCGGCTCAGAAAATCACGCCAACCGTCCCCTTCAGGCCACGAACGTTCCCCCGTGCCGCATCGATCATGTTGTGTCAGGTGTCGAACGCTCGGCCCGGCCCTTGCCGGTGGATTTAACCCCGCGCGCCATATCTTGTTTCCACGGCGCAAATCCTCTAAACGCACGCCCAAGCGGTCGCAGCCTACCCGCTTTAAAAAACAAGGACACGAGATATGGATACCATCGTCATCTGCTCCGGCGGGCTCGATTCCGTCACGCTTGCCCACAAGGCCGCCGCCGAGCGCAGGCTCGTGGCACTTTTGTCGTTCGATTATGGCCAGCGCCATGTGAAGGAACTCGATAGCGCCGCCGCCTGCGCGCGCCGTCTGGGGGTGGCGCACCGCGTGGTGGATCTGCGCAGCGTCGGTGCCGCGCTGTCGGGGTCGGCGCTGACCGATGAGGTCGCCGTGCCCGACGGGCATTACGCCGAAGAGACCATGCGCATCACCGTGGTCCCCAACCGCAACGCGATCATGCTGGCCGTGGCCTTCGGCATGGCAGCGGCGCAAAAGGCGGATGCCGTGGCGGCGGCGGTGCATGGCGGCGATCATTTCATCTACCCCGATTGCCGCCCCGGTTTCATCGCGGCGTTCCAGGCGATGCAGGATGCCGCGCTTGAGGGCTATGCCGAGGTGACGCTCTGGACACCCTATGTGACCGGATCGAAGGCCGACATCGTGCGCGATGGCGCGCGGCTTGGCGTGCCTTTCGCCGAGACATGGTCGTGCTACAAGGGGGGGCTGCGCCATTGCGGGCGCTGCGGCACCTGCGTGGAGCGGCGCGAGGCGTTTCATCTCGCGGGCGTGCCGGACCCCACGGAATACGACGACCCGGATTTCTGGCGCGCAGCGGTGGAGGGGCGGTAATGTATCGGATCACCAAGGAGTTTCACTTTTCCGCCTCGCATCAGCTCTTTGGCCTGCGCGAGGGGCATCCTTGCGCGCGGCTGCACGGGCATAATTATATCGTGGTGGTGGAACTCGCCGCCGAGGAGTTGGGTGAGACCGGCTTTGTGCGCGATTATCACGATCTGGGCGCGCTCAAGGCCTATATCGACAACGAGCTTGACCACCGCCACCTCAACGAGGTTCTGGGCGATGGCTGCGTCACCGCCGAGCGGCTGGCGAAGCATTTCCACGACTGGTGCGCCGCGCGCTGGCCCGAGGTTGCGGCGGTGCGGGTGAGCGAGACCCCCAAGACATGGGCGGAATACCGGCCATGACCGACCCCATCCGCGTCGCGGAAATTTTTGGGCCGACCATTCAGGGCGAGGGCGCGCTCATCGGGCAGCCCACGGTTTTCGTGCGCACGGGCGGTTGCGATTACCGCTGTTCGTGGTGCGACAGCCTTCACGCGGTGGACGCCGAGTATCGCCACGACTGGCAGCCGATGCAGCCCGAAGCGGTGATGGAAGAGGTCGCGCGCCTCTCGGGCGGGCGGCCCTTGCCGGTGACGCTCTCGGGCGGCAACCCGGCGATTCAGCCGCTGGGGCCGCTGATCGAGGCGGGCCGCGCGGAGGGCTATCGCTTTGCCATGGAAACCCAAGGCTCGGTCGCGCGCGACTGGTTCGCGCGTCTTGACATGCTGGTGCTCAGCCCCAAGCCGCCCTCCTCGGGCATGGCGGTGGATTGGGCGGTGTTCGCGGATTGCGTGGCCGCCGCCAAGGGGGCCGAGACGGTGCTCAAGATCGTCATTTTCGACGAGGCGGATTACCTCTGGGCGCGGCAGGTGGCGGGGCGCTATCCTGACCTGCCGCTGGTGCTCCAACCCGGCAACCACACGCCGCCCCCGCCCGAGGATGACAGCGCGGTGGTCGATCACGACGGGATCAACGCGCGGATGCGCTGGCTGGTCGGGCGGGTGGTCGCCGATGGCTGGTTTGCCGCGCGGGTGCTGCCGCAGCTTCACGTGACGCTCTGGGGCAACCGGCGCGGGGTTTGAGAGGAGAAAGGCGATGGCCGAGAATATCTATGAGGGGCTGAAACAGCTGGGCGGGGTCACGAAGCAACCCCAAAGCCCCGAGGAGGCGGAACTGGAGCGCGTGGCCAATCCGCAGGCCGATGTGGCCTATGCGGTGCGCTTTACCGCGCCCGAGTTCACCTCGCTCTGCCCGATGACCGGCCAGCCGGATTTCGCGCATCTGGTGATCGATTACGTGCCGGGGGCCTGGCTGGTGGAATCGAAATCGCTCAAGCTCTACCTCACCAGTTTCCGCAATCACGGCGCGTTCCACGAGGATTGCACGATTTCCATCGCGCGGCGGCTGGTCGATTTCCTTTCGCCGCAATGGCTGCGCATCGGCGGCTACTGGTATCCGCGCGGCGGCATCCCCATCGACGTGTTCTGGCAAACCGGCCCCGCGCCCGAGGGCGTCTGGCTGCCCGATCAGGGCGTGCCGCCCTATCGTGGGCGGGGGTAGGGGGTGGCACCCGTCATCCTCGGGCTTGTCCCGAGGATCTCTTGTTCCGGGCGAGATCCCCGCTTTCGCGGGGATGACGCCGGTCCGAACCCTCAGCAGGGCACGGTGCGATAGGTGCCGTCACCGTTGGCATAGGCGCACTGGTTGGTGCGCGTGTTGCGCGCGATGAGCGTGCCCGCAGCAGCCCCCGCAAGCGTCGAGGCCACGATCCAGCCCGCGCTCACGTCAAAGGCGGCCGCGCCGATGAGGCCCACGCCCGCGCCGATGGCGGCGCCGGTCAGTTCCCGGTTGTCGGTGGTGTCGAGGCACCCGGCGAGCGCAAGCCCCGCCACTGCCCCGATGATCGTGTTGCGTATCATGTCATGCTCCTGTTCTGCCTGTTACCGATATAGGTATTACGCGACGCGGATGGAAATATTCCCGCGAAAAATACCGCATCGGCAATGAATTGCCGGTCAGGGGATGGGGGGCACCACCTTGCGCCGCGCGCCAGAGAGCGCGTTGCCGGCAATCGCCGCGAGCAGGATCGCGCCGCCCGCGAGCGTGCTCGGCTCGGCCTGTTCGCCCAGAAACAGCCAGACCCAGACCGGCCCGAGCACGACCTCGGCCATGGAGAGAAGCGTCAACTCGGCGGCGGGCAGGCTGCGCGAGCCAAGCGTATAGAGCACGAGCCCGGCACCCACCTGAAACACGCCCATGCCCGAAGCGATGCCCGCGTCGCGCGGCGAGAGTGCAAGCGAGAGGCCAAGGCCCGCACAGATCGCCGCCATCGCCACCGTCCCGATCAGCCCCGAGAGCAGGACGGCGGGCATCATCTCGACCGATTTGCCACGCCGCAGCGCCACGGTGAATACCGCGAAACCAAGCGCCGAGCCGAGAGCCGCAAGATTGCCCCGGAGCGCCGCGCCAGAGGTCTTGTCCCAGACCATCACGGCAATGCCGCACAGCGCGACCAGCATGGCGATCCATGTGGCGCGGCGCACACGCTCGCCGAGAAGCACGCGCCCGAGCAGCGCCGCCATCAGCGGGGCGGCGGCGAAAAGCATCATCGCATTGGCGACCGAGGTGGTCTGAAGCGCAAAGATCGCGCCCGTGTAGGCGGCGACGAGCGCCACCCCGGCGATGAGGCCGGGCCATCCCATCGCGGCAATCAGCGAGAGGGGCGCGCGCCCGCTGCGCAATCGCACCACGGCATAGAGAAACACGCTCATGGCAATCGAGCGGTAGAACAGGATCTGCCAGACAGCGGCGTCGTCGATGAGGCGGATGCCAAGGCCCACGGTGGACCACAGAACGCCCGCCATGAAGACCAGAAAATAGCCCGACATGTCCCGCTCGGGTGTGGCGGCGGTCAGGCTCATGGCGCGCGCTCTTCCTCGGGCATGAGCGGGGGCAGGGGGCTGCCGGGGGCAAAGGTGGTCTCGGCGGTGACGGGAATGGCATCGCCGCGCCGCGCCGCGCGCAATTCCCGCCAGCCGATATAGAGCCCTGCGCCGATGATGAGCGCCATGCCGGTGAGGGTTGCCTGCGATGGCACCTCGGCCCAGACCAGATAGCCGAGCACCACGGCGAAGGGCAGGTAGGTATAGTCGAAGGGTGCCACAAGGCTGGCGGCGGCCACCTGATAGGCGCGCGAGGCCAGCATATAGGCCACCATCCCGATCGCGCCCAGACCGGCGAGGCGGGGCAGGTCGGCGATCACGCCGTCGGGCAGGCCCCAGCGAAGATGGGCCGTTTCGGGTGTCAACGGCACCAGATGCGCCACGCCCCAGCCGATGGGCACGATCATCACCCCCGAGAAGCAGAGCGTGTAGAGCCCGACCGTGAGCGTGCTTTCACGTTCGCCGATGCGGCGCGCGATGATCTGCGAGGCGGCATAGGTGAGCGCGCAAAGAAGCGGCAGCACCGCCACCATCGAGAAATGACCGCCCATCGGGTTCATGGCGATGACCACGCCCGCGAATCCCACGACAAGCGCCGCCGCGCGATGCGCGCCGATCCGCTCGCCCAGAAAGAGCGCGGCCATGAGCGCCGTCATCAGCGGCGCGGAGAAAAAGATCGTGCTGACTTCCGCCAGCCCCATGAACGGGAAGGCCGCGTAGAACATCGCAAAGCCCACGGCAAAGAGAAAGGCGCGCGCCATATGCAAGGGCCAGAGCGCCGAGCGCAGGCTGTGCGGCCCGCCGAGCCACGCAATGAGCGGAACAAGCACCAGCACCGCCACCACCGAACGCGCGAAGAGAAGCGGCCAGACCGGGTAGCTGGTCAGCATCCCCTTCATCACCGCGTCCTGCGCCACGAAAAGCAGCATCGCCACCTCTATGCACACGATCCCCTGCACAGCGCGCGAGGGCACGGGGGCGGGATGGGCGGACATCATCGCCATTGGGGGCCTCCTTGGCCTCGGGGGCAGACAGCCCAAAGGCCTGACCCCGGTGAGCGGGGCGTCTTGGGTCGATCATGCTGTGGGGTGGCGCTTGCGCCGGATGGGATGAGCGTGTCAGGGCGAAAAGCGACTGTCTCGCCTGTTTGCGACGAATATCGCGGGCGTCAGCCCTGCGCGCGGTCCCATGTCGGATGAAAGAGGCCGCCGGGCGAGAGGGTGAATATCTCGGCCCCCGAAGCGGTCACGCCGACCGAATGTTCGAACTGTGCCGAGAGCGACTTGTCGCGCGTCACGGCCGTCCACTCGTCGTCAAGCACCACGGTTTCGGGACGTCCGAGATTGACCATCGGCTCGATGGTGAAGAACATGCCTTCCTCGAGGCGCGGGCCGCTGCCGGGACGCCCGTAATGCAGCACGTTGGGCGGCGCGTGAAACACGCGGCCAAGGCCGTGACCGCAGAAATCGCGCACCACCGACATGCGCTGCGCCTCCACATAGGCCTGAATCGCGTGGCCGATATCGCCGAAGGTGGCACCGGGGCGCACCGCCTCGATTCCCTTCATCAGCGCGTCATGGGTCACGTCGATGAGGCGCGCGGCCTTGCCCGACGGCTTGCCCGCCACATACATCCGGCTCGTGTCACCGAACCAGCCATCGACGATCACGGTCACGTCGATATTGAGGATATCGCCATCCTGAAGCCCGTCATCCTTGCGCCGCTTCTCGTAATCGCGCGAAATGGTTTCTGCCCCGCTCTTGGGGATGGGCGCGCCGGGGATGCCGTGGCAGACAACGTGGTTGACGCTGATGCAGCTTGCGTGGCGATAGCCCTTGTAGCCGATGGTGGCGGATTTGGCCCCGGCGGCGTTGACCTTCTCCTCGATCAGCGCATCGAGCGCCTCGGTCGTCTGGCCGACAAAGACATGGCCCGCCATCTCGTCAAGGATCCGCGCGGCAAGCTGCCCCGCCTTGTGCATACCCGCGAAATCCGCCGCCTCGTGGATGCGGATGCCTTCGCGCGTCTGTCTGCCGCGATGCGGTTCGTTCACGTCATGCCTCGTCGTCTTCGCCGGTTTTCGCTTTAATTAGGGCTATTTGCCGCCAAGGGCCAGAGGTTGCGGCGCGATCGTGGGCAACGAGTGACCGATTGTGATCATGTCGCGCGAAATATCCGCGCAATATGACAGGATCGTGACCCCCGCAGCCTGCGCATGGGCCAGTGCTGCCGCATAGGCCGGGTCAATATCGGCGGCGACGCCGAGAGCGCGCGCATCGCCGCGCTGCACAAGGTAGAAAAGCACGGCGCGCGCCCCCGATTGCGCGACGCGGGCCAGATCGTGCAGGTGACGCGTGCCGCGCGCGGTCACGCTGTCGGGAAATTCGGCAAGGCCGGGTTGGCGCGAGAGGGTGACGGATTTCACCTCCACATAGGCATCGGGCAGGCCGTCGCCCGACAGCAGGAAATCCACCCGGCTTTTCTCGCCATAGCGTTGCTCGGGTCGCACCCGGTCATAGGCGGCCAGCTCTGGGATGGCGCGCGCGGTCAGGGCTGCGCGCAGCACCCGGTTGGCCGCGCCCGTATCGACGCAGACCAGCGCGCCCGGCCCCGTCTCGACCAGCCGCCAGCCATAGCGCAGTTTCCTGCGCGGGTCGTCGTTCGGCTCCACCCATATCCGCGCACCCGGCGCGGCCAGCCCCATCATCGAGCCGGGATTGGCGCAATGCGCCGTGGCCTCGGTCCCGTCATCAAGCCGGATATCGGCCAGAAACCGCTTGTAGCGGCGGATGAGGGTGGCAGGCAGGAGGGGGCTTTGAAAGCGCATGGCGCGGGCCTATACCGGGGCAGGTCGCAGATCAAGGAGGCCGCCATGCCCAACCCCACCGCCGCCATGCTTGTCATCGGGGACGAGATCCTGTCAGGGCGCACGCGCGATGCCAACATGCATTACCTCGCCGGAGAGTTGACGCGCGCGGGTATCGACCTGCGCGAGGTGCGGGTGATCAGCGACGATCCGGAGGCCATCGTCGCCGCCGTGCGGGCCCTTGGCGCCGCCTATGACGTGGTGTTCACATCGGGCGGGATCGGCCCCACCCATGACGACATCACCGCCGAGAACGTGGCGCGCGCCTTTGACCGCCCGATTTCCGTGCGCGATGACGCCCGCGCGATCCTTGCCGCGCATTACGACGCGCGCGGGCAGGAATTGAACGCGGCGCGGTTGCGCATGGCGCGTATCCCCGAGGGGGCCACGCTGATCGAGAACCCGATCAGCGCCGCGCCCGGTTTCACCATCGAAAACGTGCATGTCATGGCGGGGGTGCCGTCCATCTTTCAGGCGATGCTTGCCTCGGTGCTGCCAAAGGTCACGGGCGGCGCACCGCTTCTGTCGCAAAGCTACGAGATCCGGCGCGGCGAGGGCGATATCGCGGCCCCGCTCGGGGATCTGGCCGCGCGCTATCCCGATCTTTCCATCGGCTCCTACCCGTTCATCCGCGAGGGCTGTCACGGCGCGAATATCGTGATCCGGGGGGCCGATGGCGCGCGCGTCGATGCGGCCATGGCCGAGCTTGCCGGGATGTTCCCCGCATGACGCCCGACCTTGACACGCTTTATGCCGTGGCCGAGGCGACTTGGCCGCCCGCCGCGACCCATATCCTCGGCCCGGTCACGCTGCGCGACGGTGAGGGCGGCGGCAAGCGCGTCTCGGCGGCGACCGCGTCGGGGCCGGTGACGGCAGAGGACGTGGCGCGCGCCGAGGCGGAGATGCGCGCGCGCGGTCAGGCCCCCCTGTTTCAGGTGCGGGCGGCAGAGGACAATCTTGACCGGATGCTTGAGGGGCGCGGCTACGGGATCGTCGATCCGGTCAATGTGCTCGTGGCACCGACGGGCGCGCTCACGGGCGAGCGTCCGCCGCGTCTTGCGACATTCGCCGTCTGGGAGCCGCTCGAGATCATGCGCGAGATATGGGCCGAGGGCGGGATAGGTCCGGCGCGCCTCGCGGTGATGGCGCGGGTGAGGGGACCGAAAACCGGCCTCTTCGCGCGTCACGCCGATCAGCCCGCAGGCACGGGATTTGCCGCGATCGCCGCGGGTGTCGCCATGGTCCACGCGCTCGAAGTGCGCGCAGGGCACCGGCGCGCGGGTGTCGGGCGGCTGATGATGGTGCAGGCCGCCCTCTGGGCCGAGGCGCAGGGCGCCGCGCATGTCGCGGTGCTCTGCACCCACGCCAACGCCGCCGCGAACGGGCTTTATGCCGCCATGGGCTTTCGCGTCGCGGGGACGTATCATTACCGCCTGAAGGAGTAGGCCATGACCGACCAACCCACCGCCCTCGATCTGCCCCCCGTCGATCCGCTGCCCGAGGCGACGAGGCGCTATTTCGAGATCTGCGAGGAAAAGCTGGGGATCGTGCCCAATGTGTTGCGCGCCCACGCCTTTGACATCGAAAAGCTTGACGCCTTCACCGCGCTTTACAACACGCTGATGCTGGCCCCCTCGGGGCTCACGAAGCTCGAGCGCGAGATGATCGCGGTGGTTGTCAGTTCCATCAACCGCTGCTGGTATTGCCAGGTGGCGCATGGCGCGGCGGTGCGGGCGCTCTCGGGCGATCCGGCCTTGGGAGAGGCGATGGTGATGAATTACCGCGTGGCGGATATTTCGGCCCGCCAGCGCGCGATGCTCGATTTCGCGGCAAAGGTGACGCAGGCCAGCGCCACCGTCGAGGAGGCGGACCGCGCCGCGCTGCGCGAGCATGGGTTCAGCGACCGCGATATCTGGGATATCGCCAATGTGGCGGGGTTCTTCAACATGTCGAACCGCGTCGCCTCGGCCACCGGGATGGTGCCCAATCCCGAGTATCATTCGCAGGCGCGCTAGGATGCGCGGGCTGGCGGTCCTTGCGCTTGGGCTGCTTCTGGCCCCGGCGGTCCGGGCGCAGGACCTGCCCCTGCCCGAGGGCACCGAGCGCACGGCCGAGGTGATCCGCGAGGCGGGCACGGTTCATCTGCCCACCGGGCCGTTTTCCGGTGGCGCGGTGCCGCGCCAGCGCGTCGATGGCCGCATCACCAGCCGCGCCTGGCGGATGCCGGAACGCGGCCTTGGCACGCTGGCACGGCTTGCCCCCCTGCGCGAGGCGCTGGAGAAGGCGGGTTGGGAACCGGTCTTCGACTGCGCGGCGGACGGGTGCGGCGGCTTCGATTTCCGCTTTGCCACACCGGTGCTGCCCGCGCCTGCCATGTTCGTCAACATCTTCGATTACCGCTATTTTCTGGCGCGGCGCGGCGACGAGCATGCCATGCTCTTCGTCAGCCTCGCGGGCGAGCGTGCCTATGTGCAACTGACCCATGCCGGGCCGGGCGAAGGCCCCGCGCCTGACACCGTGGCGGTTCCGGAATCGGCGACCGGGACCACGGGCGATCTGGTGGCGCGGCTTCGGGCGCAGGGGCATGCGGTGCTGGACGGTCTTGATTTTTCCACCGGGGCCGGGTCTCTCGGAGACGGGCCGCACCCCGATCTTGAGGCGCTTGCGGCCTTCATGGCCGCCTCTCCCGGTGCGCGCATCGCCCTTGTCGGCCATACCGACAGCGTCGGCGGGCTTGAGTCCAACATAGCGTTGTCGCAGGCGCGCGCCGAGGCTGTGCGCCAGCGCCTTATCGCTGTGCACGGGGTCGATGGCACGCGCCTTGAGGCGCATGGCGTGGGCTTTCTTGCCCCGGTCGCGCCCAACACCACGTCCGCAGGGCGCGAGGCCAATCGGCGGGTCGAGGCGGTGTTGCTGGAGTAGCGCCGTCCGGTGTGTTCCGCCTCAGCCGGTGTGCTTTTGGCCCAACACCCGCCCCGCCACAGCGTCGAGCCGCGCCAGAAGCTGCGGATCGCGCTTGTCCGGCGCGGTGAGCAGCGCGAAATCGAGCGCGCGGTCGCAACCATGCGGGCAGGGGGCGCGGACCCCTCCCAGCAGCGTAGGAAGGCGGGCAACAAGGGCGCGGCCCTTGTCGGCATTGCCCGTCAGCGTGGCAATGATGGCGGTGATGTCGACCGCGCCGTGATCCGGGTGCCAACTGTCGTAATCGGTGATCATTGCCACGCAGGCATAGCAAAGCTCGGCCTCGCGGGCGAGCTTGGCCTCGGGCATACCGGTCATGCCGATCACGTCGAACCCCCAGTGATCGCGGTAGAGGCGAGATTCGGCCATGGTCGAGAATTGCGGCCCCTCCATCGCCAGATAGGTGCCGCCGCGATGCACGGTGATGCCCGCGTCCTGCGCCGCCCGTTCGCAGGCGTCCGAGAGGCGCGCGCAGGTCGGGTGCGCCACGCTCACATGCGCCACGCAGCCGGGGCCGAAAAAGGATTTCTCGCGCGCGAAGGTGCGGTCGATATATTGATCGACAAGGACAAAATCGCCCGGCGCAAGCTCCTCGCGGAACGACCCGCAGGCCGAGACGCTGATCACGTCCGTGACGCCCAGCCGTTTCAGCGCGTCGATATTGGCGCGGTAGGGAACCGAGGTGGGGCTATGGACATGGCCGCGCCCGTGACGGGGCAGAAAGGCCATGGGCACGCCGCCCAAGGTGCCGGTCAGGATCGCATCCGAGGGCGGCCCCCAGGGCGTTGCCACCTCCTGCCAGCGGGCCTCTTCCAGCCCGTCGATCTCGTAGAGCCCCGATCCGCCGATCACCCCGATCATGGTATTTGCCATTGCCCAAGCCTTTCACTGTCCCAGCAGAAGGCTTAGGCCGGATCGCGGCAAAAGAAAATGCCCGCGCGGGTCCGTGATCCCGCGCGGGCCGGGCCTGCCCTCCTCCCCGGATCGCAGGCCCGGTGGCGGAGGGTGTCAGCCCAGCATCGCCACAACCTCATCCGTGGTCCAGAGCGCGTTGGCCATGTAACGGAAATTGGTGAGCGCCGCGAGATAACCGTCGCCCTCGGGCAGCATCGCCGCCGCCGTCCCGTCCGAGACCACGGCCACCTCGAACCCCTGTTCAAGGAGTTCGCGCATGTGCCCTTCGGTGCAGAGATTGGCCGACATGCCGGCAAGAATCACCTGATCCACCCCCGCCTTGCGCAATTGCAGCGCGAGGTCATTGGTTTCCGGCCCGTAAACCTTGTGCGGCGAGCAGATGATGGTTTTGCCGTCGAGGATATAGGGCTTGTATTGCGGCATGTAGTCGGCACCCGAGCCCTCGAACCCCTCCATGCTGACGGGGCTCACCCGGTCGAACATGTTGATGGCGTGCATGAGTTTTTCCAGCGCACCCTCGAATTTCCAGCCCTTGTCGGTCGGGTAGTAGTAATGCGGCGAGATGGCGACGGGGATATCCGCGCCCTTGGCGGCCTTGAACAGGCGCTCGATGTTCTCGACGGTGTTGTTGGCCGTGACACTCCCGCCGACCGCGCCCCAGGCGACGCCATCGGGCGACAGAAAGTCGATCTGCGGATCGGTGACGACAAGGGCGGCGCGGGAAAGGTCCAGCACCATGTCGCTTGGCGGCAGGAACGGCTCGGCCGGCGGGGCATAGGGGTTGTCCTGCGCCCGCGCGCCGGTGGCGGCAAGGCCTGTGGCAGCAGCGGCAAGGGCGGCGGTGCCGGTCAGCGCGGCGCGGCGGGTGAATTTGGGGTCGTGATCGTGGTCATGGCAACTGCACATGGGGTCCTCCTTTGGTGAATCCTGTCGGCAGTCTGGAGGGGGTGATGTGCCTTTGCGTCCTGAATCTGTGGCGTCATATCAATTTTCCGTGCCTTTTCTCTCGGGTTGCGGCAGGATCGGATCATGCAGACGCACCCCCATGACCGCATTCTCGACGCGCTCGAGATCAGCGCCGAGCCCTTTGCCATCTGCGCGCTCGAGGGCGTGTGCAGCATGGGGTTGGGGCGCAATCCGCGCGCAACGCTGCATTACGTGCTGGGCGGCGAGGGGGTGCTGTCGGTGCAGGGGCGGGCACCGCTTGACCTTGCGCCGGGGCGGCTGGTGCTGGTGCCCGCGAGCCGCAGCCATTCGCTTGTCAATCGCGGCGGCGCGCAGGCGGGGCTGCCCGCGTGCCGTCCGGCGGGGCTCGATCTGGAAAGCCATGTGGCGCGCGGTGAGGGGGCGGGGGTGATGGTGGTGCTGTGCTCGACGATCTCGCTGGGGCTGCGCGGCACACATGGGCTTATTGATCTGTTGCGCGCGCCGCTCAGCCTTGATGTGGCCGCAAGCCCGGTGGCGGCGCAGGCGATGACGGCGCTGGTGGCGGAGATGGGGACCGAGCGGCCCGGACAGCGCGCGATGGTGCGCGCGCTGCTGCTGCAATGCCTGATCGAGATGCTGCGCACGCGGCTGGAGGCGGGCGATCCTGGGGTTATGTGGCTCGGCGCGCTGGCCGATCCGGGGCTTTGGCGGGGTTTATGCACGATGCTGGACGATCCGGGGCGCCCCCATACGCTCGAAAGCCTCGCCGAGGCGGCGGGGCTGAGCCGGTCCCGCTTTGCCGCGCGATTCCAGGCCGCCTATGGCCAGGGCGCGATGACGCTCTTGCGCGATCTGCGGCTGGCACGGGCGGCGCAGATGCTGGCCGAGCGGCGCGCGCCGGTGGATCAGGTGGCGCGCGCGGTGGGGTTTCAAAGCCGCAGCGCCTTTTCCCGCGCCTTCGTCGCCATGTGGGGGGAAACGCCGCGCGCCTTTCGCGGGCGGCGGGGCGATCAGGCCGCCGAGCGGGTGCAGAACCGTGCCTGATTGCGGCCCCGCGCCTTGGCGGCATAGAGTGCGCGGTCGGCCTCTTCCAGCAGCACCTGCATGGTGGGTGCGGGCAGTCCGGGGCGCGCTTCGGCCACGGTCACGCCAAGGCTGAGCGTGACGGCGATGGGCGCGCGTGCGCCCGGCACGGCAACCGGCGTGGCGCGGATCGCATCGCAGAGCCGCTCGGCCACCTCCTGCGCCTCGGCGCGGGTGGTGTCGGGCAGGGCGATGAGAAACTCCTCGCCGCCGATCCGGGCCAGAAGATCGCCCGCGCGCAGATGCGTGCGCAGACGTTCGGTCACCGCGACAAGCACCGCATCGCCCGCCGCGTGGCCATGGCGGTCGTTGACCTGTTTGAAGAAATCGAGATCGGCCACCATCACGGCAAGGCTCTTGCGGGTGAGCGGCAGGCGCGCGATCTGCCGTTCCAGCCAGGGCAGGGCATGGCGGCGGTTATGGGCCCCGGTCAGCGGGTCGCGCAGCGCCGCCTCGAGCCCCGAGCGCATCTGTGCGCGCAAGGTCTCGTTGCGGCGCTTGCGCGCAAGCTGACGGGCGAGGCGTTCGTCGAATTCCTCGGGCGCGACCGGCGCAAACAGCACGTCATCCGCCCCCATGTCGAGCAGCGTCACCGCGAGCGCCGCGGCATCGCGGTCGAGCAGGACCAGAACCGGCGCGTGGCGCGTGCCCGGCGTGGCCTTGAGGTCAGCCAGAAGGCGCAAGCCCTCCTCGGCCTGCGCGAAACCGAGGGTAAGCACAAAGGCGTCCTGCGCCGCGGGCGGGGGGGCGTCGTCGAGCGCGCGGCAACTCAGCCGGTGCGGCGTGCCCTCGCCGAGAAGGGCGCGCAGCGTCAGCGCTGCGGCGCGGTCGGGGCCGAAGAGGGCCACCTGTCCGGGAAGGGCAAGGGGTGCCCGCGCCTCGGCAAAGCCCGATGTGCTGCCGGTCTGGCCGATCAATTCCTCCTCGGCGTTGCGCTGGCGCAGGAGGTTGCGCAGCCGCGCGAGCAGCAGCGGCTCGGATACCGGCTTTGTCAGCACCTCATCGGCACCCGCACGCAGAAGTGCCAGGCGCTTGGGTGTGTCATCCTCGCTCTGGAGCAGGACGACGGGCACATGGGCAAGACGCTCGACCCGGCGCAGCGCGCGCAGGAGCGGCTCGGCGCTCTGCCCGTCGAGGCGCGCATTGGCAAGGATGAGGTCGGGCGGTTCGGCCGTGGCAAGGCGCAACGCCTCGCGCGCCGTGCCTGCCTGCACCACGCGATACGGCGTGGAGGAAAGCCTGACCTTCAGGACGATGCGGTTGGTGGCCAGATCGTCAACGATGAGAATGGTGCCCGACATTGCGGCTGCGCCTTTGATCTGAGCGTTTACCTTTGCCACAGTCTCGCGCTAAGTGGTTAAGAAAACCTTTCCGGAAATTAACAAAGATGACCATGCGATGACGATAGAGCGGGAATCCGCCGAGACGGTCGCGCTTCAGGCGCTGGCCTGGCTGGCCGGGAATGACGAGTTGTGGCCGGTGTTTCTGGGCGCGACAGGGGCCTCGGAGGCGGATTTTCACGCGCGCGCGGCGGAGGCGGAGTTTCTGGGCGCGGTGCTGGATTTCCTGATGATGGATGATGAATGGGTGGTGGGTTTCTGTGACGCGCAAGGCCACAAATACGATGTGCCGATGCGGGCGCGCGCGGCCCTTCCGGGCGGGCAGGAGATGAGCTGGACATGAGATTGCGCGCCGATGCGGTGCTGTTCGACAAGGATGGCACCCTCTTTGATTTTCACGCCACCTGGAGCCATTGGGCGCATGAGGTGCTGCACGATCTGGCGGCGGGCGATGGCGCGCTTGTGGTGCGGCTTGCCGCTGCGGTCGATTACGACCTTGCCGCGCGCCGGTTCCGCCCGACAAGCCCGGTCATCGCCGGGACCAACCGCGAGGCGGCGGAATGTCTGGCCGGGGCGCTGCCGGGGCGCGGCGTGGCCGCGATCGAGGAGCACCTGATGCTGAGCGCGGCGCAAGCGCCGCTGGCACCCGCCGTGCCGCTTGGGCCCTATCTCGACGGGCTGCGCGGGCAGGGTCTGCGCCTTGGGGTGATGACCAATGACACCGAATACGGCGCGCGCGCGCATCTGGGCGCGGCGGGGGTGCTGGAGCGGTTCGATTTCGTCGCGGGGTTCGATTCGGGGCACGGGGCCAAGCCATCGCCGGAGCCGTTGCTGGCCTTCGCGCGCGCGGTCAGCGTGGCCCCGACGCGCGTGGTCATGGTGGGCGACAGCACCCATGACCTGATCGCCGGGCGCCGGGCGGGCATGGCCTGTGTCGGCGTGCTCACCGGCACGGCGCTGGCCGGGGATCTCATGCCCTTCGCCGATGCGGTCCTGCCCGATATCGGCCATCTGCCCGGCTGGCTGGCGGCGTGACGCGCCATCCGCTCTTCGGGCTGGCGCTGGCCGTGTTCGGGGCGCTGATCCTCACGCCCGATGCGCTTTTCATGCGGCTCTCGGGCATGGCGGGCTATCAGATGGTGGGCTGGCGCGGGGGGCTGATGGGGGCGGTGATGCTGTGCCTCTGGGCCGTCACGGCGCGGGCGAAAGCGCGCGATCTGGCGGCGCTGGCGACGGGGATGGGCGCGCTGCTGGTGGTGACGCAATACGCCAACATGACACTGTTCAGCCTTGGCATCGCGCACGCACCGGTGGCGGTGATGCTTCTGGGGGTGGCGTGCGCGCCGGTCTTTGCCGCGCTTTTGTCCTGGCTGGTGATGGGCGAGCGGACGCGCCCCGCCACCTGGGCCGCCATCGTGGCGGTGCTGGCGGGGCTGGCGCTGGCGGTATCGGGGGGCGACGGCACGGGCGCGGGCAGCGCGGGGTTGGGCCTTGCGGCGGGGCTGGGGGTGGCGCTGGTTCTGGCGCTCAACTTCGTGCTCTTGCGCGCACGCCCCGACATGCCGATCCCGCTCGTGCTCGGGCTGGGGGCGGTGCTGGCGGGGGCGACCGGTTGGGCGGTGACAGGACCGGCGCAGATGACCGAAGGCACGGTCTGGGCCATCGCGGTTTGTGGTCTTGTGATCCTTCCGGTGTCTTTCCTGTCATTGTCGATGGCCTCGCGCCACACCCATGCGTCGAATGTGAGCCTGCTCCTGCTGCTTGAGACGGTGCTTGGCCCGCTCTGGGTCTGGCTGGGCGTGGGGGAACGACCGACGCCGGTGATGCTTGCCGGGGGTGCTGTGGTGGTGGTGAGCCTCGCGCTCTATCTCTGGCATGAGGGGCATCGGCGCGCCGAGGGGAAAAAACGACAGGCTGCGTCGCAAAGCGGCGGGTGACGCGCCCGCACACGGTGTTTCGTGGGGGGCACGAGCACCGGGAGGGCGCGACATGGCCGAAGATCTCAAACGCAGGACACGCAGCGGCGGGCGCGCGGGCAATGCCGCGCGGCGCGGGGGTGCCGCGATCGAGCAGATGCCGTGGAATCCGCCGATCAATATCGACCGACCCGTTGAGCCGCTTTCGCCGGAGGGCGTGCTGGCGATTCATGACGGCGCGATGCGGATCCTCGAAGAGATCGGGATCGAGTTTCTGAACCCCGAGGCGGTGGCCATTCTGCGCGCCTCGGGCGGGTGCGAGATCACTGGCGAGAATGTCCGCATGGGCCGCGATTTCGTCATGGAGATGATCGCCAAGGCGCCCGAAAGCTGGACCATCACGCCGCGCAACCCGGATCGCCGGATCACCATGGGGGGCAATCATCTCAACTTCGGCAATGTCTCCTCGCCGCCCTCCTACTGGGACATGAAGATCGGGCGCAAGGTGTCGGGCACCCGCGAGATGTGCCAGAACCTTCTGAAACTGACGCAGTATTTCAACTGCATCCATTTTGCGGGCGGTTATCCGGTGGAGCCGCAGGACATTCACCCGAGCATCCGTCACCTGGACGTTCTCTATGACAAGCTGACGCTGACCGACAAGGCGATGCACGCCTATTCCCTGGGCGCGGAGCGGGTGGATGACGTGATGGAGATGGTCAGGATTGCCGGGGGCCTCAGCCACGAGGACTTCGAGGCGACCCCGCGCATGTATACCAACATCAACTCCACCTCACCGCTCAAGCATGACTATCCGATGCTCGATGGCTGGATGCGGCTGGCGCGGCGGGGGCAGGGGCTGGTGGTGACGCCCTTCACGCTGGCCGGGGCGATGGCACCGGTGACGATGGCGGGGGCTGTGGCGCAGTCGATTGCCGAGGCGCTCTGCGCGGTGGTGCTGGCGCAGATCATCCGCCCCGGCGCGCCCTGTGCCATCGGCACCTTTACCAGCAACGTGGACATGAAATCCGGCGCGCCCGCGTTCGGCACGCCCGAATACATGCGCGCCACGCAGATGACCGGGCAGTTGGCGCGGTTCTACAGGTTGCCGCTGCGCGCGAGCGGGGTCTGCGCGGCCAATGTGCCCGACGGGCAAGCGATGTGGGAGACCTCCAACAGCCTGTGGTCGGCGGTGCAGGCAGGCGCGCATATGGTCTATCACGCCGCCGGATGGCTCGAGGGCGGGCTGATTGCCTGCCCGGAGAAATTCA
The DNA here is from genome assembly GCF_040547525.1 of Roseovarius sp. MBR-6. Classification (NCBI taxonomy): domain Bacteria; kingdom Pseudomonadati; phylum Pseudomonadota; class Alphaproteobacteria; order Rhodobacterales; family Roseobacteraceae; genus Roseovarius; species Roseovarius sp. MBR-6. Next base: position 140,764 of record NZ_JBEPPW010000008.1, on the reverse strand, counting down.
TCATGGATTGCGAGATTTTACAGCAGATTCAGCGGTATATGGACCCGGTTCTGACGGCGACCGGCCCCGAGGAAATCGCCGTGGACGCGATCCGCGAGGTTGGCGACAAGGGGCACTTCTTCGGCATCCAGCACACGCAGGACCGCTACACCACGGCGTTCTACGCGCCGTTCCTGAGCGACTGGCGCAACTACGAGGCGTGGGAGGCGGCAGGTGCAGTGTGGACGCCCGCGCGCGCGCATCAGGTGTTTCAGGACATCATCGCAGGGTTCGAGGCCCCGCCGATGGACGAGGCCATCCGCGAGGAACTGGCGGGTTTCGTCGCCCGGCGCAAGACCGAGGGCGGGGCGCCGACGGATTTCTGAGATGGGGCCGAAAACGGCATCGGTATTTCTGGCGGGGGTGCGTCGAGGACGTCGCTGAAAGGCCGTGTTTGGCCTTGAGCTGACATTCGCCCCCTGTCCCCCGCGCGGAATCAAGGCGCGCCTTGGCGCGCCGCCGCGCGAGCGCCCGACCGCCCCCCGGGCGGGCGCTTTTTCGACGTTGAAACCCCTACAATCGTTCCAGTATTTGGCACCATAAAGCGCTCACCAACGCTGTTGCAGCGCCCACCCGCGGTCGGGCCCTCGCGCGGCTCCACCAATGTCAGCAACAGGCCACGAACGTTCCCCCGTGCAGCATCGGGCACTTTGTGTCAGGTGTCGAATACTACTGCTCTGCACCTGGCGTAGGACTCCCGGCGCTTCTCGCTGTGGCATGGTTGGCGGATGAGACGCTCGGACATCTGCCTTCACCTTGGCTCCGCCGACCGATCCGAGCGTCAGGATTTGATTATCAACCGCATCGCGTCGCGCAAGCTTGTCTGGCGTGCGGGGATCGTGCTTGCCACGGTCGACGGCCATGGCACCTTCGAGATCATGCGGCGAACGAACATGTCGAAGCCCACGGTTCGGCGCTGGCAAGAGCCGTATCTCGATGAGGGCGTGGCGGGGGGCAGCTCACCCGGTCTGTTCAAGCTGCCGCTCGGACAGACCGCCGGGATGCCATGTCGGCAAAGGCCGCGCCGGATCCTTACCCCTAATCCGAGCTCGATTTATCCCGATTTACACTGAAATCAGTGCGTCCAGACCTGACGGCGATAGGTTGCAAAGTTCTCGCCATAGCCGCCGGGGCGAATGTTGGCCTTGCGCGGTTTGGGGTCCTGCACCACGGCGTCTATGCCATGATCCTTGGCATAGTCGAGCGCCGCCTCCTTGGTGGGAAACCGCAGACGCACCTGCGCCTGAGTGTCGCCCGACGAGGTCCAGCCCATCAATGGATCGACCTCGCGCGCCGTTCCGGGGACGAATTCCAGCACCCAATGCCGTGTTTTGGCGGTGCCCGACTGCATCGCAGTGCGGGCGGGTTTGTAGATGCGCGCAGCCATGGGAACACTCCTGATTTCAGCCTCTGACTTATCCCAAAATGGGGACGATGACGCAAGGGGCAAGGTCAAATGGGCGCACTCGACCGGTTCGCGACATCGGGTTGAGCGTCGCCTCGGTCACATACCGTGACGTAATTGTGTAAAATGCAAAATTTCATGGAATCGTAACAGGTTTGGTGCAAGTCTGTCCGGATGGCACAGGGCGCTTACCCACTTTACTCCAGAGCGGAACGCGTGGCCGATGGCGCGGTGCACGTGACCGGGCTATTGGCCGCCGTGACCGGGGTGGCGATGCTTCTGGCGATGTGGGCGCTCAGGATGGACGGGGTGACGCTCGCGGCGGTGCTGGTCTATTCGCTGGCGCTGATTGCGATGCTCGGGGCCTCGGCGGCCTATCACCTCTTTGCCCATACCCCGGCGCGCCCGGTGCTGCGCCGCCTAGACCATGCGGCGATCTATATCAAGATTGCGGGCACCTTCACGCCGCTCGGCGTGATTTTGAACACCGCTTTCGGCTACGCGGTGCTGGCGGCGGTCTGGGCGCTGGCGCTGGCGGGCGCGGTGTCCAAATTGCGCCGCCCGCGCGGCCAGATGACAACCCATTGGCTGCCCTATATCGCGCTCGGCTGGCTCGGGGTCGCGCTCATCCTGCCGCTTGCGGGTGTGCTGCCGGGGCCAAGCCTTGGCTTCATCGTGGCAGGCGGGCTGCTCTACACGGCGGGGGTGGTGTTCTACGCCTGGGAAAGCCTGCGCTTTGCCAACGCGATCTGGCACCTCTTCGTGGCGCTGGCCACGGGGTGCTTCTTTCTGGGTATCAGCACGGCGCTGGCGACCGCGCTCTGACGCGCCGCCTCAGGCGCGGCGACCGGCCTTGAGATCGGCGAAGAGATCGACGTTGCGGCAATAATCCGGCGCGGTCCCGCTGTCGGGCCGCGCGTCCAGCCAATGCTCGCAGTCACCGGGATTGGCGCAGCCGGTGCAGGCGAGAACGGCATCCCCCAAGTCACCGGGGGTCAGCAACCCCTCCATCATTTTCTCCTCCAGATCAACACCCTGAACCGTGGCCATACGGTCTACAAGGCCGGCGTGATGTTTGAGCGTGCGGGCACTTTGCATGGGAACTCTCCTGTTGATTGCGCAGAAGGGTGCCGCAAAGAGGACATTCACGCTTTGATCTGCGTCAAATCAGGCCCCACGCCTCAGAGCTTTGAGGCCACCCGGCGCACCGTCTCGATGCGCTGCGCATTTGGCGGGTGGGTTCCGAGAAAGCGGTTCCCCGGATCAGGGATCTGCGAAAAGAATTCGACCCCGCGCACCGGGTTATAGCCCGATTTATGGGCGATCACGGTGCCAAGCGCGTCGGCCTCAAGCTCGAACTCCTTGGAAAAGGCGCGCCCGCCCACGCCCGCGCCGAGGCGCGCCGCCTGATCCACAGCACCCTGTCCGGCACCGGTGACGGCGGCAATGCCGCCGAGGATGAGCGCGCCCGCGGCCGCACTTTGCTGCTGGCGCGGGATATGGCCCGCGATGTGATGCGCGGCCTCGTGGCCCATGACGAAGGCCAGCTCATCCGCGTTGCGCACCGAGGCGATCATCGGCAGGGTGAAGGCAAGGATCGGCTGGCCGTTGCGGTCAAGCGTCTGGTAGGCGTTCACGGGCTGTCCGGGGCGGTCATCCACCACGATGCGGAAATCGCAATTGGAGCTTGGCGCGCGGGCGCGGCATTCGCGTTCCGCAACCGGCTCCACCCGCTGCACCACGGTCAGGAACTGCTGCACCTTGTCGCGCGTGACCACGGGCGGGGCCGGGCGCTGCGCGGCGGCGGGCTGCGGCGCGGGGCGGGTGGTCTGACTGGTCTGCGTCACCTCGACACAGGAGGCAAGGCCGATCAGGGCAAGGCAGGCAATCCAGCGCATGACAACTCCTCGTTAAACTCGACTGCCTTCGTTTTAGCAGGGTTGCGCCGCCCCGCCACCCCCTTTGCCCCTGCGCGCCATCGCCCGTTGCAATCCTCCGCCGACGCGATACGCTATCCCCATGTTTTCCATCGAACACGAATTCGACTCGACCGTGATCACCCTTGTGGACGAGGGCGAGGTGCCCTTGGCCGAGGATGTCATCGTCAACGCCTTCGAGGAATGCGTGACGATCGAGCAATACGACCCGCGCACCGACCGGGTGCAGAAGATCACGCTGTCGATGACGCAATTGCGCGATCTGGGTGCAGCGCTCGACCTGCCCGAGGGGGTCTATCTGCGCGAAGCCAGCCCCTGAGCCTTAGCCGCCAATCCGCGCCAGCATCCGCGCGGCGGCGACCGTGGGCGTGATCTCACCGCGCGCGACCTCCTGGGCGAAACCCTCCATCAGGGCGCGATTGGCGGGCGTCTCGAGCCGCGCGAGCAGGCCCTGTTTCACCTCTTCGACGAACCAGCTTTGCGCCTGTGCGATGCGGCGGGCGGCGAAATGCCCCTCCGCGCGTCGCCAGTCGACCAGCGCACGCATCTCGTCCCAGGCCGCCGCCAGCCCGTCCTCGGCCAGCGCCGAGACCGTCAGCGCCTTGGGAAAGCCCTCGGGGTCCTGCGCGCGCTTGCGCAAGAGGCGCAGCGCGCCCGCATAATCCGACCGCGTGCGCATCGCCGCCGGTTTCAGATCGCCATCGGCCTTGTTGACAAGGATGAGATCGGCGATTTCCATGATCCCGCGCTTGACGCCCTGCAACTCGTCGCCGCCCGCAGGCGCCAGCAACAGCACGAAGATATCCGCCATCTCGGCCACCACGGTTTCGGACTGGCCCACGCCCACGGTCTCGATCAGCACCACGTCATATCCCGCCGCCTCGCACAGCATCACCGCCTCGCGCGTGCGCCGTGCCACGCCGCCCAGATGCGTCCGGCTGGGCGAGGGGCGGATGAAGGCGTTCGGATCGCGCGAAAGCCGCTCCATCCGCGTCTTGTCTCCGAGGATCGAGCCGCCTGAGCGCGCCGAGGAGGGATCGACAGCGAGCACCGCCACGCGCAGCCCCTGCGCGGTCAGCATGAGCCCGAAGCTTTCGATGAAGGTGGATTTGCCCACCCCCGGCGTGCCCGAGAGGCCGATACGGATGGCCGTGCGCCCGGCCCGGTTGACCCGTTCGAGAAGCTGCGCCGCCGCCGCGCGGTGATCGGGCCGCGCGCTCTCGATCAGCGTTATGGCACGGGCCAGCGCGCGGCGGTCGCCGTGCAAAACCCTGTCGCTGAGATCGTCCTCGGTCATGGGGCCGCCCTTTGGTGCGGGGTCTTCTTGCCCCGGGCGGCCGCGCGTGTCCAGAGCGGGAGAGATGAGTATTTTTGGAACAGTGAAACGGGGCCGCGCCTCTGGCCAAGCGGGCGCGCCTGTCCGATAAGCGGGGGATGAGCCTGCGACTGCCCATTCTCGACGCTGTTCCCGACCTGCTGGTCGCCTTGCGCGCGCGCGGGCGCGCCGTATTGCAGGCCCCGCCCGGGGCGGGCAAGACCACGGTCGTGCCGCTCGAGATGCTGCGCGCGGGGCTGGTTTCTGGGCGCATCGTGATGCTCGAGCCGCGCCGTCTGGCGGCACGTGCGGCGGCGGAGCGCATGGCCGAGAGCCTTGGCGAGGCCGTGGGCGAAACCGTGGGCTACCGCATCCGGGGCGAGGCGCGGGTATCGCGCGCGACGCGCATCGAGGTGGTGACCGAGGGGATATTGACGCGCATGGTGCAGGGCGCGCCCGACCTGCCCGGCGTGGGCGCGGTAATCTTTGACGAGTTTCACGAGCGTTCCCTCAATGCCGATCTGGGTCTGGCGCTTTGTCTCGAGGTGGCGGGCGCGCTGCGCGAGGATCTGATGCTGCTGGCGATGTCGGCCACGCTCGACGCCGGGCCGGTGGCGGCGCTGATGGGGGATGTGCCGGTGATCACCTCGGAGGGGCGCAGCTTTCCGGTCACGACCCGCTGGCTGGACCGGCCCCTGCCCAAGGGCGCGCGCCTGCCCGAGGTCGTGGCCGATCTTGTGGCGCGGGCCGTGGCCGAGACGGCGGGCGGCGTGCTGGTCTTCCTGCCCGGCGAGGGCGAGATCCGCCGCACAGAGGCGCTGCTGAAAGGTCGCCTGCCATCCGGGTGCCAGATCCGGCCCCTCTTCGGCGCGATGGATTTCGCGGCGCAGCGCGCCGCCATCGCGCCGGTGACTTCGGGGCGCAAGGTGGTGCTGGCCACGGCCATCGCCGAGACCTCGCTCACCATCGAGGATATCCGCGTGGTGGTGGATGCAGGCCGCGCGCGGCGCGCGCGGTTCGATCCCGGCTCTGGCATGGCGCGGCTTGTGACCGAGCGGGTGACCCGCGCCGAGGCGGCGCAACGGGCAGGGCGCGCGGGCCGCGTGGCCGAGGGGGTCTGCTACCGGCTATGGACGCGCGGCGAGGAGGGCGCGCTTGGCCCCTTTCCGCCTGCCGAGATCGAGGCCGCCGACCTGACCGGTCTGGCACTGGAGCTGGCGCTCTGGGGGGCCGCGCCCGAGGCGCTGCCCTTTCTCACCCCGCCCAATCCCGGCAGCTTTGCCGAGGCGCGCGCGCTGCTCACGGATCTCGGTGCGCTCGATGCGCGCGGCGCGATCACCGCGCATGGCCGCCGCCTTGCCGCGCTGCCCTTGCATCCGCGTCTGGCGCATATGCTGAGCGTGGCGGGGCCGGAGGCTGCGGACCTTGCCGCGTTGCTGGCCGAGCGCGACCCGTTGCCGCGTGCCGCGCCTGTGGACCTTGCGCTCCGGCTCGGGGCGGTGCGCGATCCGCGCGGCTATGCCGGGCGTCATCCGTGGGAGGCGCATCGCGGCACGGTGGAGCGTATCCGCACCGAGGCCAGACGCCTGCGGGCGCAGGCGCAGGGTCGTGACGGCGGGCAGAGTGCGGCGGAGATGGCCGCGCTCGCCTATCCGGACCGCATCGGGCTGCGCCGCAAGGGCGAGGCGCCGCGTTTCGTGCTTTCGGGTGGCAAGGGGGCGGTGCTGCCCGAGGGCGATCCGCTGGCGGGGGCGCGGCTCATCGTGGCGACGGACCTTGACGGCGACCCGCGCGAGGCCCGCATCCGGCAGGCCATCGCCATATCCGAGGCGGAGGTTCGCGGGCTTTATGCCGGGCGTATCGGCTGGCACGATGTCTGCGCCTGGGACCGGCGCGTGCGGCGCGTGGTGGCGCGGCGGCGGGAGCGGCTTGGCGCGCTGGTGCTCGACGACCGGACCTGGCCCGACGTGCCGCCCGAGGCGGTGGCGCGCGCCATGCTCGAGGGCGTGCGCGATCTGGGGCTGGTCTGGAGCGCGCCTGCGCGGCGGCTGGCGGCGCGCGTGGCGCTTCTGCGCGCGCGCGATCCGTCCCTGCCGGACATGTCCGAGGCGGCGCTGATGACGGGGCTGGAGGCGTGGCTCCTGCCGCATGTCGCGGGGGTGAAAACGGCGGAGGACTGGCGGGGCTTCGACATTGCCCCGGCGCTTGAGGCGATGCTGACATGGGACCAGCGCCAGACGCTCGACCGCGCCGTGCCGAGCCAGTTCACCACCCCGCTCGGGCGGCGCATTCCCATCGACTATTCCGGCGAGGCACCCGAGATCACGCTGCGCCTGCAAGAGATGTTCGGCCAGACCACCCATCCGGCCGTGGCGGGCCAGCCGCTGCGCGTCACGCTGCTGTCGCCGGCGGGCAGGCCGCTTCAGACGACGATGGACCTGCCGGGGTTCTGGGCCAGTTCCTATGCGGAGGTGCGCAAGGAGATGCGCGGCCGTTACCCTCGTCACCCCTGGCCCGAGGATCCGACCGAGGCCGACCCGACGCTGCGCGCCAAGCCCCGCAACACTTAGTGATTTGCTAAATCATTCATTTGCACTTAAACTATAGGATCAATGAATAAGTCGATCGCCCACCCGAGCAGGGGTCCGAATGGTCAAGATGTCCTCTCTTTCTGCGCGCGCTGGCGCGGCGGCGACGCACCCGCCTGACATGCAGGTCGCGGCGCTTTGCTGGCGCAAGGTGAAGGGACAAAAAGAGATCCTGCTCATCACCAGCCGCGACACCGGGCGCTGGATTGTGCCCAAGGGCTGGCCCATCGAGGGGCTGACGCCTGCGCAATCGGCGCTGCGCGAGGCCTGGGAAGAGGCGGGCGTGCGCGCCGAGGCCGACAAGGCGCGGCCCTGCGGGCAATTCCGCTATGAGAAAATTCTCAAGGATGGCAGCGGCGTGCTCCTGGTGACGCAGGTTTACAAGGTGCGGTTGCGTGCGGATGGTCTGGCGAGCAGCTTTCCCGAGGCGGGCCAGCGTCAACGCCTCTGGGTGCGCCCCAAAAAGGCCGCGCAGATGGTGGAAGAGCCCGAATTGCAGGATATCCTGCGCGCCTTCTGACCCCGCTCAGCGCGGCACAAGCACCCAGTAATCGAGATCGAGCAGCACCTGGGCCAGGTATTTGCCGTCCTCGCCGCGCAGCGTGAAGGGTGCGCCGCCCTTCGTGGCGACCAGCCGCAGGCGCAACGCGCCCACCCCCGGCGCGGGCGTCTCGGCGCGGTCCAGCACCTCGGACCAGGCGCGCAGCGTGTCGCCCGCGAAACACGGGTTGGCGTGGCTGCCTGCGTTCACCGCCACGATCATCTGCGCATTGGCGAGGCCATTGAACGACAGCGCCCGCGCCATCGAGATGACATGCCCGCCATAAATGAGCCGCTTGCCATCCTCGCGCAAACTCGCGTCGAAATGGGTCTTGGCGGTGTTCTGCCAGAGGCGCGTGGCCAGCATATGCTCGGCCTCCTCGATGGTCACGCCATCCACGTGGTCGATCTGCTCGCCCACCGTGTAATCGCCCCAGCGATGCGGCTCTCCGGCAAGGAGAAAATCGTAGCGCGTGAAATCGAGGCCCGCAGGTATCACCAGATCGTCCGCCGCGACCGAGGCGGCAAGCGCAGGCACCACCGGCGCGGGGGCAGGGGCGGCGCTGTCGCGCTTGCGCACCATCACCCAGCGGACAAATTCCATCACCGTCACGCCATGCTGGTTGGTGCCGGAGGTGCGCACATAGACCACGCCGGTCTTGCCAGAGGAGTTTTCCTTGAGCCCGATCACCTCGGATTGCGAGGCGAGCGTGTCACCGGGCCAGACGGGCCGCAGCCAGCGCGCCTCGGCATAGCCCAGATTTGCCACGGCATTGAGCGAGATATCCGGCACCGACTTGCCGAACACGATGTGAAACGCCGCCAGGTCGTCCAGCGGGCTGGCGCGCAGGCCGCAGGCGCGGGCAAATTCGTCCGAGGAATAGAGCGCATGGCGCGCCGGATAAAGCGCGTGATAAAGGGCGCGCTCGCCCCCCGAGACGGTGCGCGGCACGGCGTGGCGGATCACCTCGCCCAGCCGGTAATCCTCGAAGAAGCGGCCCGGGTTTGTCTTGGCCATGCTCACTGCTCTCCCAGCTTGATGTCGGGGGAATAGGTGCCGGGCACCTCCTTGATGACCGCCTGACCGCAGCGCATCACGCCGTTGGCCGCGTCGAACGCATAGGTGGGGTCGCCATGGAGCGACCACCCCTTGTTGAGTGCGGCGGTCACCTTGTGACAGAAGGCCGAGGTGTCATCGGCGGTCAGAAAACGATAAAGCTGCATGGGTTTACCCCGGAAATGGCCAGACGCCCAGCCAGTTGTGAATGAAGGTCATCACAAGGAAGAGCACCACCGTGATGATGACCAGCAGGATGTCGCGCTTGGCCTCGCCCGGTTTCGGGCGGTTCCAGTCCTCGGCACGGTTGATCATCACCACCTCCAGCACCGCCCAGCCAAGCAGGCCGCCAAAGAGGATCAGCGAGGCCAGATCACCATTGACCAGCAGGTGCGCCACCGCCCAGACCTTGACGGCGGTCAGTTGCGGATGGCGGATCGCGCCGCGCAGCCGCCCCTTGGTGGCGCTCATCCCGTAAAGGAACACCGCGCCAAGCATCATCAGGTTGTTGACATGCACCGTCCAGGCGGGCGGGAACCAGACATTCACGAACTCCGCCTGCCGGTAGCCCACCACCATCAGCACCAGACCGGCGAGGATACCCACGGCCGCCAGCCCCTTGCCAGCCTTGCCCATCCGCGCGCGCAGATCGGGGGCCACGCGCTTGAAGAGATGCGCGGCGGTCCAGAGGATCAGTCCGAGGATGAGATAGGTCATTGCGCGCTACTCCGCTGCCAGGTCGCGTATCGCTTGGGCCTGTGCAAGGATGCGCTGCGCCGTGACCACATGCAGATTCTCGACGATCTGCCCGTCCACGACCGCGATCCCCTGACCCGAGGCTCGGCTTTCTTCATACGCGGCAATCTGGCGTTCGGCCAGTTCGATTTCGGCCTCCGTGGGGGCAAAGGCGGCATTGGCGATGTCGATCTGCGCGGGGTGGATCAGCGTCTTGCCGTCGAAGCCCAGATCGCGGCCCTGTTCGCATTCGACACGCAGCCCGTCGTCGTCCTTGAAGCGGTTATAGACCCCGTCCACCGCCACGATCCGCGCCGCGCGTGCCGCCAGAACGATGGTTTGCAGCGCCAGCATCAGCGGCATACGGTCGGGCTGCGCCCTTGTCCGCAGATCCTTGGCCAGATCATTGGTGCCCGCGACCAGCCCCGCGACGCGCGCATGGGCCGCGATTTCGCGCGCGCCCAGGATCGAGAGCGGCGTTTCCATCATCGCCCAGACGGCTATGTCGGGCCCGATGATCTCGGTCAGCGTGTCGATATCCGAGGGTGCGTTGACCTTGGGCAGCAGGATCGCATCGGCCCCGGCATCGGCAAATGCACGCGCATCGGCCAGCCCCCATTCCGTGCTCAGCGCGTTGATCCGCACGATTTTCGCGCGCCTGCCATAGCCGCCCTCTTGCAGTGCCGCGCGCAGCGTGGCGCGGGCCTCGGCCTTGGCGTCGGGGGCGACCGCGTCCTCCAGATCGAAGATGATCGCATCGGCGGGCAGGCCGCGCGCCTTGTCGAGCGCGCGCTCCTTGGAGCCGGGAATATAGAGCACGGAACGATAGGGTTGGGTGCTGGCCATGGTCGCCCTCGTATTTGGGAAATTTTCTTGCGCAGGGATGCCATTTTTCGGCGGAAATGTTCAAGCAGTTTCTGCCGCGACGCAGCATCAAGGGCGGTGACTCCGCGTTAACCAAGTCTTCACGCCTTTTGCGGCATGATTTTCCCGACGGCAGGGACCAACCGGGAAAGGGTATGACGATGAACCGATACGTTCTGGCACTGGCCTTGGCGTCTCTTGCGGGGCCGGTTTCGGCGCAGCAGGGCGCGGCCTGCGCCCCGCGCGAGGCCGTGGTGAAACGTCTGGCCGAGGCGTATGGTGAAACGCGGCAATCCATGGGGCTCGGCTCGCAGGGCGCTGTGATCGAGGTGTTCGCCTCCGACACGTCGGGCAGTTGGACAATCACGGTCACGGGCACCAATGGCATCACCTGTCTGATTGCGGCGGGGCAAGCGTTCGAGAGCATGGCCGGCGCCATGCCCGTGCCCGGGAACGACGCCTAGGCCCCGCGTCCATGCGGCGCGGGGCGCGCTTTCGCTTTCCGGTAAAGATGCAGGTCATCCACATTCCTGCGTGCCGGTGCAGGTGGCATATATGGGCTTGAGCGGGTGTTGAAAGCCGCCGCGCGGTGCCCGCCGCCCGTCACGCCGGACGTGTCCCGCTTATATGGGCGCAGCTTTGGTGCGACGGGTTATATGGGCGCACCTTTGGCGCGGCGGCGCGTTCTGCGCCTTTATTCCGCGCAGTGGCACCAAGCTTCCAACGATCGCTTCAGTTCATTTCCGCCCGCAAGGCACTCCCGCCACGCCTGTTCACAGGCGGCGATCACCACACCCCGTCAAAAATCAACTTGGCCCCCGTCACTGTCAGCAGCACATAAGTGATCGCAAAAAACGCGCGCTCGGGCACGACGCGGTGCGCGCGCACACCGATCCATGCACCGATCAGGGCAAAGGGCGCTAGCATCAGCGCAACGCTCAGCGTCTCGCGCGTGAAGAGGCCAAGAAAGCCGTAGGGCACTGCCTTGGCGATATTTATCACAAAGAAGACCGCCACCGTCGTCGCCTGAAACCCGGTTTTGCCCAGCCCGCGCGACAAGAGATACACCGCCGCAGGCGGCCCGCCCGCATGGCTCACGAAGCTGGTGAACCCGGCCACCATCCCGGCCAGCAGCCCTGCACCCACCGGCAGGGGTCGCGCTGCGCCGCGCACCAGTCGCGCCCGCACCGCCAGTTGCCAGGCCACGAAGCCCACTGCGACCGCCCCGATCAACACCCGCATCAGGTCCGCATCGGCCACCCGGTAAAAGGCCATGCCAAGAGCCACGCCCGGCAACCCGCCCAGCACCAGAACCCGCGTCTCTTCGCGCCCCCATTGCCGCCAATAGGGCCGCAGCGTCGCCACATCGATGACCATCAAAAGCGGCAGCATGATCCCGAGCGCCACACCCGGCGGCGCCACGATCGCCAGAATCGCCGCGCCCGCAAAGGCCGCGCCCGAGCCGAATCCGCCTTTCGATATCCCGGCGAAAAGCGCGGCAAAGACCCCGGCGGCGAAGATCTCCCATGTCACCCCCATCGGCCAAGCCCCCGTTTCCAAACGCCGCTTCTGGCATACGACGGTATGCCGCAGGCACCCACCGCCGCATCGTGACCTGCGGCAGGCTTGCATGACACAGAATTTCAGACTACGCCACGCCGCAACTATGCAACCTGTGGAGACAGATCCAATGGCCAGACCCAAGATCGCGCTGATCGGCGCGGGACAGATCGGCGGCACGCTTGCCCATCTTGCCGCGCTGAAGGAACTCGGCGACATCGTGCTTTTCGACATCGCCGAGGGCACGCCCGAGGGCAAGGCGCTCGATATCGCCGAATCCGGCCCCTCCGAAGGCTTTGACGCGGTGCTCAAGGGCACGCAGTCCTATGCCGATATCGCCGGGGCCGATGTCTGCATCGTCACCGCCGGCGTGGCGCGCAAGCCGGGGATGAGCCGTGACGATCTTCTGGGCATCAACCTCAAGGTCATGAAATCGGTGGGCGAGGGGATCGCGGCCAACGCGCCCGACGCGTTTGTGATCTGCATCACCAACCCGCTCGACGCGATGGTCTGGGCGCTACAGCAATTCTCGGGCCTGCCCGCGCACAAGGTCTGCGGCATGGCCGGTGTTCTGGATAGCGCGCGCTTCCGTCACTTCCTCAGCGTCGAGTTCGGCGTGTCGATGCGTGACGTGACCGCTTTCGTTCTGGGCGGGCATGGCGATACGATGGTGCCCTCGGTGCGTTATTCGACCGTTGCGGGCATCCCGCTGCCGGATCTGATCGAGATGGGCTGGACCACGCAGGACAAGCTCGACGCCATCCTGCAACGCACCCGCGACGGCGGCGCCGAGATCGTCGGCCTGCTGAAAACCGGCTCGGCCTTCTATGCGCCCGCCACGTCGGCCATTGAAATGGCCGAGGCCTATCTCAAGGATCAAAAGCGCGTCCTGCCCTGCGCGGCCTATTGCGATGGCGAGCTGGGCGTGAAGGACATGTATGTGGGCGTGCCCACGGTGATCGGCGCGGGCGGGATCGAGCGCATCGTCGAGATCAAGCTCACCAAGGATGAGCAGGCCATGTTCGACAAGTCGGTCGAGGCCGTGAAAGGCCTCGTGAAGGCCTGCAAGGAAATCGATCCGTCGCTCGCATGACGCAAGGCCGTTAGATTTAGATCAGGGCTGGAGCATATCCAGCCCTGATTCCTTTTGAGATGCAGAAAACGGTTTGAGCGCCGCTTGTGATCACAGGAATTATTCGTGTGATCACAAAATGCAGAATTTCGGCGCAAATTTTCCATCACGGCGAAAAATCCTTTAAATCACCCGTCATTCCGTGCCTATACCTGTTCCGATCACAGCAAAACGGGACAGGTTCATGAACATCCACGAGTATCAGGCGAAGGCGCTTTTGCGGGCTTACGGGGCTCCGGTTTCGGATGGGCGCGTTGTTCTGCGCGCGGAGGAGGCGAAGACGGCGGCGGGGGGTCTTGACGGGCCGGTCTGGGTCGTGAAGGCGCAGATCCATGCCGGGGGTCGTGGCAAGGGCAGGTTCAAGGAAGCGGGTGCCGGCGAGGCGGGTGGCGTGCGTCTGGCGCGCTCGGTCGAGGAGGCCGCCGAGGAGGTGCGCCGGATGCTGGGGCGCACGCTGGTGACCAAGCAGACCGGGCCTGCGGGCAAGCAGGTCAACCGCGTCTATATCGAGGATGGCGCGGGCATCGCGCGCGAGCTTTACCTCGCGCTGCTGGTGGATCGCGGCACGAGCCGCATCTCCTTTGTGGCCTCGACCGAGGGCGGCATGGATATCGAGGAGGTGGCCGAGAGCACGCCCGAGAAGATCCTCAGCTTCGCGGTCGATCCCGCCACCGGCTATCAGCCCTTCCATGGCCGCCGCATCGCCTTTGGCCTTGGCCTCACCGGCGGTCAGGTCAAGCAATGCGTGGCGCTGATGGGCATGCTCTACAAGGCGTTTGTCGAAAAAGACATGGAGATGCTGGAAATCAACCCGCTGATCGTGACCGACAAGGGCGATCTCAGGGTGCTTGATGCCAAGATCAGCTTTGACGGCAACGCGATCTATCGCCACGCCGATATCGCCGAATTGCGCGACACCACCGAAGAGGACCCCAAGGAGCTTGAGGCCTCGAAATACGACCTCAACTATATCGCTCTGGATGGCGAGATCGGCTGCATGGTCAACGGTGCGGGGCTGGCGATGGCCACGATGGACATCATCAAGCTCTACGGGGCGGAGCCGGCCAACTTCCTCGACGTGGGCGGCGGGGCGACCAAGGAAAAGGTCACCGAGGCGTTCAAGATCATCACCTCCGATCCGCAGGTCAAAGGCATCCTCGTCAACATCTTCGGCGGCATCATGCGCTGCGATGTGATCGCAGAGGGCGTGGTCGCGGCAGTCAAGGAGGTCGGCCTCAAGGTGCCGCTGGTGGTGCGCCTCGAAGGCACCAATGTCGAAAAGGGCAAGGAGATCATCAACAATTCCGGCCTCGACGTGATCGCCGCCGACAACCTCAAGGACGGCGCGCAGAAGATCGTGAAGGCGGTTAAGGGGTAGGGCGATTTGCTGGGGGTGATGTTCTTCGGAGGTCTGCTTTTGGGCACGATTTCATACATGGTGGCCATGAAATCCGTCGGTGAGCGGCGCGGGGTCCGCGGCGTGCTGATCCTGATGATCGGCTGCATTGGCGTGCTCTGGGGATTTCAGGCCCTCGCCCTTCATGCACTGCCCGAATGTGCGCAAACCTTTCGTGAATGGGTCTGGGCGATTCTCGTCTTTTCCCCCTCATGCGATACCAACCCGCTTCGCGATGCCACCGAGGGTTTGGGTTTCGGTTTCCGACCCGCCTTTGCAATCATCATCATCTTTCTTTCGTTCCTGGGCCTGGTCATCGCCCGGGGCGAAGCTCGAAAATAGGGAGAACGCCACAATGGCAGTCCTCGTAGACGAAAACACGCGTGTCATCTGTCAGGGCCTCACCGGCTCTCAGGGCACGTTCCACTCTGAACAGGCCATCGCCTATGGCACGAAAATGGTCGGCGGCGTGACCCCCGGCAAGGGCGGCAGCACGCATCTTGACCTGCCGGTGTTCAACTCGGTGCATGAGGCCAAGGCCGTGACCGAGGCCAATGCCTCCGTCATCTACGTCCCGCCCCCCTTTGCCGCCGATTCGATCCTCGAGGCGATTGATGCCGAGATGGAGCTGATCGTCTGCATCACCGAAGGCATCCCCGTCTTGGACATGATGCGCGTCAAGCGGGCGCTGGAAGGCAGCAAATCGCGCCTCATCGGTCCCAACTGCCCCGGCATCATCACGCCCGACGCCTGCAAGATCGGCATCATGCCCGGCCATATCCACCGGCGCGGCTCTGTCGGCGTCGTCTCGCGCTCCGGCACGCTCACCTATGAGGCGGTCAAGCAGACCTCGGATGTGGGCCTTGGACAATCGACCTGCGTCGGCATCGGCGGCGACCCGATCAAGGGGACCGAACATATCGACGTGCTGGAATGGTTCCTCGCCGATGACGAGACGCAGTCGATCATCATGATCGGCGAAATCGGCGGCTCTGCCGAAGAAGAGGCCGCGCAGTTCCTGAAAGACGAGAAAAAGCGCGGCCGCTGGAAACCGACCGCAGGCTTCATCGCCGGACGCACCGCCCCTGCGGGCCGCCGCATGGGCCATGCAGGCGCCATCGTGGCGGGCGGCAAGGGCGGTGCCGAGGACAAGATCGAGGCGATGAAATCCGCGGGCATCACCGTGGCCGAAAGCCCCGCCAGCCTCGGCGAGGCGGTGCTCAAGGCCATCGGCTGACGCATCCGGGCCAGGCCGGGGGCGTGTCCCCGGCCCAGCCCAACCAACAGGGTTCCAAGCTCCTCCGAGGTGCCAAAATGACCGACCAATCCCCCAACGACCAGTTCCACGCCTCCTCCTTCATGCAGGGCGCGAATGCCGAATACCTGGAGCAGCTTTACGCCCGCTACGCCCATGATCCGGGTGCGGTCGATGAGGCGTGGCGCGCCTTCTTCGATCAGTTGGGCGATGGTCACGACGATGTGCGCCGCGAGGCGCAAGGTGCCTCATGGGCGCGCGCCGACTGGCCGCCCATGCCGTCCGATGATCTGACTGCCGCGCTGACCGGCGAATGGCCCGCCGAGCCGGAATTGAAGGACGCGGGCAAGAAGATCGCCGCGAAAGCCGATGAAAAGGGCGTGAAGCTCAGCGATGAGGACGTCAAGCGCGCGGTGCTCGATAGCGTACGCGCGCTCATGCTCATCCGCGCCTATCGCATCCGGGGCCACCTCATCGCCGATCTCGACCCGCTCGGCCTGCGCGAGCAGGGCCACCAGCCCGAGCTTGACCCGAAATCCTACGGCTTCACCGAGGCCGACATGGACCGGCCCATCTTCATCGACAACGTGCTTGGCCTGCAAATCGCGAGCCTGCGCGAGATCCTCGCCATCGTGCGGCGCACCTATTGCGGCACCTTCGCGCTGCAATACATGCATATCTCGGACCCCGAACAGGCCGCCTGGCTCAAGGAGCGGATCGAGGGCTATGACAAGGAAATCTCCTTTACCCGCAGGGGTCGCAAGGCGATCCTGAACAAGCTGGTGGAGGCCGAAGGCTTCGAGAAATATCTCCATGTCAAATACATGGGCACCAAGCGGTTCGGCCTCGACGGTGGCGAGAGCCTCATTCCCGCGATGGAGCAGATCATCAAGCGCGGCGGGCAGTTGGGCGTGCAGGATATCGTCATCGGCATGCCGCATCGCGGGCGGCTCAACGTGCTGGCCAATGTCATGGGCAAGCCCTACCGCGCGCTTTTTCACGAGTTTCAGGGCGGCTCCTCCAAGCCCGAGGATGTCGACGGCTCGGGCGATGTGAAATACCACCTCGGGGCCAGTCATGACCGCGAGTTCGACGGCAACACCGTCCATTTGTCGCTGACCGCCAACCCCAGCCACCTCGAGGCGGTGAACCCGGTGGTGCTGGGCAAGGTCCGCGCCAAGCAGGATCAGTTGAACGATACCGAGCGCACCAAGGTGCTGCCGATCCTCTTGCACGGCGACGCGGCCTTTGCCGGTCAGGGTGTCGTGGCCGAGGGCTTCGGTCTCTCGGGCCTCAAGGGGCACCGCACCGGCGGCACCATGCATATCGTGGTGAACAACCAGATCGGCTTTACCACCGCGCCGCATTTCTCGCGGTCCTCGCCCTATCCCACGGATATCGCGCTGATGGTCGAGGCACCGATTTTCCACGTCAACGGCGACGATCCCGAGGCGGTCGTTCATGCCGCCCGCGTCGCCACGGAATTCCGCCAGAAATTCCACAAGGACGTGGTCATCGACATCATCTGCTATCGCCGCTTCGGCCATAACGAGGGGGATGAGCCGATGTTCACCAACCCCTTGATGTATAAAAAGATCAAGCAGCAGAAAACCACGCTCGCCCTCTATACCGACCGGCTCGTGAAGGACGGTCTCATCCCCGAGGGCGAGGTCGAGGACCTCAAGGCCGCGTTCCAGTCCTTCCTTGCCGACGAGTTCGAGGCGGGCAAGGATTACCGCCCGAACAAGGCCGACTGGCTCGACGGCAAATGGTCGGACCTCAACCCGCACAAGGGCAAGTATGAGCGCGGCGAGACGGCGATCCCGTCCGAGACCTTCAAGGAGGTGGGCGCGGCGCTGACCCATGTGCCCGAGGGGGTCACCGTTCACAAGACGGTCGAGCGCCTGCTCGAGGCCAAGCGCCAGATGTTCGAGACCGGCGAAGGCTTTGACTGGGCCACCGCCGAGGCGCTGGCCTTCGGCTCGCTCCTGACCGAGGGCTATCGCGTCCGCCTCTCGGGCCAGGACAGCACGCGCGGCACCTTCAGCCAGCGTCATTCCGCCTTCATCGACCAGGACACCGAAGAGCGGTATTACCCGCTCAACAATATCCGCGAGGGCCAGGCACCATACGAGGTCATCGATTCGATGCTCTCGGAATATGCGGTGCTCGGGTTCGAATACGGCTACAGCCTCGCGGAACCCAAGGCCCTTACCCTCTGGGAGGCGCAGTTCGGCGACTTCGCCAACGGCGCGCAGATCATGTTCGATCAGTTCATCTCCTCGGGCGAAAGCAAGTGGCTGCGGATGTCGGGCCTCGTGTGCCTGCTGCCGCATGGCTATGAAGGGCAGGGGCCGGAGCATTCCTCCGCCCGGCTGGAACGGTTCCTGACGATGTGCGGCGGCGATAACTGGATCGTGGCCAATTGCACGACGCCTGCGAACTATTTCCACATCCTGCGCCGTCAGCTCTACCGCACCTTCCGCAAACCGCTCATCCTGATGACGCCGAAATCGCTTCTGCGGCACAAGATGGCGGTGTCGAAAACCTTGGATTTCGTCACCGGCTCCTCCTTCCACCGGGTGCTGTGGGACGATGCCCAATACGGCAATTCCGACACGAAACTTGTCGCCGACAAGAAGATCCGCCGCGTCGTCATGTGCTCGGGCAAGGTCTATTACGACCTGCTGGAAGAGCGCGACCGCCGCGGGATCGACGACGTCTACCTGATGCGGATCGAACAGTTCTACCCGTTCCCGGCCATGTCGATGGTCAAGGAGCTGGAGCGCTTCAAGGGCGCGGAAATGGTCTGGTGCCAGGAAGAACCCAAGAACCAGGGTGCCTGGTCCTTCATCGAGCCGAATATCGAATGGGTGCTCACGCGCATCGACGCCAGGCACAAGCGCCCGGTCTATGCCGGCCGCCCCGCTGCCGCCTCGCCCGCCACGGGCCTTGCCAAGCAGCACAAAGCACAACAAGAGGCGCTGGTGGATGCCGCGCTCTCCATCGAAGGAAACAAGTGATGAGCACCGAAGTCCGCGTCCCCACCTTGGGCGAATCCGTCACCGAGGCCACCGTCGCCACATGGTTCAAGAAACCCGGCGATCAGGTCGCTGCCGACGAGATGCTGTGCGAGCTTGAAACCGACAAGGTGACGGTCGAGGTGCCCAGCCCGACGGCGGGCACCCTGGGCGAAATCGTGGCGCAGGAGGGCGAGACCGTGGGCGTCGACGCCCTTCTTGCCACCATCACCGCAGGCGAGGGCAAGGCCGCCCCGGCGAAAGCCGACAAGCCCGAGGTCAAATCCGCGCCGACCGACACGGGCAGCGATAAGGGCGGCGAGAGCATCGACGTCATGGTGCCCACCCTTGGCGAAAGCGTGACCGAGGCCACCGTTTCCACCTGGTTCAAGAAGGTGGGCGACCGTGTCGAGGCCGACGAGATGCTGTGCGAGCTGGAGACCGACAAGGTCTCGGTCGAGGTGCCCGCCCCCGCCTCCGGCACGCTGACGGAAATCCTCGCAGGCGAGGGCGAGACGGTGCAGGCGGGCGGCAAGCTCGCGCTCATGTCCTCGGGCGAGGGCGCGGCAAGCCCCGCCAAATCGGACGCCGCTCCGGCAGAGGAAAGTCCGGCCAAAGCCTCCGGCAAGGATGTCGAAGACGCCCCTTCGGCGAAAAAGGCCATGGCCGAGGCGGGCGTCAGCCGCGATCAGGTCACCGGCTCGGGCCGTGACGGTCGCGTGATGAAAGAGGATGTCGCCAAGGCAGGGCAGGCCCCGAAAGCCGCGCCCGCCGCCCCCGCCCCGGCCGCGCAGGCCCCCCGCGCGCCCTCCCCGGCCGAGGATGCCGCGCGCGAGGAACGCGTCAAGATGACGAGGCTCCGCCAGACCATCGCCCGCCGCCTCAAGGACGCGCAGAACACCGCCGCCATGCTCACCACCTATAACGAGGTCGACATGACCGAGGTGATGGCGCTGCGCAACCAGTACAAGGACGAGTTCTTCAAGAAGCACGGCGTGCGCCTCGGCTTCATGTCGTTTTTCACCAAGGCCTGCGTCCACGCCCTGAAAGAGGTGCCCGAGGTCAATGCCGAGATCGACGGCACCGATATCGTCTACAAGAACTTTGTCCATATGGGCATCGCGGCAGGCACCCCCACCGGCCTCGTCGTGCCGGTCATTCGCGACGTGGATCAGATGGGCTTTGCCGCCATCGAGAAGGCCATCGCCGAGAAAGGCGCCCGCGCCCGCGACGGCAAGCTCTCGATGGCCGAGATGCAGGGCGGCACCTTCACCATCTCCAACGGCGGCGTCTACGGCTCGCTCATGTCCTCGCCCATCCTCAACCCCCCGCAATCGGGCATCCTCGGCATGCACAAGATCCAGGACCGGCCCATGGTGGTGAACGGCGAGATCAAGGCCCGCCCGATGATGTATCTCGCGCTCAGCTACGACCACCGCATCGTCGACGGCAAAGGCGCGGTGACATTCCTCGTGCGCGTGAAAGAAGCACTCGAAGATCCCCGGCGGTTGTTGATGGATTTGTGAGCCCCGCGTGACAGACCCGCTTTATGAATGGGACGCCGCCAAGGCCGAAAACAACATGGCCAAACACGGCGTCCCCTTCACGGCGGTGCAGGGTTTCGACTGGAGCAGCGCGATAGAGGCCGAAGATACACGCTATGACTACGGCGAGACCCGGATGCAGGCCCTTGGCAAGATCGACGGGCGATACCACGTTCTTGTCTATGCTTGGCGCAACGCCCGCATCCGCGTAATCTCGTTGCGCAAGGCCAACCGAAGGGAAATCCCATGAGCATCCGCCCAAAACCGCCCGAAGATTTTGACGAGAACCCACCCCTCGACGCGGATTTCTTCACCCGCGCCCGCCCCGCCACCCCCGGCGAAGCCGCCCGCCTGCGCGCGGCTCTGGAACGGATCGTGAAGGCGCATGAGGCGGGGCGGTCTCTCGACGAGGCGATTGCCAAGGCGCGTGAAACGCTGGCGGTGGGGGGATGAGACGGTCAGATATTCTCATCATCGACGGCAACGGTGCGGTGACGTTCTTGGTGCGCGTGAAAGAGCCCCTCGAAGGCCCGTGCCGGTTGCTTATGGACTTGTGAGGCAGAAGTTTGGTGAATAGCGTAATTGAAATAATCATTGAGCGTTGGCGTTTTCAGGAACGCCAATGCTTTTACGCTTTTTCTGCCGCTGGTGCCGCTATCGGTTACGCTATCGTTACATCAAGTAATTTAGCGTCAGGATCAGCTATAAGATTTTTAATGGCAGCTTTAATTTTGTGGACTTTCTCGATGTTGTGCGGCCTGAAGTTACTTTCACTTTTAAGTTTGGCTCAAAGAATGTCCCTCGCAGCGATGCGACTAAAAGGGAATACTGCGGAACTCAAAATTGCTGACACTGAGTTTATACATGATGACAAAATTGTTGGAAGAAAGATTAGCTGCTATCGAAATCTTCAGGTCATATTTCTTTTAATAGGGGCGCTCGTATACTTGCCCTCGGTTGTTGATTTTGCGCTGGCGTTTGATCTAACACCGATGCCGGCGGATAGATAATGACCCCCGAACTCACCGCCCTCACCCTCGCCGCCCTCCTGCAAGCGGTCCAGTTCCTCCTCTACGCCATCCCGGCGAATCTGGAGCTTGGCCCCGGCTACACCATGTCCGCGCGTGACCGCGAGCCGTCGAAACAACTCTCGCCCAAAACCGCCCGCCTTGGCCGCGCGCTCAACAACCATTTCGAGGGGCTGATCCTCTTCACCATCGCCGTGCTCACCGTCACGCTATCGAACCAATCCACGCAATTCACCGCCGCCTGCGCCTTTACCTATCTCGCCGCGCGCGTGCTCTACATCCCCGCTTACTATTTCGGCCTCAGACCGGGCCGCTCGCTCATCTGGTCCGTGGGCTTCGCCGCCACCCTGCTCATGCTGCTGGCGGCGCTCCTCTAGATGCTTCATCTTGCCCCAAATATTCCGGGGGAGTCGCCCATCGGGCGACGGGGGCAGCGCCCCCGCCCTGACCCAAACGAAAGGAACTGACCCATGGCCTCTTACGACGTGATCATCATCGGCGCCGGCCCCGGCGGCTATGTCTGCGCCATCCGTTGCGCGCAACTGGGCCTCAAGACCGCCGTGGTCGAGGGCCGCGAGACACTGGGCGGCACCTGCCTCAACGTCGGCTGCATCCCGTCGAAGGCCCTCCTGCACGCCTCCCACATGCTCCATGAAGCGGAACACAATTTCGCGAAAATGGGCCTCAAGGGCAAATCCCCCTCGGTCGACTGGAAAGAGATGCTGGCCTACAAGGATGATGTCATCGGCCAGAACACCAAGGGCATCGAATTCCTGTTCAAGAAGAACAAGATAGACTGGCTCAAGGGCTGGGGCAGCATCCCCGAGGCGGGCCGCGTCAAGGTCGGCGATGACACCCATGAGGCCAAACATATCGTCATCGCGTCCGGCTCTGAATCCGCCAGCATCCCCGGCGCGGATGTCACCATCGACGAGAAAATCGTCGTCACCTCCACCGGTGCGCTGGAACTGCCCAGGATCCCCAAGACCATGGTGGTGATCGGCGGCGGTGTCATCGGGCTGGAGCTTGGCTCGGTCTATGCCCGCCTCGGCACCTCGGTCACGGTGGTGGAATATATGGATCAGGTCACCCCCGGCATGGACGCCGAGGTGCAAAAGACCTTCCAGAGAATATTGAAAAAACAAGGGCTTGACTTCGTCATGGGGGCAGGTGTCCACACCGTCGAGACGCTCAAGACCAAGGCCAAGGTCGCTTACAAGCTGCGCAAGGATGACAGCGAGCATCAGCTTGACGCCGATGTGGTTCTCGTTGCCACGGGCCGCAAACCCTATACCGAGGGGGTCGGCCTCGATGCGCTTGGCGTCGAGATGACCAAGCGGGGCCAGATCGCTGTCGGCAAGGACTGGCAGACCAATATCAAGGGCCTCTACGCCATCGGCGACGTGATCGAAGGGCCCATGCTGGCGCACAAGGCCGAGGATGAAGGCATGGCCGTGGCCGAGGTGCTGGCGGGCAAGCACGGGCACGTCAACTACGGCGTCATTCCCGGCGTGATCTATACCCACCCCGAGGTCGCCAATGTGGGCGAGACCGAGGAAACCCTGAAAGAGCAGGGCCGGGCCTACAAGGTCGGCAAGTTCTCCTTCATGGGCAATGGCCGCGCCAAGGCCAATTTCGCGGGCGACGGGTTCGTGAAAATCCTCGCCGACAAGGAAACCGACCGCATCCTCGGTGCCCATATCATCGGCCCCGCGGCGGGCGATCTCATCCACGAGATCTGCGTCGCGATGGAGTTCGGGGCAAGCGCCGAGGATCTGGCGCTGACCTGCCACGCGCACCCGACCTATTCGGAGGCGGTGCGCGAGGCGGCGCTTGCCTGCGGCGACGGGGCCATTCACGCGTGACGGATGCCCCGCGCGTCTCGGTCATCATCCCGGCCTTTCGCGCGCATGACAGCCTGCCTGCCGCGCTCGCCTCGGTGGCGGCGGCGGGCCTGCCGCCCGGAGAGGTCGAGGTGGTCATCGCCCCCGACGATGGTGACGATTACGCAGGGCTTCCGCATCACGGCCTGCGTGTGGTCCGCTGTCCGGCGCATCATGTGGCCAGCGGGGCAGGGGCCGCGCGCAACCGCGCGCTGGCGCAGGCCTCGGGGCGGATGGTGGCCTTTCTCGACGCCGATGACACATGGGAAACGGGCTATCTCGCGGCTCTCTTGCCGCTCGCCGAGGCGCAAGGCGTGGCCTTCGGGCGCACGCGGGTGCTTGATGCGGGTCGCCCGCTTATGGATCTGCCGGACCACCGGAGCGCGCGCCTCGGCATCGCCGATCTTGGCATGGGGGCCAGCTTTCACCCGGTGATGGCGCGCGCGCTGGCAGGGCCGTTTCGCAGCCTGCCTTCACAGGACGTGCTGCATGCTGCCGAGGCGCTCTCGGCGGCTGGGGGCCATGCGCCGCTGGCCCCGATCCATTACAACCTGCATCTCAACGCCCGCAGCGCCACGGCGGATCGCGGCTTTGCGCTGCGCGTGCAGGGGGCCTATGCCCGCATCCTGCGCGATATCGAGACCGGACGCACTGGCCTGCGCCCCGAGCACTGGTCCATGGCCCGCTCGGCCTTCGAGGCCAAGGCGCGCCTCAATCGCGCCTATATGCGGGCCGGGGGCCAGCGTCCGTTTTATGCGTTTCTGAAGGCGCGCGCAGAGCGTTAGGTCGGATGCATCAGAGCCGGATTGCCGAGATTAGCCGCCCGTAATCCGCCTCATTCGCATGGGTGCTGCGGCGGTAGGAATAGAAGCGTTCGGGGTCCGCATAGGTGCAATGGCGCGTCCATTCCGCATGGCCCACGCCTGCGCGGCGCAGCCTGTAAAGGCCATAGCCGGGCAGGTCGAACTGATAACGGTCGCCGTGGCCATTGGCAAAAAAGCGGGCGCTTTCGGGCGTGTGGGCAAGGAACTCCTCGAGCAGTTCGGGGCCGACCTCGTAGGCGCTCTGGCTGATCGTCGGCCCGATCACGGCGGTGATGCTGGCGCGCCGTGCGCCGAGTCCTTCCATCGCCTCGATCGTGGCCTCGAGCACCCCGGCCTGCGCGCCGCGCCATCCGGCATGGGCCGCTCCGATCACGCCGGCATCGGTGTCGGCGAAGAGCACCGGCTGGCAATCGGCGGTCAGAACGGCCAGTGCCACGCCCGGCGTCGCCGTCACCATGGCATCGGCGCGCAGCTTTTCGATCAGAGGGCCGGTGACCGGCACGACATCCGCCGAATGGACCTGATGCACGGTCACAAGGTGACCGGGTGCCACCTGCATCGCATCGGCCACGCGGGCGCGGTTGATGGTCACGATCTCGGCCTGATCCGACGACCCCGCGCCGCAGTTGAGGCCCGAGAATATCCCCGAGGACGCGCCGCCGCGCCGGGTAAAGAACCCGTGGCGCAGGGGGGCAAGCGCGTCGGCGGTGATGATCTCGAGCGTCATGGGTCCAGTCCGGGTGGCGGTGGCGCGCCGGGAGGGTAGAGCCCCAGCACCTTGAAGAGCGTCCCCATTTCCTGCGCGTCGGTCAAGCGCCGATATGCAGCAAGGTGGCTGTCCAGCGCCGCCCCCGAAAGGCCGCGCGCCAGTGCCTCGGCCCGTCGGGCCAGCCCGAGACGCTCCAGAAACACGCCCTGCGGCGTGAGGCGGGTATGGGCAGCGGGGGCGGCGGCACGGGCGAGCGCCTCGAAATCAACATGCGCGGTCAGGTCCGCAGCGCCCGGTGCGGCAAAGGGGTCGGTGGGCGCATGACCCGCCACGGCCTGAAACGTGTCCCCCAAAGAACGCCAGTCGCCATAGTCGATCAGCAGCGCAGCACCGCCATGCCCGGCGATGCGGGCACCGACATGTGCGGCGATGGCCGCCCCCGGCGCGCAGGTCTCCACGATGTCGCCCGGCCGCGTATCCGCCTGCCGGTGATCGAGCGCGGGCAGGGTGCATTCGGGCCCGAGGCCGAGGGTAAGGCGGTCCCGGGTCAGGCCCACAACCCGCTCGTGCCAGCCGCTTTCGCCGCGCTGGAACTGGCGCACGGGCAGCGCGTCAAAGAACTCGTTGGCGACAAGGTAAAGCGGGGCCTCGGGCAGATCCTCCACCCGGCCGCACCATGTCACATCGCCGCGCCCGAGGGTCGCGGCCTGCACCTTGCGCAGGGTGGGCGAGGTCTCGACCAGATGCAGCCGCATCGCGGCGTGAAAGCCGGGAACAGCGCGGGTCGCGCGCAAAAGGTCCGCCATGAGCGTGCCGCGACCGGGGCCGGTCTCTGCCAGCGTGAACGGCGCAGGTGCCCCCTGATCAAGCCAGCACTGCGCAAGGCACAGCCCCAGCAACTCGCCGAACATCTGGCTGATTTCCGGCGCGGTGGTGAAATCGCCGCCCGCGCCGAACGGGTCGCGCGTGGCGTAATAGCCGTGGGATGGGTCCACCAGGCAGGTGGCCATATACTCGGCAAGGCTCATCGGGCCGCTTGCACGGATGCGCGCGGCGAGGGCCCCGGCCAGCGCGGTCATGCAGGCAATGCCCGCCGTCGCGCCCAAAGGACCATGCCAAGCCCGAAGGCAATCATCGGCAGCGACAGCGCCTGCCCCATGGTCAACCCGTAGCCACCGACGTGAAAGGCAAGCCCCAGCGGATTGCCGGGGGTGATGAACTGCGCATCGGGCTGGCGGACGAATTCCACCGCGAACCGCGCCATCCCGTAGCCTGCAAAGAAAAGCCCCGTCAGTGTGCCGGGAAGGCGCAGCGCGCCGCGCCGCCAGCCCAGCCACAAGAGCACCGCGCCGAGGATGAGCCCCTCGAGCGCCGCCTCGTAAAGCTGCGAGGGATGGCGCGCGCACATGCCCGCCAGCGCGCCCGCGCAATCCTGTGCAGCAGACCCTGGAAAGATCACGCCCCAGGGCAGGTCGGTCGGCCGCCCCCACAATTCGGCATTGATGAAATTGGCGATCCGCCCAAGCAAAAGGCCCACCGGCGTCACCATGCAGAGCGCATCCGCGACCGAGACCCAGTTGATGCCGCGCGCGCGCGAAAACAGGATCACCGCCAGCACTACCCCCATCAGACCGCCGTGAAAGGCCATGCCGCCCTCCCAGACCTGAAGGATCTGCGCGGGGTTCGACAGGTAGTAGCCGGGCTGGTAGAACAGCACATATCCCAGCCGTCCGCCCAGGATCACGCCAAGGATCACCCAGGTGAGCAGATCCTCGACATCCGCAGGCTTCATCGGGGCGGCACCACCGGGCCAGAGCGCCGGCCGCTTGACCGTGGCCACGACGATCCGCCAGCCGATCACGATGCCGACGATATAGGCCAGCGCATACCAGCGCAGGGCGAATTCCATGCCGAAGATCGGGATCGTGAAAATCTCTGGCGATATGTCGGGGAAGGGGAGGGCTGCTTGCATGGGGTCTCAATGCCTTTGGCCTGTGGGGAAAGTCAACCTTGTGATCGTCTCGCGCCCGACCATATAAAGGGCGAATGTAACGCCGGAGGTAAGTGCCATGCAGACGCGCAACAAGGTGCTCGACGATCTGAGCCAACTCATGACCAACGCCATGGGCGTGGCGCAGGGCGCGCGCACCGAGGCCGAGACAGCGATGAAATCGCTGATCGACCGCTGGCTGGCGGATCGCGATTTCGTCACCCGCGAGGAATTCGACGCCGTGCGCGCCATGGCGCAGAAGGCCCGCGAGGAGAACGAGGCGCTCAAGGCCCGGATCGAGGCGCTGGAAAAGAGCGCAGGCTGATCGCGGCTTGTGATCACAATTTTCGCGCAGATACGCGGCAAGTGTGAATCTGTAGCAGCAAGAGACTCAATGCCGCTCTGCGGCATGGATCGGACGCGGGTTTCCGGCCAGATGTGATCACACGATTATTTATGTGATCACAAAGCCCCGTTTTTTGCGGCGAATTGTCAGGTTAACCCGGATTTTTATGAGCTTGCAGGTGACAGCCGCGGCAAAAACCTCCAAAACGGACGCAGCTTGTGCGGCCGCCATGCCGCCGCCGACCACCCCAAGGAGGTTTCCATGGCCGAGACCAAGCCGGTTGAACGCCCGCTTTCCCCGCATTTGCAGGTCTATCGCCCGCAACTCACCTCGATCACCTCGATCCTGACGCGGATCACCGGCAACGCGCTGATCATAGCGGCGCTCCTGATCGTGTGGTGGCTGCTCGCGGCCTCGACCTCGGACGCCTATTTCGCGCTGGCCGATGCGGTGCTGACCTCCTGGTTCGGCGATCTGGTGCTGACGCTCTCGCTCTGGGCGGTGTGGTATCACTATCTGGCGGGACTGCGGCATCTTTATTTCGACGCGGGCAAGGGCATGGACATTCCGACGGCGGAGAAACTGGGCTGGGGTTGCATCATCGGCTCGGTCGTTCTGACCGTCATCACGCTGCTTTTGGTCTGAGGAGGTTGTCATGCGTTATCTGACCGCACGCAAACGCGCCGAGGGCAAGGGTGCCTCGGGCACGGGAACCGAGCATTTCTGGTATATGAAACTGTCGGGCGTGGGTCTTGCGCTCATCATCCCGGTGTTTCTGGTGGCCTTCGGGCGCACGCTTGGCGGCGACCGGGCCGAGGTTCTGGACAACCTCGCGCATCCCGCCATGGCAATCCTGACGGCGCTGGTGCTCTTCTTCGGGCTGCGCCACTTCGCCGCCGGGGCGCAGACCATGATCGAGGATTATACCCATGGCAGCACACGCCGGGGCCTGATTATCGCGGTGACCGTTCTAAGTTACGGGATGATCGCCACCGGGCTTTTTGCCCTTGCCAAGATCGCGCTGTGAGGACCTGAAAACATGGCTGCTTATGAATACGAGACGCATGATTATGACGTCGTGGTTGTGGGCGCGGGCGGCGCGGGGCTGCGCGCGACGCTGGGGATGGCCGAACAGGGGCTGCGCACGGCTTGCGTGACCAAGGTGTTCCCGACCCGCTCGCACACGGTGGCCGCACAGGGCGGCATCGCGGCAAGCCTTGGCAACATGGGCCCCGACAGCTGGCAATGGCACATGTTCGACACCGTGAAGGGCTCGGACTGGCTGGGCGATACCGACGCGATGGAATATCTCGCGCGCGAGGCCCCCAAGGCGGTCTATGAGCTGGAGCATTACGGCGTGCCGTTCTCGCGCACCGAGGAGGGCAAGATCTATCAGCGCCCGTTCGGCGGGCACACGACCGAATATGGCGACGGCCCGCCCGTGCAGCGCACCTGTGCGGCAGCCGACCGCACCGGCCACGCGATCCTGCACACGCTCTATGGCCAGAGCCTCAAGCAGAAGGCCGAGTTCTACATCGAGTATTTCGCCATTGATCTGGTGATGACCGATGGTGCCTGCACCGGCGTTGTCTGCTGGAAGCTCGACGATGGCACGATCCACGTCTTCAACGCCAAGATGGTCGTGCTCGCCACCGGCGGCTATGGTCGGGCGTATTTCAGCGCGACCTCTGCCCATACCTGCACCGGCGACGGCAACGGCATGGTGGCGCGGGCGGGGCTGCCGCTGCAAGACATGGAATTCGTGCAGTTCCACCCCACCGGGATTTTCGGTGCCGGGTGCCTGATTACCGAGGGCGCGCGCGGCGAAGGCGGCTATCTGACCAATTCCGAGGGCGAGCGCTTCATGGAGCGCTATGCGCCCAACTACAAGGACCTTGCCCCGCGCGACTATGTCAGCCGCTGCATGACCATGGAAATCCGCGAGGGGCGCGGCGTGGGGGCGGGGGGCGATCACATCCACCTCAACCTGTCGCACCTGCCGCCCGAGGCGCTGCACCTGCGCCTGCCCGGCATTTCCGAGAGCGCGCGCATCTTCGCCGGCGTGGACGTGACCAAGGAGCCGATCCCGGTTCTGCCCACCGTGCATTATAACATGGGCGGTATCCCGACGAACTATTGGGGTGAGGTTCTGAACCCGACCAAGGAGGATCCGGTCGCCGTGGTTCCGGGCCTGATGGCCGTGGGCGAGGCGGCCTGCGCCAGCGTTCACGGGGCCAACCGGCTTGGCTCCAACTCGCTGATCGACCTTGTCGTGTTCGGGCGCGCGGCGGCAATACGTGCGGGCAAGGTGGTGGACGCCGAAAGCGCCGTGCCCGCCACCAACGCGGCAGAGGTCGACAAGGCGCTCGACCGGTTCGACGGGCTGCGCCACGCCAAGGGCGCGATCCCGACCGCCGATCTGCGCCTCGAGATGCAAAAGACCATGCAGGCCGATGCCGCCGTGTTCCGCACCGACAAGACCCTGGCCGAAGGGGTCGCAAAGATGACGGCGGTTGCGGGCAAGATGGGCGATCTTTCGGTTACCGACCGCTCGCTGATCTGGAACAGCGACCTGATGGAAACGCTGGAGCTGACCAACCTGATGCCCTGCGCGCTGGCCACCATTTTCGGGGCCGAGGCCCGCAAGGAAAGCCGCGGTGCGCACGCCTCCGAGGATCACCCGACGCGCGACGACAAGAAATGGCGCGTGCACACGATTGCCCGGATCGGTGAGACGGATGTGGCTCTCAGCTATCGCCCGGTGATCGAGACGCCGCTCACCACCGAGGCCGAGGGCGGCATCAGCTTGAAGAAGATTGCGCCGAAAGCACGCACCTTCTGATGCGGATCGCGTTGGCAAGTCTTGCGCTTCTGGCGCTCGGTGCCTGCGAGGCCACCAATCAGGTGGCCGACGGCATCGCGCGCGAGCGGGCCAAGGCGGTGGTCAACAGCGTTGTCACCCAGAGATTTCCGGGGGTGAACCCCGCCCCCGTCACCGATTGCATCATCGATGCGGCCTCGGCGCGCGAAATCATCCAGATCGCGGGCGCTAGCGTCTCGGGCGTGACGCCCGAGACCGCGCAACAGGTGATCACGATCGCGCAACGCCCCGAAGCGGTGCAATGTATCGCCAGAAACAGCCTGACCCTTTGGGGCGGCTGACACGGAGGAACGAGAGATGGTTCAACTTACCCTGCCCAAGAACTCGCGCATGGTCACCGGCAAGACATGGCCCAAGCCCGAGGGGGCCAAGAACGCGCGCAAGTTCCAGATCTATCGCTGGAACCCCGACGACGGGCAAAACCCGCGCGTCGATACCTATTTCGTCGATCTGGATGATTGCGGGCCGATGGTTCTGGACGCGCTCATTTATATCAAGACGAAAATCGACCCGACACTGACCTTCCGCCGCTCCTGCCGCGAGGGGATTTGCGGCTCCTGCGCGATGAATATCGACGGCATCAACACGCTCGCCTGCATCTACGGCATGGACGAGATCAAGGGCGACGTGAAGATCTACCCGCTGCCGCATATGCCGGTGGTCAAGGACCTGATCCCCGACCTCACGCATTTCTACGCGCAGCACGCCAGCATCATGCCGTGGCTCGAGACCAAGACCAACCGCCCGGCGAAAGAGTGGCGGCAGTCGATCGAGGACCGCGAAAAGCTTGACGGGCTTTATGAATGCGTGATGTGCGCGTCCTGCTCCACCTCCTGCCCCTCCTATTGGTGGAACGGCGACAAATACCTCGGCCCCGCCGCCCTCCTGCACGCCTATCGCTGGATCATCGACAGCCGCGACGAGGCCACCGGCGAGCGGCTCGACGAGTTGGAAGACCCGTTCAAGCTCTACCGCTGCCACACCATCATGAACTGCACGAAAACCTGCCCCAAGGGCCTCAACCCCGCCAAGGCGATTGCAGAGATCAAGAAGATGATGGTCGAGCGGCACGTTTGAGCGAAAGCAGGGAGCATGGAAAGCGACGGATTATGGTTTGCGCTGCTCCTTGCCCTTGGTGCCGGGACGGCGATGCCGATTGGCGCCGCGCTTGCGCTTTCGGCCACCTGTCGAAAACTCCCCGCCGCTGCCACCCATGGCATAGTGGCCTTTGGTGGCGGGGCGCTTCTGGCGGCCATTGCGCTGGTTCTGGTGCCCCATGCACGCGAGGACCTGACGGCTCCGCTTGCGCTCGGAGCCTTCGCCGCCGGGGGCATCGCGTTTTTCGTCATCGACCGCTTTCTCGAAATGCGCGGCGGGCGTGGCTCGCAGCTCATGGCGATGCTGCTCGATTTCCTGCCCGAGGCGATGGCCATCGGCGCGATGCTCGTGGCCGAGATCGAGAGTGCGCTCTTGCTGGCAGGGCTGATTTTCCTTCAAAACCTGCCTGAAGGCTTTGCTGCCTTCCGCGACATCGTGAGCGGCGGCGCGGTGCGGGGGCGCAGGATCGTGCTGCTTTTCGCCGGGCTTGCGCTGCTCGGGCCGGTCTGCGCCGCGCTCGGCTTCGGTTTCCTGTCCGAGATGCCGCAGGTGCTCGGGGTCATCATGATGTTCGCCGCGGGTGGAATCCTTTATCTGATCTTTCAGGACATCGCACCGGCCGCACATGACGGGCACAGCTGGCTGCCCCCGCTCGGCGCGGTTTTCGGCTTCACGCTGGGGCTGGCGGGCGATCTTCTGATCGGCTGAAGGTATGGGCGGCGAGGTGCGCGCATAACCCCGTGCCCCCCGCTTGACGGGCGCGGTGAAAGCAAATATCACCAGCCCAATCGCAGGGGTATAGCTCAGTTGGTAGAGCGACGGTCTCCAAAACCGTAGGTCGCGGGTTCAAGCCCTGCTGCCCCTGCCAATTTTCAAGACCGGACCAGAGGTAAGCGCGCTTCGCGCGATGCGTGTGCGCGGCGGCTCTATACACCTAAACTTTGCCCAAAATACCGCTCAAATGTGTTGAAAATCGGAAATGCCCCGGTTTTGACGCGGGTTCGCCACTTTTGCGCCACATTTGCGCCCCAGTAAAAACATGTATCGGCAATGCCTGAGGGTTGCGCCGGGCCGCGTGGGGGCGTGGAAAAGAGAGTGCTGCTGTTATGGGACCTGATCGTGCCCGGGGTGAGACCCCATCCAAACATTTCTTTCTCGATGCCGAGGAATTTGCCGCGAAGCCGCCTGCGGATGCCGCGACGACGGAAATTGCCGTTCGCAACGCGGTCACGACCATCGGCAAGATCATGCGCGAGGAGCGCACGATGCGCCGCCGTGACGGCCTGCCCGTGCTAGAGGATCAACTGGTGCTCGAGGCCGTCGCACCACCCCGCCGCAAACCCGGCCTGCCCAATCCGGGGCTCTTGATCGCGCGGGTGCGCGGGTGGCGGCCACGACCGGTGCATGCAGGTTGGGCGCTTCTGTTTCTTGCCGTTGTGATCTGGCCGCGGGCGGTGCTCATCGCCATGCTGGCCGTGTTCGTGCTCTGCCTGTTCGGCGTCGCGCTTTTCGGGCAGCCGCGTCTGCAAGCGATCCGTCACGACCTGTCCGCGCGCCTCAGGGAGATTCGCGCGAAAGTTTCGCCGGAGGCCGACGACGACGCGTTCGACCACATGCCGGACCCCTTTGATCGCATCGGCGACGCGGGGCGGAACCGTCTCGGCTCTTGAATTCGCGGTCCGTGCCGCGTATGTCGCGGCAGGACACAGTCAGGAAAGACGGCACAGATGGCAGGCACGAACCCGCTTCAGTTCATTCAGCAGGTCCGATCGGAAGTGGCCAAGGTCGTCTGGCCAACCCGCCGAGAGGTGGTGTTGACGACGGTGATGGTGTTCATCCTCGCCACGCTGACGGCGATTTTCTTCGCACTGGTCGATCTGGCGATCCGGGGCGGGCTTCAGGCGGTGCTGGGCATCTTCGGCTGAGCCGACCGTCTTTTGCCGGTTGACCTTGCACGCTCTCCGGGCGCAACCTGCGGGCGACGGCATGTGAGGGCGCGAGGCACGTGGCAGATACATTCTGGACATTCGGATCGGGCACTGGCGGGACGGGCTCGGGGCAGGATGACCGCAGCGTGTTCGACCGGGCCATCGACGTCCTGCGCGCCGATGTCACCGCTGCGGCGGCGATGGCCACCAATGACGCGCAGGTGCGGCTGCTCTATCAGCGGCAGATTTCCGAGGCGGCAAGCGCATTGGAACGGGCGGCGCGCAGCGGTCAGTTGAGTTGGTCGCAGGCCGCGGATGAGGCGATGATTTTGCGCAACACGACGCTCGAGGCGCTGCGCGGGCGGACCTCGCCGGTCGGGCGCGCGCTCGCAGAGCAGATGAAGGCGTCGGGTCTGAACCGGCAAACTCTTCTGGCCCGCTATACCGAACGGCTCTTCGGGTCCGGAGCGCGGTTTGACCGCTTGTCGGCGGCGGAACAGCAGCGTGTTTATGCCGAGGTCGTGCGCGCCTCCGGGCGGTCGAACCCGCAGGTCAACGCGATGATGCAACGCGCGTCGCGATTTGGCCGGGGACTGATCGTGCTGAGCATCGGAGTATCCGTCTACAATATAGCTGTCGCCGACGATCCCGGCGCGCAGGCGGTCGAAGAGGGCGCGGTGATAGGCGGCGGCATCGCGGGTGGCATCGCGGGCGGCGCGGCGGCGGGGCTCGTCTGCGGCCCCGGCGCGCCGGTCTGTGTCGGCATCGGGGCTTTTGTCGGCGGCGCGCTCGCAGCCTTCGGCGTGAGTCTGTTCTTCTGATGGTCACCGGGCCGACCTGGCAGGTTCTGGAACACCGCGAGCAGTCCGAAGAGCCCGCCATGCGGGTGCGCTGTGCTCCATCCGGCCCCGATCTGTGGGTGCCGGGACGGCATGTTCTGGCGGTGTTCGAGGTCGGGACGGAGTGGCTTCTGTTCGCCGATCACGACAGCCCGTTCGAGGAATCGCTTGAAATCTGTCTCCTGTCGCGGGCGGGACTGACGGATCAGGTGAGCCTTGCGTTTTTCGGCTGGGCAAGTGCCGGGATCGTGCCCGAGCGGATCGCCGAACGTGTCTTTGGCTTCACGTTTCCCGCCACGCGGCGATGGCGGCTGGAGCTGGGCGCGCGCCCTGCACCGGTGCGGCCGCGTCTGGGGGTGCATCGCCACGGGCGCTGGCTCTCGCGGCTCTGGCTCTCGGGTGCGGGGCAGGGTGCAGAAAGCCCTTGAATTCACGGCGAAACGGGGCTAGTTCGCCCCACAGTCCGGATGAAAGGCGCGCGGCGATTCGTGTTGCGCGCCACTTTTAATTTTCGGCGATGCGGTCACAACCGCTTGAAAGAATACAAAAAACCGGCCTCGTGCCGGGAAGCAAGGGCAAGGTCGGCAATGGCAAAGCGGTGGTACTCGGTCAGCGTTCTCTCGAATTTCGAGAAGAAGATCGCCGAGCAGATCAGGCAGTCGGTGATCGACAATGGCCTTGAGGACGAGATCGACGAGGTTCTCGTGCCCACCGAAGAGGTGATCGAGATCCGTCGTGGCAAGAAGGTCACCGCCGAGCGACGCTTCATGCCGGGCTATGTGCTCGTGCACATGGAGATGTCGGACAAGGGCTATCACCTGATCAACTCGATCAACCGGGTGACCGGGTTCCTTGGCCCGCAGGGCCGCCCGATGCCGATGCGCGACAGCGAGGTTCAGGCGATCCTTGGCCGTGTGCAGGAGGGCGAGGAAAGCCCGCGCACCCTCATCCACTTCGAGGTGGGCGAGCGGGTCAAGGTCAATGACGGCCCGTTCGAGGATTTCGACGGCATGGTAGAATATGTCGACGAGGATCATCAGCGCCTGAAGGTGTCGGTGTCGATCTTTGGCCGGGAAACCCCGGTCGAACTGGAATTCACGCAGGTCACGAAACAGACCTGATCCCCGTGAGCCGTGGGAGGCGAGGCGGCCGCGGCCGCCGGACCGCACCACACAACAAGAGAGCCGGAGGGGCGCGCCCTGACGGCGTTGGAAGCGAAGGAGAGGCCGGATGGCCAAGAAACTGATCGGGACGCTCAAGCTTCAGGTGAAAGCCGGGCAAGCCAATCCCAGCCCGCCCGTCGGCCCGGCCCTGGGCCAGCGCGGCATCAACATCATGGAATTCTGCAAGCAGTTCAATGCCAAGACCGCAGACATGGAGCCCGGTGCGCCGTGCCCGACCGTGATTTCCTACTATCAGGACAAGTCCTTTGTCATGGACATCAAGACGCCGCCCGCGTCGCATTACCTGAAGAAGGCCGCCAAGTTGAAGGGCGGCTCCAAGACGCCGGGCCGCACCACGGCGGGCACCGTCACCATCGCGCAGGTGCGCGAGATTGCCGAAGCCAAGATGCAGGATCTCAACGCCAATTCCGTCGAGGCGGCGATGCAGATCATTCTCGGCTCCGCGCGCTCCATGGGCATCGAGGTGAAGTAAGATGGCAAAACTTGGAAAACGGACCCGTGCCCTGCGTGAAGCTTTTGCCGGCAAGGACAATGTGACGGTCGAAGAGGCGATTGCCCTGATCAAGGGAAATGCCAGCGCGAAATTCGACGAAACCGTTGAAGTCGCCATGAATCTCGGCGTCGATCCGCGCCATGCGGACCAGATGGTGCGCGGCGTCGTGGGCCTTCCCAACGGCACCGGCAAGACCGTGCGTGTTGCCGTCTTCGCCCGTGGCGCCAAGGCCGATGAAGCGCAGGCCGCAGGTGCCGACATCGTCGGCGCCGAGGATCTGATGGAGATCGTGCAGGGCGGCAAGATCGAGTTCGATCGCTGCATCGCCACGCCCGACATGATGCCCGTGGTGGGCCGTCTCGGCAAGGTGCTTGGCCCGCGCAACCTCATGCCCAACCCCAAGGTCGGCACCGTGACCATGGATGTGGCGCAGGCGGTCAAGGACGCCAAGGGCGGGCAGGTCCAGTTCAAGGTCGAAAAGGCCGGGGTCATCCATGCCGGGATCGGCAAGGCCTCGTTCGACGCCGAGAAACTGGCCGAGAACCTGCGTGCCTTCGTCTCTGCCGTGCAAAAGGCACGGCCCGCAGGTGCCAAGGGCACCTATGTCAAGAAAATCTCGCTTTCGTCCACCATGGGCGCGGGCGTGTCGGTCGACGTCAACAGCGCCGTCACCGAATGAGATCTCGCCCCGGTCCGTCAAGGGCCGGGGCGGATGGCGGGGCCATGCGGCCCTGTCCTGTCCGAGACGGAGGGTTCGTCGCAACCGCGGCGAATAAATCCTTCCTGAGATGGGGAACGAGATGAGATTCCAGCCGGGCGCTTTGGCTCTCGGGTGATCTTGGCCTCGGGACCCCTTGTTTTGGACCCGAACGCCGTCCCCTCGGGGGTGGCAAACCTGAGCCGGGGGGAAACCCCCAAAGTTGGAGTGAAACTGTGGATAGAGCCCAGAAAGAGAAAGTGGTCGAGGAACTCGGCCAGATCTTCGAAAGCTCTGGCGTCGTGGTGGTTGCCCACTACACGGGTCTGACAGTTGTCGAAATGCAGGATCTTCGTGCCCGCGCCCGTGCGGCAGAGGCATCGGTCCGCGTTGCCAAGAACAGGCTCGCCAAGATCGCCCTTGAGGGCAAGCCCTGCGCAAGCATCGCTGACTACCTCTCGGGCATGACCGTGCTCACCTTCTCCGAAGACCCCGTGGCAGCAGCCAAGGTGGCCGAGGACTTTGCCAAGGCGAACAAGAAGTTCGAAATCCTTGGCGGGGCAATGGGTGAGACGGCTCTGGACCGGGCCGGTGTCGAGGCCGTGTCGAAAATGCCGTCGCGCGAGGAGCTTATTGCCTCCATCGTCGGCTGCATCGGCGCGCCTGCTTCGAACATCGCCGGGGCCATTGGCGCACCTGCCTCGAATATCGCGAGTATCCTCTCGACGATCGAGGAAAAGGCCGAGGCTGCATAAGGCAAGACTGTCACATTCGCGTAGGGTCGTGCCCGACGTTGGAACACATCTAGAAAACGGAAAGAGCTGAAAAATGGCTGATCTGAAAAAACTCGCGGAAGAGATTGTCAATCTGACGCTTCTCGAAGCACAGGAACTGAAAACCATCCTCAAGGACGAGTATGGCATCGAGCCCGCCGCTGGCGGCGCTGTGATGATGGCGGGCCCTGCCGGCGATGCCGGCGGCGAAGCCGCCGAAGAGCAGACCGAATTCGACGTGATCCTGAAATCGGCCGGTGCGTCGAAGATCAACGTCATCAAAGAGGTCCGCGCGATCACGGGTCTTGGCCTCAAGGAAGCCAAGGACCTCGTCGAGGCCGGTGGCAAGGCCGTCAAGGAACAGGTCTCCAAGGCCGAAGCCGAAGAAGTCAAGGCCAAGCTGGAAGCAGCCGGCGCCGAGGTCGAACTCAAGTGATCCCGCCTGTGGCGGGATCATCCCGGGCCTGACCCGGGATCTCCTGCCGCACGGCAGCGCCCCGGGGCCTGTCCGGTGCGTTTCAGGATTACAGAACCAAAAGGCTGGATCCGGGCATATCCGGGTCCAGCCGAACCTGTCTCAGAGAGGCCCCGCCCGTGCCGGGGGTTCTTTCAGGCGAGGTTCTTGCGATCGGGAGGCCGTCATTGGGACGATGGCCGCGAATGGATCGCCCCGCCCTCTCTGAGGCCCTCGGCGCTGGTGCCCGACAGCGACCGCGGCCGGTGAGAAACGAAAGGTGAGATCGACATGGCAAAGAGCTACCTTGGCCAGAAGCGTTTGCGCAGGTATTACGGCAAGATCCGCGAAGTGCTGGAAATGCCGAACCTCATCGAGGTTCAGAAATCGTCCTATGACCTGTTCCTGAACTCCGGCGATCAGCCCCAGCCGCTTGACGGCGAGGGGATCAAGGGCGTGTTCCAGTCGGTCTTTCCGATCAAGGATTTCAACGAGACCAGCGTGCTGGAATTCGTCAGCTACGAGCTTGAAAAGCCCAAGTATGACGTCGAGGAATGCATGCAGCGCGACATGACCTATGCCGCTCCGCTCAAGGTCAAGCTGCGCCTGATCGTGTTCGATGTGGACGAGGATACCGGCGCGAAATCCGTGAAGGACATCAAGGAGCAGGACGTGTTCATGGGCGACATGCCGCTCATGACCCATAACGGCACCTTCATCGTCAACGGCACCGAACGCGTGGTCGTGAGCCAGATGCACCGCTCTCCCGGCGTGTTTTTCGATCACGACAAGGGCAAGACACATTCCTCGGGCAAGCTTCTGTTCACCTGCCGGATCATTCCCTATCGCGGCTCCTGGCTCGATTTCGAGTTCGACGCCAAGGATCTCGTGTTTGCCCGCATCGACCGTCGCCGCAAGCTGCCGGTGACGACGCTGCTCTATGCGATGGGTCTCGATCAGGAAGGCATCATGAATGCCTATTACGACACCGTCAGCTACAAGCTGAAGAAAAAACAGGGCTGGGTCACCAAGTTCTTCCCCGACCGCATCCGCGGCACCCGCCCGACCTATGACATCATCGACGCCAAGAGCGGCGAAGTGCTGTTCGAGGCAGGCAAGAAGGTCACGCCGCGCGCGGTCAAGCAGTTGATCGACGAAGGCAAGGTGACCGATCTTCTGGTGCCGTTCGACCACATCGTCGGGAAATATGTGGCGCGCGACATCATCGACGAGGAAACGGGCGCGATCTATGTCGAGGCTGGCGATGAGTTGACGCTTGAGCACGACAAGGACGGCACGATCACCGGCGGCACGCTTCAGGACCTGCTCGATGCCGGGATCACCGAGATCCCGGTGCTCGATATCGACGGCGTGGCGGTCGGTCCCTACATCCGCAACACCATGGCCGCCGACAAGAACATGGGGCGTGAGACCGCGCTCATGGATATCTACCGCGTCATGCGCCCCGGCGAGCCGCCCACCGAAGAGGCCTCTGCGGCGCTTTTCCAGACGCTGTTCTTCGACTCGGAGCGCTATGACCTCTCGGCCGTCGGCCGGGTCAAGATGAACATGCGCCTTGCGCTCGACAAGCCCGATACGCAGCGCACGCTCGACCGCGAGGATATCGTGGCCTGCATCAAGGCGCTGGTGGAGCTGCGCGACGGCAAGGGCGATATCGACGATATCGACCATCTCGGCAATCGCCGCGTGCGCTCGGTAGGCGAGTTGATGGAGAACCAGTATCGCGTCGGCCTTCTGCGGATGGAGCGCGCGATCAAGGAACGCATGTCCTCCGTCGAGATCGACACGGTCATGCCGCAGGATCTGATCAACGCCAAACCGGCAGCGGCGGCGGTGCGCGAGTTCTTCGGCTCCTCGCAGCTGTCGCAGTTCATGGACCAGACCAACCCGCTCTCGGAAGTGACGCACAAGCGCCGCCTCTCGGCGCTCGGGCCGGGCGGCCTCACGCGCGAACGCGCGGGCTTCGAGGT
The DNA here is from genome assembly GCF_040547525.1 of Roseovarius sp. MBR-6. Classification (NCBI taxonomy): domain Bacteria; kingdom Pseudomonadati; phylum Pseudomonadota; class Alphaproteobacteria; order Rhodobacterales; family Roseobacteraceae; genus Roseovarius; species Roseovarius sp. MBR-6. Next base: position 101,259 of record NZ_JBEPPW010000008.1, on the reverse strand, counting down.
GCGCGACGTGCATCCTACCCATTACGGCCGGATGTGCCCCATCGAGACACCGGAAGGGCCGAATATCGGCCTGATCAACAGCCTCGCCACCTTCGCGCGGGTGAACAAGTATGGCTTCATCGAGACCCCCTATCGCCGCGTGAAGGGCGGTCAGGTGACCGACGAGGTGGTCTACATGTCCGCCACGGAGGAGATGCGCCACACCGTCGCTCAGGCCAACGCCGCGCTCGACGAGAGCGGGCACTTCGTCAACGAGATGGTCAACACCCGGCAATCGGGCGAATACATGCTCGCCCCCAACGAGAATGTGGACCTGATCGACGTGAGCCCGAAACAGCTCGTCTCGATCGCGGCCTCGCTCATTCCCTTCCTCGAGAATGACGACGCCAACCGCGCGCTGATGGGCTCGAACATGCAACGGCAGGCCGTGCCGACGCTGCGTTCGGAGGCACCGCTTGTCGGCACCGGCATCGAGGGCAAGGTGGCCGTCGACAGCGGGGCCGCGATCATGGCCCGCCGCGCCGGTGTGATCGACCAGGTCGATGCACAGCGCATCGTCGTGCGCGCGACCGAGGATCTCGAAATCGGTGATCCCGGCGTGGATATCTACCGCCTGCGCAAGTTCCAGCGTTCGAACCAGAACAGCTGCATCAACCAGCAGCCGCTGGTGAATGTCGGCGACACGGTCGAGAAGGGCGAGGTCATCGCCGATGGCCCCTGCACCGACATGGGCGAGCTGGCGCTCGGCAAGAACGTGATCGTCGCCTTCATGCCCTGGAACGGCTACAACTACGAAGACTCGATCCTGATCTCGGAACGCATCGTGCGCGATGACGTGTTCACAAGCGTCCATATCGAGGAATTCGAGGTGGCCGCCCGCGATACCAAGCTCGGGCCGGAAGAGATTACCCGCGACATTCCCAACGTGGGCGAGGAGGCGCTGCGCAATCTAGACGAGGCGGGCATCGTCTATATCGGTGCAGATGTGCAGCCGGGCGATATCCTCGTGGGCAAGATCACCCCCAAGGGCGAGAGCCCGATGACGCCGGAGGAAAAACTCCTCCGCGCGATCTTCGGCGAAAAGGCCAGCGACGTGCGCGACACAAGCTTGCGCGTGAAGCCGGGCGATTTCGGCACGGTGGTCGAGGTGCGTGTCTTCAACCGTCACGGCGTGGAGAAGGACGAGCGCGCGCTCCAGATCGAGCGCGAGGAGGTCGAGCGTCTTGCGCGCGACCGTGACGACGAATTGGCGATCCTCGACCGCAACATCTATGCGCGTCTGAAAACGCTCATTCTCGGCAAGGTGGCGGTCAAGGGGCCCAAGGGCGTCAAGGCCAATTCCGAAATCACCGAGGAATTGCTCGGGACGCTGACCAAGGGTCAATGGTGGCAGCTTGCCCTCAAGGACGAGGCCGACGCCAAGATCGTCGAGGCGCTGCACGACCAGTATGAGGCGCAGAAGCGAACGCTCGATGCCCGTTTCGAGGACAAGGTCGAGAAGGTGCGCCGGGGCGACGACCTGCCGCCGGGCGTGATGAAGATGGTCAAGGTCTTCATCGCCATCAAGCGCAAGCTGCAACCGGGCGACAAGATGGCCGGGCGGCATGGCAACAAGGGCGTCGTATCAAAGGTCATCCCGATCGAGGACATGCCGTTCCTTGCCGATGGCACCCCGGTCGATATCTGCCTCAACCCGCTCGGTGTGCCGAGCCGGATGAACGTGGGTCAGATCCTCGAGACCCATATGGGATGGGCCGCGCGCAGCCTCGGGATCAAGATCGACGATGCGCTCAGCGATTATCGCCGCACCGGTGATCTGACCCCCGTGCGCGAGGCGATGCGCCACGCTTACGGCGAGGATGTCTATGAAGAGGGCATCAAGGGCATGGATGACGCCACGCTCGTTGCTGCCGCCGGCACCGTGACGAACGGCGTTCCCATTGCCACGCCGGTCTTCGACGGCGCGAAAGAGGGCGACGTCAACGATGCGCTGCGTCGCGCGGGTTTTGACACGAGCGGCCAATCGGTGCTCTTTGACGGGCGTTCGGGCGAGCAGTTCGCGCGTCCCGTGACCGTGGGCATCAAGTATCTCCTGAAGCTGCATCACCTTGTCGATGACAAGATCCACGCGCGTTCGACCGGGCCTTACAGCCTCGTCACGCAGCAGCCTCTGGGCGGCAAGGCGCAGTTCGGCGGCCAGCGCTTCGGCGAGATGGAGGTCTGGGCGCTCGAGGCTTACGGTGCCGCCTATACTTTGCAGGAAATGCTCACCGTCAAGTCGGATGACGTGGCGGGCCGCACCAAGGTCTATGAGAGCATCGTCAAGGGCGAGGACAATTTCGAGGCCGGTATCCCGGAATCGTTCAACGTGCTCGTCAAGGAAGTGCGCGGCCTCGGCCTCAACATGGAACTCCTGGATGCGGAGGAGGATGAGTAAGCGCCACGCTCCGGACCCTTTCAAAGGGTCCGGTCCGTTTTCTTTTCAAGAAAACGGCGCTCTGCCTCTCTTCACCGCCAGCCTTCAAGGATCAGACAATGAACCAGGAACTTACCAACAACCCGTTCAACCCGGTGGCCCCTGCCAAGGCGTTCGACGAAATCAAGGTCTCGCTCGCCTCCCCCGAGCGCATCCTCTCGTGGTCTTACGGCGAGATCAAGAAGCCCGAGACGATCAACTACCGCACGTTCAAGCCTGAACGTGACGGTCTCTTCTGCGCGCGTATCTTTGGTCCGATCAAGGATTACGAATGCCTCTGCGGCAAATACAAGCGCATGAAATATCGCGGCGTCGTCTGCGAGAAATGCGGCGTCGAGGTGACGCTGCAAAAGGTCCGGCGCGAGCGTATGGGCCATATCGAACTGGCCGCACCCTGCGCCCATATCTGGTTCCTGAAATCGCTGCCCTCGCGCATCGGTCTCATGCTTGACATGACGCTGCGCGATCTGGAGCGGGTGCTCTACTTCGAGAATTACGTGGTGATCGAGCCGGGTCTCACCGATCTCACCTACGGTCAGATGCTGACCGAAGAAGAGTTCATGGATGCCCAGGACGCTTACGGCATGGACGCCTTTACCGCCAATATCGGTGCCGAGGCGATCCGCGAGATGCTGGCCAATATCGACCTCGAAGCCGAGGCCGACCGCCTGCGCGAAGAGTTGAAAGAGGCCACGGGCGAGCTGAAGCCCAAGAAGATCATCAAGCGCCTCAAGGTGGTCGAGAGCTTCCTCGAGTCCGGCAACCGCCCGGAATGGATGGTGCTCACCGTGCTGCCGGTCATTCCGCCGGAACTGCGCCCGCTGGTGCCGCTCGACGGTGGCCGCTTCGCCACCTCGGATCTCAACGACCTTTACCGCCGCGTGATCAACCGCAACAACCGCCTCAAGCGCCTGATCGAGCTGCGCGCGCCCGACATCATCGTGCGCAACGAAAAGCGGATGCTGCAAGAGGCGGTCGACGCGCTCTTTGACAACGGCCGCCGTGGCCGCGTGATCACCGGCGCCAACAAGCGCCCGCTGAAATCGCTTTCCGACATGCTCAAGGGCAAGCAGGGCCGTTTCCGTCAGAACCTTCTGGGCAAGCGGGTGGATTTCTCGGGCCGTTCGGTCATCGTGACCGGCCCCGAGTTGAAACTGCATCAGTGCGGGTTGCCGAAAAAGATGGCACTCGAACTGTTCAAGCCGTTCATCTATTCGCGGCTCGAGGCCAAGGGCCTTTCCAGCACGGTGAAACAGGCCAAGAAGCTCGTTGAAAAAGAGCGCCCCGAGGTCTGGGACATCCTCGACGAGGTGATCCGCGAGCATCCCGTCATGCTCAACCGCGCGCCGACGCTGCACCGTCTGGGCATTCAGGCGTTCGAGCCGATCCTGATCGAGGGCAAGGCGATCCAGCTTCACCCGCTGGTCTGTGCCGCCTTCAACGCCGATTTCGACGGTGACCAGATGGCCGTTCACGTGCCGCTCAGCCTCGAGGCGCAGCTTGAGGCGCGGGTGCTGATGATGTCCACCAACAACGTGCTCAGCCCCGCCAACGGCGCGCCGATCATCGTGCCGTCGCAGGACATGGTGCTTGGCCTCTACTACGTCACGCTGGAACGCGAGGGCATGAAGGGCGAGGGCATGGTGTTCTCGTCGCTCGACGAGGTGCAGCACGCGCTTGATGCGGGCGAGGTGCATCTTCATGCGCGCGTGACCGTGCGCGTGGCGCATATCGACGAGGAGGGCAACGAGGTCTTTTCCCGCGTCGAGACGACGCCGGGCCGCGCCAAGCTTGGCGCGCTTTTGCCGCCCAATGCCAAGGCCCCGTTCAGCCTTGTGAACCGCCTTCTGCGCAAGAAGGAGGTGCAGCAGGTCATCGACACGGTCTACCGCTATTGCGGCCAGAAGGAATCGGTCATCTTCTGCGACCAGATCATGACCATGGGCTTCCGCGAGGCGTTTCGTGCGGGCATTTCCTTCGGCAAGGACGACATGGTGATCCCCGAGTCCAAGTGGCCCCTCGTCGAGGAGACCCGCGCCCTCGTCAAAGGGTTCGAGCAGCAATACATGGACGGCCTCATCACCCAGGGCGAGAAATACAACAAGGTCGTCGATGCCTGGTCGAAGTGTAACGACAAGGTCACCGAGGCGATGATGGCCACCATCTCGGCCGAGCACCGCGATGAGAATGGCGGCGTGAAGGAGCCCAACAGCGTCTACATGATGGCGCACTCCGGTGCCCGTGGCTCGGTCACGCAGATGAAGCAGCTTGGCGGGATGCGCGGCCTGATGGCCAAGCCCAATGGCGACATCATCGAGACGCCGATCATCTCGAACTTCAAGGAAGGTCTGACCGTTCTTGAATATTTCAACTCGACCCACGGCGCGCGCAAGGGCCTTTCGGACACCGCGCTCAAGACCGCGAACTCCGGCTATCTGACCCGGCGTCTGGTGGACGTGGCGCAGGATTGCATCGTGCGCGAGCATGATTGCGGGACAGAACGCGCCGTGACCGTCGAGGCGGCCGTGAACGACGGCGAGATCGTGGCCTCGCTCGCCGAGCGCAGCCTTGGCCGGGTTGCGGCCGATGATATCGTCGATCCCGACAGCGGCGTCGTGCTTGTGTCCAGGGGTCAACTCATCGACGAGCGCACCGCCGACATGATCGAGGTTTCGGCTGTGCAGACCGTGCGCCTGCGCTCGCCACTGACCTGCGAAGCCGAGGACGGTGTCTGTGCCACCTGCTACGGGCGCGATCTGGCCCGCGGCACGCTTGTGAATATCGGAGAGGCGGTGGGGATCATCGCCGCCCAGTCGATCGGCGAACCGGGCACGCAGCTCACCATGCGGACCTTCCACATCGGCGGCGTGGCGCAGGGTGGGCAACAGTCCTTCCTCGAAGCAAGCCAGGAGGGCACGATCAGCTACGAGAACCCGCAGGTTCTGGTGAACTCGCGCGGCGAGACGCTGGTCATGGGCCGCAACATGAAGGTGTTGATCCGCTCCGATGCCGGGGTCGAGCTTGCCAGCCACAAGGTCGGCTACGGCACGCGGATCTTCGTCGCCGAGGGCGACAAGGTGGTGCGCGGGCAAAAGCTCTTCGAGTGGGACCCCTACACGCTGCCGATCCTCGCCGAGAAATCCGGCACGGCGAAATTCGTCGATCTGATCACGGGCCTGTCGGTGCGTGACGTGACCGATGACGCCACCGGCATGACCCAGAAGATCGTGACCGACTGGCGCGCCGCACCGCGCGGCAACGAACTCAAGCCCGAGATCTTTGTCATCGGCGCGGATGGAGAGCCGATGCGCAACGACGCGGGCAACCCGGTGACCTATCCGATGTCGGTGGACGCGATCCTGTCGATCGAGGACGGCCAGGAGGTCGAGGCCGGCGACGTGGTCGCGCGCATCCCGCGCGAGGGCGGCAAGACCAAGGACATCACCGGCGGTCTGCCGCGGGTGGCCGAGTTGTTCGAGGCGCGCCGCCCCAAGGATCACGCGATCATCGCCGAGGTCGATGGCTATGTGCGCTTTGGCAAGGACTACAAGAACAAGCGCCGCATCACCATCGAGCCGGTGGACGACAGCCGCGCACCTGCCGAATACATGGTCCCCAAGGGCAAGCACATTCCGGTTCAGGAGGGTGATTATGTCCAGAAGGGCGATTACATCATGGACGGCAACCCCGCGCCGCATGACATCCTCGCCATCATGGGGGTCGAGGCGCTGGCCAATTACATGATCGACGAGGTGCAGGAGGTGTACCGCCTGCAAGGCGTGAAGATCAACGACAAGCATATCGAGGTGATCGTTCGCCAGATGCTCCAGAAATGGGAAATCGACGAATCGGGAGACACCACCCTGCTCAAGGGCGAGCATGTCGACAAGGTGGAGTTCGACGAGGCCAATGCCAAGGCAGAGGCCAAGGGCGGGCGTCCGGCAACGGGTGGGCCGATCCTTCTGGGGATCACCAAGGCCTCGCTGCAAACCCGGTCGTTCATCTCGGCAGCCTCGTTCCAGGAAACGACCCGCGTGCTGACCGAGGCGTCGGTCCAGGGCAAGCGCGACAAGCTTGTGGGCCTCAAGGAAAACGTGATCGTCGGGCGTCTCATCCCGGCGGGCACGGGGCGCGCGACGCAGGAAATGCGCCGCATCGCAACGGCGCGCGACAGCATCGTGATCGAGGCGCGCCGCGAAGAGGCCGAAGCGGCCGCAGCCCTCGCCGCCCCGATCATCGAGCGGGACATGAGCGCCGACGACGTTTTCGACAACTTCGTCGAAACCCCCGAGAGCCGCGACGACTGATCGCCACCTATCGCCAATTCGGAAAAGCCCGGCCATCTGGCCGGGCTTTTTCGTTGGAAGGGTCGGCAGACGGACCGGGGGGCTGGTGGCCTGGCCTTGACCCGAGGCAGTTAACCCATTGCCGTCTTGTTCAGCGTCTCCAGCGGAATATGACAGCGGATCACATGCCCTGCACCTGCCCCGCGGGCGGGGGGCGTGTCGGTCTCGCAGATCGCCCCGAGCTTGACCGGGCATCGCCGCTGGAACGGACAGCCCCGCGCGGGCGGGGCGAGTTCGGTGGCATCCTCGGCCAGCAGGCGCGGCGCGTGGTCGGGGTCGGGGGCCAGCACCGCCCCCAGAAGCACCTCGGTATAGGGGTGGTTGGGCGCGCCATAAACCGCCGCTGCCGGCCCCGTCTCGCAGATGCGCCCCTGATAGAGCACCGCCACCCGGTCCGACAGCGCGCGCACCACCGTGAGATCATGGCTCACGAAGATGAACGCCGTGCCGTGGCGCGCCTTGAGATCGTTGAGCAGATCGAGCACGGCGGCCTGCACCGAGACATCGAGCGCCGAGGTGATCTCGTCGCAAAGCACAACCTCCGGGCCCGCCGCAAAGGCGCGCGCCACCGCCACGCGCTGTTTCTCGCCCCCCGAGAGCTGACCGGGCCGCCGGTCCAGGTAATGTGCGCCAAGCCGGACGGTTTCGAGCAATTCGGCGGCCCGGTCGGCCAGCGCGCGGCCCTGAAGCCCGAAATAGAGCCGCAGCGGTTGCGCAAGGATTTCGCCCACCGATTGACGCGGGTTGAGGCTCTCGTCGGGGTTCTGGAAAATCATCTGGATGCGGCGCAGGTCCGTCGGGCTTCGGCGCTCGAGGGTGCCCGCCAGCGGCGTGCCGTCGCCAAGCGCGATCCCTCCGGAGGCGGGTGCCAACAGCCCGGCGATGGCGCGCAGGATCGTGGACTTGCCGCTGCCCGATTCACCGACAAGGCCAAGCGTCTCGCCCCGCCGCAAGTCAAGTGTGATCCCCTCGACGGTGGCGGGCGGCGGCGCAGCCCCGCGCAGCCGCGCCAGCCAACCGGGCCGGTCATACCGCACCGAAACCCCGTCGAGCGAAAGCGCGCAGGGGCTGTCCGCCGCGCAGGCCGGGGCGTCGCGCCCCGCACCGCGCGCGACCGCCTCGCCGGGAAAGAGACAGCGCGCGGCCTGCCCGTCCTCGGTGGTGGCCATGTTGGGCCGCTCGGCGCGGCACGCCTCTGTCGCCAGCGTGCAGCGCGGCGCAAAGGCGCAGCCATTGCGCGCCACATCAGGGCCGGGCGGCCGCCCGTCCAATGCGCTTGGCAGACCTTGCGCGCCAAGCCGGGGAATCGCCGCCAGCAGTGCAGCCGCATAGGGATGGGCGGGCGCGCGCAGCACCGCGCGGGCAGGCCCCGTCAGCACCGTCTCGCCGGCATAAAGCACCTGCACCCGGTCGCAGACCCGCGCGATCACCCCCAGATCGTGGCTGACATAGACCATGGCCATGTCCCGCTCGCGCGCCAGATCGCGCAAGAGGTCCAGAATATGCGCCTGTGTCGTCACATCGAGCCCGGTGGTCGGCTCATCGAGCAAAAGCGCATCCGGCTCTCCCGCCAGCGCCATGGCAATCGCCACCCGCTGCTGCTGCCCGCCCGACAGTTCATGCGGATAGCGCCGCAGGGTCGTTTCCGGCTCTGGCAGGCGGACCTGTTCCAGAAGCGCGCAGGCGCGCGTGTGATGGGTCGCGGGGTCGTGGTCGCAATGCAGGCGCAACGCCTCCCCGATCTGCGCGCCGATGCGCTGCGTGGGCGTCAGCGCCTGCCCGGAATTCTGCGGAATGAGGCCCAGCTTGCCCCCCCGGATGCGCGCAAGCTCCGCAGGCGGCAGGCCGAACATGTCGCGCCCGTCATAGATCACCTCGCCCCTGAGCCGTTGCAGGCCGTGCCGCAGATAGCCCATGGCCGCGAGCGCCAGCGTGCTCTTGCCCGACCCGCTCTCGCCGACGATGCCAAGGCTCTCGCCCCGGCACACGCTCAGGTCCACCTCGTGCAGAACCGGCAGGACCGTGCCCGCGCGGCTGCGGAACCCGACGCAAAGCTTGCGGATATCAAGAAGCGGGCGCGCGGCCATCTCAGATCACCGCCTTGCGGCTGCGGTCAAGGCCAAGCGTCTTGGCCAGCGCATCGGCAGTGAGGTTGATGCCGATGATCAGCGAGGACAGCGCCAGCACCGGTGCGATCACGCCCACGGGCGCAAGCGACATGTAGACCCGCGCATCGGAAATCATCAGCCCCCAGTCCGGGCGCGGCGGGGCCACGCCGAAGCCCAGAAACGACAGCGCGGAAAACCCGAGCAGCATCCAGGACCAGCGCATCGCGCCCTCGACCAGCAGCGTGTCGGTGACATTGGGCAGGATTTCGCGCCGCACGATGTCAAAGGGCCGGTGCCCGCGCGCCCGCGCCGCCGAGACGAAATCGCGCGCCACCACCTCATGCGCCGCCGCGCGCGCCACGCGGATCACCGGGATGCCGAAGAAAAACGCCAGCGTCGGCAAGAGCACCTCGCCGCCGGTGCCAAAGACCGTGATCAGCACCAGAAGCGGCAGGATACCCGGCAGCGCGAGGAACGCATCCACCAGCCGCATCGCCACCTCATCGACCCAGCCGCCGCGCAGACCCAGCCAGACGCCCGCAAGCCCGCCCCAGAGCATCGCCACCGGCGTGGCGATGCCGGTGATCACCAGCGCCTCGCGCCCGCCCAGCATCACGCGTGACAGCACGTCGCGCCCCAGATGATCGGTGCCCAGCCAATGCGCCGCCGAGGGCTCGGCCAGCGTGAGCGTGGCCTCCATCGCCTTGTAGTCATAGGGAACGATCCACGGGCTGAAGATCGCCATAAGCGCATGAATCACCACCAGCGTGACGCCGATTGCACCCGAGGGCCGCGCCACGACCTCGCGCAGGAGCGTGCCCGCGCGCCTGCCCCGCGTGGCGGCCAGCGCGCTCATCGCCGCGCCTGATGGCTGCGCAGACGCGGGTTGAGCATCAGGCTCAACAAGTCCGCCACGAGGTTCACGGCCACATAGGTCGCCGCCACGATCATCGTGATCGCCTGCACCACCGGCAGGTCGCGGCTCGAGATCGCGTCGATCAGAAGCCGCCCGAGACCGGGATAGTTGAACACCACTTCCACCACCACCACGCCGCCCAAGAGCCACGCCACGGTCAGCGCGATGACATTGATCGCGGGCAAAAGCGCATTGGGCAGGGCGTGCCGGAACACCACCCGCCAGTAGGGCACGCCCTTGAGCGTGGCCATCTGCACATAATCGCTCGCCATCGCCTCGATCACCGAGGCGCGGATCATCCGCATCACATGGGCGATCATCAGCATCGTCAGCACGGTCGAGGCGAGGATGAATTCGGGAAAGAACTCCAGCGGCGGCGCATCGGCGGGGGTCAGCACGATAGCGGGCACCCAGCCCAGCCAGATCGCGAAAATGAGGATCAGGATCGTCGCGGCGACGAATTCCGGGATCGTCATGGCCAAAATCGCGCCGGTCGAGAACAGAAGGTCCGGCCAGCGGTCGCGCGTCAGCCCCGCGATGACACCCAGCGAAATCGCCAGCGGGATGCCAACGGCCAGCGCCCCCGCCGCCAGCAGAAGCGAGTTGCGCACCCGGTAGCCCACCATCTGCGCGATGCTTTCCTGCCCGTTCGCTGACATGCCGAAATCGCCCTGAACCACGCCCGCCGCCCAACTCAGGTAACGCTCGAGTGCGGGCACCTCAAGGCCAAGCGCCTTGCGGCAGGCGTCAAGCGCCTCGCCATGCGCGTCGCGTTCGAGAATGGCGGTGCAGGCATCGCCGGGCAGGGCCTCGACCCCCAGAAAGATGATCACCGAGACAAGCCACACGGTCACGAGACCAAGCGCCAGCCGCCGTGCGATCACCCCCAACATCGTCGTCTCCCCGCTATGGCCCCCGGAGGCTCGTTTTGTGATGAGCCTAGACCAGCCGTGGCGTCGCCGTCGAGACAAGGTTTCATGTCGGTGCCGGGAAATGCATCACATTCCGCCGCAGGGAGGTGGAAATTGCACTTTGCACATGCGACTAAGTCGCAATCTACTTGACGAAGTTGCGAGCGGCTCGCATATTCCAGCCATGTCACACAGCACCGACAGGATACCCATGCGAGTCCGACGCGAAACAGGCGTGCCTCTCGGGCACCTGGGCCGCCGCCACCTGCTTGCCCTTGCCGCCGCCTTCGCGGGGGTCGGGGCCGCGCGCGCGGCCACCGCGCCGCTGGACGTTGTCGCCACCACCGGCATGATCGCCGATACCGCCCGCGCGATCGGTGGCGATGCGGTCAGCGTGCGCGCGCTGATGGGGCCGGGGATCGACCCGCATTCCTTTCGCCAGACCCGCAGCGACATCGCAGCACTCACCCGCGCCGATCTGGTGCTCTGGCACGGGCTCTATCTTGAGGCGCAGATGGAGGATTTCCTTGCCCGTCTCGGCGCGCGCCAGCCGGTCGTTGCCGTGGGCGAGGCGGTGCCCCCAGGTCTGCGCATTGCGCATCCCGATTACGCGGGACGGTTCGATCCGCATGTCTGGATGGTGCCTGATCTCTGGCGGCATGTGGCCGACGGGATTGCCGTTGCCCTGTCCGGGGCGCGGCCCGAGGCGCAACGGGAGTTTGCCGACAATGCCCGCGCCTTGCGTGCCGATCTTGACCGGCTCGGCCGTTATGCGCGCGACACCCTCGCCACCGTCCCGACCAAGGCGCGCGTGCTGGTGACGGCTCATGACGCCTTTGGCTATTTCGGCCGCGCCTACGGGTTCGAGGTCGAGGGGATTCAGGGCATCTCGACCGAATCCGAGGCGGGCCTCGCCCGCATCGGTGAACTGGTCGAGATGCTGGTCGCGCGCGGCATTCGGGCTGTCTTTGTCGAAAGCACCGTCTCGGAGCGCAATATCCGCGCCCTCATCGAAGGCGCGGCGGCGCGCGGCCACGAGGTGCGCATCGGGGGCGAGTTGTTCTCGGACGCGATGGGCCTTCCCGGCACCTATGAAGGCAGCTATATCGGCATGATCGACCATAATATCACCACCATTGCCCACGCCCTTGGCGGACGGGTGCCCGCGCGCGGCCTCAACGGCAAGCTGGCGGCAGGGGGATGACCATGGCACTCGAACTGGTGCGCGAAAAAACGATTGATCAAAACCCTCTGGCCATTCGCGGCCTGACGGTTTCCTATGCCGAGAAACCGGCGGTCTTCTCGGTGGACGTGAGCTTTGAGGCGGGCCAGATGACGGCCATCGTCGGCCCGAACGGTGCCGGGAAATCGACCCTTCTGAAGGCCGCGCTCGGCATCCTGCGCCCGCTTTCCGGGCAGGTCACGGCCTTTGGCGCGCCGCTTGACCGGGTGCGCGCGCGCATCGCCTATGTGCCGCAACGCGCCAGCGTGGACTGGGATTTTCCGGCGCGCGTGATCGACGTGGTGATGATGGGGCTTTACCGCGATCTGGGCCTTCTGGGCCGTATCCGCCCCCGTCACCGTGCCCGCGCGCTGGAAAGCCTCGCGCGCGTCGGGATGGAGGGCTTTGCCACCCGCCAGATCGGTCAGCTTTCGGGTGGCCAGCAACAGCGCGTCTTTCTTGCCCGCGCGCTGGCGCAAGGGGCCGATCTCTACCTGCTGGACGAGCCTTTCGCCGGGGTCGACGCCGCCACCGAGCGCGCGATCATCGGCGTGCTCAAGGGCCTGCGCGACGCGGGCAAGACCGTCGTGGCCGTGCATCATGACCTGACCACCGTGCCCGCCTATTTCGACCGTGCCTTTCTTCTCAACATCTCGGCCATCGCCGAGGGGCCCGTGGCCGAGGTCATGACCGAGGCCAACCTGCGCGCGGCCTATGGCGGGCGGCTGGGCGCTGTCCAACAGGCGGTCTGAGATGCTCTGGCAGGCTCTCGGCCTCGGGCTTGGCTATAACGCCACGCTGGTCACGCTGGGCGCGGCCATGCTCGGGATCGCGGCGGGGGCGACGGGGGTTTTTCTTTATCTCGCGCGCCGCGCGCTGGTGAGCGACGCGATCGGCCACGCCACCTTGCCCGGCGTGGTGGCGGGGTTTCTGGTGATGGTGGCGCTGGGGGGCGAGGGGCGGTTCCTGCCGGGGCTGATGCTGGGCGCGGCGGTCTCGGCGGGGCTGGGGCTTGCCTGTGTGTCCTGGCTCACGGCGCGCACGCGGCTGCATGAGGACGCGGCCATCGGCGCGGTTCTGTCGGTGTTCTTCGGCGCGGGCGTGGTGCTTCTGACCGTGGTGCAGGTGCTGGAAACCGGGCGGCAGGCGGGGCTTGAGACCTTCCTTCTGGGGGCCACCGCCGGGATGCTGCGCGCCGAGGCGCTGAGCATCGCGGCGGGTGGTGCTGCGGTTCTGGCGCTGGTGGTGCTGCTGCGCCGCCCGATGGTGGCCGTGGCCTTCGATCCCGGGCACGCGGCGGGGCAGGGGATCAACCTGCGCGCGGTCGATCTGGCGATGATGGGGCTGGCGCTTGCCGTCACCGTGGTGGGGCTCAAGGTGGTGGGCGTGGTGCTGATCGTGGCGCTGCTGATCATCCCGCCGGTGGCGGCGCGGCTCTGGTCCGAGCGGGTCGGGGTGATCGTGCTGCTGGCGGGGGCCTTCGGCGGGCTGTCGGGCTATCTTGGCGCGGCCATCTCGGCCACGGCCCCGGACCTGCCCACGGGGCCGCTCATTGTGCTGGCAAGTTTCGCGCTCTTCATCCTGTCGCTGCTCTGTGCGCCCGCGCGCGGCGTGCTGGCGGCGGGGCTGCGCCACTGGCGGTTTCAGCGTCGGGTGCATCTGCGCCAAGGACTTCTGGCGCTGGCCAGTGGCCATCCGGTCTATGAGCCGCTGACGCTGCGGCTGCTGGCCCGCCGGGGCCTTGTGCGCGCCGACGGGGTGGCGACGGAGGCGGGCCGTGCCCAAGCCGCGCGCGCGCGTCTTGACGAGCGACGCTGGCACATGCTGCGCAGCCTGCCGGAATTCGAGGCCGCGGCCGCGCGCCATGACGGGCTGAGCCCCTTGTCCGAGGTGCTGACCCCCGATCAACTGGCCGCGCTCGACAGGCATCTGGGGCCGGAGGGGGCGCTGTGATGGGGGCGGAATTTGTCATGCTCTCGCTCGCGCCGCTGGTGATCGGCGTGCTTGCGGCCATTGCCTGCGCGCTGCCGGGTAATTTCCTGTTGTTGCGGCGGCAGGCACTCATCGGCGACGCCATCAGCCATGTGGTGCTGCCCGGTATCGTCGTGGCCTTCCTGCTCTCGGGTCGGGTGGCGGCGGTGCCGATGATGCTGGGCGCGGGCGGCGCGGCGCTGGTGTCGGTTCTGCTCATCGAGGTGATCCGGCGGTTGGGGCGGATCGAGCCGGGGGCGGCCATGGGCGTGGTCTTTACCGCGATGTTTGCGGGTGGCGTGCTGCTCTTGGAGCAAAGCGCCGCCTCGGGCGTGCATCTTGACGTGCAGCACGCGCTTTACGGCAATCTCGAAAGCCTGATCTGGCTTGACGGGTATGGCTGGGGCGCGCTGCTCGATCCGCAGGCGCTGCGTGGCCTGCCGCCCGAACTGATGCGCATGGCGGTGGTGACGTTTGCCGTGGCGCTCTTTACCGGTGTGCTCTGGCGCGCGCTGGTGATCGCCACTTTCGACGAGGGATTTGCCCGCACACTTGGCCTGCCGGTGCGCGCGCTGTCGCTGGCGCTCGTGGCCGTGGCGGCGATGGCGGCGGTGGCGGCATTCGATGCGGTCGGCTCGATCATCGTCATCGCCATGTTCATCTGTCCGCCCGCCGCCGCGCGGCTGATGACCGACCGGATGGGCGGGCAGGTGGCGTGGAGCCTTGGCTTTGCCACGCTCTCGGCGGTGCTTGGCTATGTGCTGGCGGGCTATGGCCCGCTCTGGCTCGGATATCAGAGCGCGGTCAGCGCGGCGGGTATGATCGCCACCGTGTCTGGCGTGATCCTTGCGCTTGTGGCGCTTGTCGGCCCGCGCCGCCGGGGCGTGGCGGCAGGGCAGGGGGCGTGATCGCGCGTCACGGTGCGATGACGACGCGCAACCGCTCTTTCCCCCAGCCATCCACCGAGCAATGCGCGCGGATGAAGACCTCTCGTGTGCCCTCGGGTAGATCGACGCTGAGCGAGCGCGTAAAGGGCTGTTCGTTGACATGCGGATGATGGAGCAGGCGATAGCCAAGGCGCGTGCCCGTGGCATCGAGCACTTCCCAGCCGTCGGCATAGTGATCCCAACCGGTATCCGGATGCGCGATCGTCACATCCACGCGATAGGCCGCATCGGTTCGCGTCAGGGTGGCATCGACGATTTCCGGCTCTGCCGCCATCGCGGGAGTGGCGGCAAGGCAGGCACAAAGGGCAAGCACATGTCTCATGACGCCATTATAACGCAAACTTTTCCGCCGCGCAGTCACTTATCCGGGCGCATCAGCACCGCGCGCGATTCAGAGGCGAATTCGCGCCGCAAGAGCACCCCGAGCGTCAGCGCCACCGCCAGCAAAAGCGGCCAGGGTCCCAGCAGCCAGGCCGCCGCCGCCAGTGCGAAATAGAGCGCGCGCAAACCCCGGTTGAAGCCGCGCGCGGCGGTGATGTTGATCGCGCCGGCCTTGTGTGCGCGCGGCAATGCGGCGGGGTCCGCAGGGTCATTGGGCACCGCCGCCATGACCACGGCGCAATAGCCGAAAAGGCGATTGGCCCAGACGAACTTCAGGAAGGCATTGGTCAGGAAGATGATGATGGTCAGGATCTTCACCTCCCAGACGATCACCGGATCGGTGCCGGCCGTCAGGTCGTCCGCGATTCCGATGAGCCGCTCCACATCCCCCAGAAGCGCCAGCGCGCCACCAATGGCAATCAGCGTGGCCGAGGCAAAGAACGACGTGCCCTGCCGCAGCTGTCCGATCACCTGCGAATCGAAGATACGCGGATCACGGGCGACGAATTGCACCATCCATTCGCGGCGATACCGCGCCATCAGGTTCGACGTGGAGGGAAACCGCGCGGGCGCGTGTTCGATCAGAAGCGTGACACAGGCCCATCCTGTGATCAGCGCCGCCACCGCCCACAGGTCGAGCGTGGTGAAATGGCCAAGCGCCTGCGCCAGCACCTCCATCGCTCAGAACGGCTGCACGACCACGGTCCAGAGCACCGCGATGGCCCCGAACACGCTGATTTCGTTGAAAACGCGCAGGTAGCGGTCACTCTCGGTGAAGACGCCCCGCCGCGCGCGCAGCACCAGCCGCCCGGTCCAGCCGTAATGCAGCGCCAGCGCCAGCACCAGCGCGATCTTGAGATGCGTCCAGCCCGGCCAGCCCAGCCAATGCGCGAGCAAAAGCCCGGTGGCGATGGCGATGATCCCGAGGCCAAGCGAGAAGCGGTAGAGCCGGATCGTCAGATCCCCGAGCGGGCCGAATTCGCCCAGCCGGTCCCATTCGCGGTGCCAGTAGATGAGGGCGCGCGGCACGGCGAAAATCGACGTCATCCAGCCCATGACGCAGAGAATATGAATGATCTTGACCCAGTCCATGTGCGATGACTGCCCGAGCACGCGAGCCCATGCAAGGCTTCGCGCGCAAGGCGGGAAAAAAGGACTCGCCTTGGGGTCAAATTGGTTATATAAACTTACCAATATCAGGAGATGCTCATGGAAATGCCCGTTCCGAACCCGGCGATCCTGTCGCGCAAGGCCGAACTTGTGGCGCGGCTGCTCAAGGTCCTGCCCGCTGACGCGGTGATCTCGGACCCGGCGGAAACCCGCGCCTATGAATGCGACGCGCTCACCGCCTACAAATGTCCGCCGCTGGTCGCCATACTGCCCGGCTCGACGCAGGAGGTCTCGGACGCGCTGGCGATCTGTCATGAGATGGGCGTGCCGGTGGTGCCGCGCGGGTCCGGCACCTCACTCGCGGGGGGCGCGCTGCCGACGGCGGACAGCGTGATACTCGGCGTCGCGCGCATGAACGCGGTGCTGGAGACCGATTACGACAACCGCCTGATCCGCGTGCAGACCGGGCGCACCAATCTGAGCGTGACCGGCGCGGTGGAGGAACACGGATTTTTCTATGCCCCCGATCCCTCGTCGCAGCTTGCCTGCGCCATTGCGGGCAATATCGCGATGAATTCGGGCGGCGCGCATTGCCTCAAATACGGTGTCACCACCAACAACCTGATGGGCGTGACCATGGTGCTGATGGACGGCACGGTGGTGGAGCTGGGCGGCGCGCATCTCGATGCGGCGGCGTATGACCTGCTGGGCCTTGTCTGCGGTTCCGAGGGGCAGTTGGGCGTGGTGACCGAGGCCACGTTGCGCATCCTGCGCAAGCCCGAGGGCGCGCGCCCCGTGCTGATCGGGTTCGACAGCAATGAGGTCGCCGGGGCCTGTGTCTCGGACATCATCAAGGCGGGCGTGCTGCCGGTGGCGATCGAGTTCATGGACCGCCCCTGCATCCGCGCGACCGAGGATTTCGCCCATGCCGGATACCCTGACTGCGAGGCGCTGCTGATCGTCGAGGTCGAGGGATCGGATACGGAGATCGACGCGCAACTCGCGCTGATCGAGGCGATCGCCCGCCGCCACGACCCGGTGGAACTGCGCCAGAGCAAATCGGCCGAGGAAAGTGCCAAGATATGGCTGGGGCGCAAATCCGCGTTCGGGGCGATGGGGCAGATCAACGATTACATGTGCCTCGACGGCACCATCCCGGTGAGCGCGCTGCCGCTGGTGCTGCGCCGCATTGGTGAGATGTCAAAGGAATATGGCCTTGACGTGGGCAACGTGTTCCATGCGGGCGACGGCAACATGCACCCGCTCATCCTCTTTGATGCCAACAAGCCGGGCGATCTGGAGCTTTGCGAGGAATTCGGTGCCGAAATCCTCAAGCTCTGCGTCGAAGTGGGCGGCTGCCTCACCGGCGAGCATGGCGTGGGGATCGAGAAACGCGACCTGATGGCGCATCAATACGCACCCGACGATCTGGCGGCGCAGATGGATGTCAAGGACGTGTTCGATCCGGGCTGGCTTCTGAACCCGGCCAAGGTCTTTCCGCTCGAGGCCTCCCAAGGGCGGCGCGCCGCCTGAGAGCGATTGATTCGAGTATTTTTGGAACAGTGAAATGACACCCCAGACAGAGGCCGAACTGGCCGCAATCATCAAGGCGGCGGACGGGCCGTTGCGCATCGAGGGCGGCGGCACGCGGCCCGTCGGGGGCGCGACCAATGGCGCGCGACTGTCCACATCGGCCATGCGCGGGATCGAGCTTTACGAACCGGGCGCGCTGACGCTGGTGGCGCGCGCGGGCACGCCTCTGGAGGAGGTCGAGGCGGCGCTGGCGAAAGAAGGGCAGCGCCTTGCCTTCGAGCCGATGGACCATCGCGGGCTGCTGGGCACAGCGGGCACGCCCACCATCGGCGGGGTGGTGGCGGCCAATGTCAGCGGCCCGCGCCGCGTGCAGGCCGGGGCCTGCCGCGATTTCCTTCTGGGCGTGCGTTTTGTCGATGGGGCGGGACGGATCGTCAAGAATGGCGGGCGGGTGATGAAGAATGTCACCGGCTATGACCTCGTGAAGCTGATGGCCGGGAGTTACGGCACATTGGGTGTGCTGACCGAGGTGGCGCTCAAGGTTCTGCCCGCGCCGCAGATGGCGGCGACGTTGCGCCTTGACGGGCTGGACGATGCGCAGGCGGTCACGGCCTTGTCCCGGGCGCTCGGCTCGCCCTTCGAGGTCACGGGGGCGGCGCATCTGCCGGGCAGGGGGACGGTGTTGCGCATCGAGGGCTTTGCCGCGTCGGTGGCCTACCGGGCCGAGCGCCTGGCGGCGCTCCTTGCCCCGTTCGGTGCGGTGGCGGTGGAGGACGATCCCGACGCGGTGGCGGCCACCTGGCGCGATATCCGCGACGTGGCCGCCTTTCACGGGCGCGCGGGCGATGTCTGGCGGCTCTCGGTCAAGCCCTCGGACGCACCCGGCATCGTGGCCGGGCTTGCCGGGGTCGAGGCGCTATATGACTGGGGCGGGGGCCTTGTCTGGCTGCTGGCGCCCGAGGGGCGCGCGAACTCCATCCGCGCGGGCGTCGATGCCAAAGGCGGTCATGCCACGCGGGTGCGGGGCGACGGGGCCGACGCCTTCCATCCCCTGCCCGCGCCGGTGGCGGCGCTTCAGGCCGGGCTGCGGCAGCGGTTCGATCCGCGCGGCCTGCTCAATCCGGGCCTGATGGCGCGCGTGTGAGGGAGAGAGCATGAAAACCGAGTTCACGCCTGCGCAACTGGCCGATCCGAAAATTGCCCGCGCCAACCAGATCCTGCGGTCCTGCGTGCATTGCGGCTTCTGCACCGCGACATGTCCCACCTATCAGGTGCTGGGCGACGAGCTGGACAGCCCGAGGGGGCGGATCTACCTCATCAAGGACATGCTGGAAAACGACCGCGTGCCGGACGAAAAGACGGTGAAACATATCGACCGCTGCCTGTCGTGCCTGGCTTGCATGACCACCTGCCCGTCGGGGGTGCATTACATGCATCTTGTCGATCAGGCACGCGAATATATCGAGGAGCGGTATCGCCGTCCCCTTGGCGACCGCGCCCTGCGCTGGATATTGGCGCGCATCCTGCCCTATCCGATGCGGTTTCGCGTGGCGCTTCTGGGGGCCAGGATCGTGCGGCCTTTTGCGCGGCTGATGCCCGATGCCCGCCTGCGCGCCATGGTGGAGATGGCCCCGAAACACATTCCCCCCGTCAGCCGGAATGACGACCCGCAAAGCTTTGCCCCGAAGGGCGCGCGCAAGATGCGGGTGGCGTTGATGACGGGCTGTGCGCAGCGTGCGCTCAACACCGATATCAACGACGCGACCCTTCGCCTGCTCACCCGGCTTGGCTGCGAGGTGGTGGTGGCCGAAGGTGCGGGCTGCTGCGGGGCGCTGACGCATCACATGGGCAAGACCGCCGAGAGCCACGCCACGGCGGCCCGCAATATCCGCGCATGGGCGCGCGAGATGGACGGCGAAGGCCTCGATGCCATCGTCATCAATACCTCGGGTTGCGGCACCACGGTCAAGGATTACGGGCATATGTTCCGGCTTGAGCCGCTGGCCGCAGATGCCGCGCGGGTGAGCGCCATCGCGATGGATGTGAGCGAGGTTCTGATGCGGCTCGATCTGCCGGAGGGCGGCGACAAGGGCCTGACGGTGGCCTATCACGCCGCCTGTTCGCTGCAACACGGGCAGAAGATCAAGACCTATCCCAAGGACCTGCTGAAACGTGCCGGGTTCACCGTGGCCGAGCCCGCCGACAGCCATCTGTGCTGTGGCTCGGCCGGGACCTACAACCTGATGCAGCCCGCGATCTCGAAGCAGTTGAAGGAGCGCAAGCTGCGCACGCTGGAGGCGGTCAAGCCCGATATCATCGCCGCCGGGAATATCGGCTGCATGATGCAGATCGGCTCGGGCACGGCCGTGCCCGTGGTGCACACCGTCGAGTTGCTCGACTGGGCCACCGGCGGGCCGCAGCCGCCTGCGATGTCGCGCGCGGCCGGGGGGCTTTCGGGGGTTCCCATTCTGCGCTGAACGCGGTCATATTCTGGCCCAGAACCCTTGCTAGCCGGAAAGGGTATTCGCGGACCCGGAGAGACCATGCTGCGTGCGCTTGCCCTTCTTGTCTGTCTTGCCTCACCGCTGGCCGCGCAGGACAGCCGCCTCGAGCGGCTTGACATGGGCGATGCCGCCCGCGCCTGGGAGGCGGTGGGGCGGCTCGAACTGGGCGGGCGCGGGTTCTGCACCGGCGCCCTCATTGCGCCCGATCTGGTGCTGACGGCGGCGCATTGCCTTTATGACAAGACGACCGGCGCGCGACTCGATCCGGCGCGGATCGAATTCATGGCAGGTTGGCGCAACGGGCGCGCCGCTGCCTATCGCTCGGTGCGGCGGGCCGTCACCCATCCCGCCTATGATTTTGCAGGCCAGGTCACCTCTGAGCGCGTGCGCAATGATGTGGCGTTGCTGGAGCTCTATCACCCGATCCGCAACAGCCATGTCACCCCGTTCGAGACCGACGAACGCCCGCGAAAGGGCCAGCAGATCGGTGTGGTGAGCTATGCCAAGGACCGGTCCGAGGCCCCGTCCCTGCAACAGGTCTGCGAGGTTCTGGCGCGACAGGACGGGGTTCTGGTCATGTCCTGCGATGTGAATTACGGCGCGTCCGGCGCGCCGGTGTTTTCGTTCGAGGGGGGCCGCGCGCGCATTGTCTCGGTGGTGTCGGCCATGGCCGAGGTTGACGGGCGCAAGGTCGCGCTCGGCACGCAACTGCTCGAGCCGCTCGACACCCTGCGCGCGGCGCTTGATGCGGGGCAAGGCGTCTTTCAGGAGGCCGCGCCGAAAATGCTGTCCTCGGGCACGCGCCGCGACACGGGCGCCAAATTCGCGCGGCCGTGAGGGGGCTTTTTGCTCTTGTGCTGGCGCTGATGACGGGCGGCGCGGCGCTGGCGCAAAGCGGGCTGGACCGGCTGACGCAGCGTGATCAGCTTTTCGGGTGGGAGGCGGTCGGGCGGCTCGATATCGGGCGCGCGGGCTATTGCACCGGGGTGCTCATCGCGCCCGATCAGGTGCTGACGGCGGCGCATTGCCTTTATGATCGCAGCCGCGCGCCCGTGCGCGCGGGCAGCCTGCGCTTTCGTGCCGGGCTGCGGGACGGGGTGGCGATCGCGGAAAGCGGGATCAGCGGCTATGTGGTGGCGGCGGGTTACGACCCGGCCAGCGGCATGGCGGCGCAGAATGTGCGCCGCGACGCCGCACTTTTGCGCCTTGCCACCCCGATCCCGAGCGCCGTGGCCGCGCCTTTTGCCCTTCATGGCGCGCCCGCGCCCGGACAGCGGGTCAGCCTTGTGTCCTATGGCCGCGACCGCGACGAGGCCCCGTCCTGGCAGCGCGATTGCGGGATGCTGTGGCAGCAGGACGGGTTGATGGCGTTCGACTGTGACGTGATCTTCGGCTCTTCGGGCGCGCCGGTCTTTGCCCGCTCCGGCAGCCGCGCGCGGATACTGTCGCTGGTCAGCGGCGGCACCACGGCGGGGCGTCAGGTGGCGTTCGGGATGGACCTTCCCGCGCTTGTCGACGATCTCAAGCGCGCGTTGCGCGCCCAAGGGGCCAGCCCTGCGGCACCCGGCTTCAAGCGCGCCACGGTCGGGCAGGGGCAGGCCTCTGGCGCGCGTTTCGCACGGCCCTGAGGTGTCTTTCGGGGGTCTTGACAGGCCGCTTTCCCCTTCCCAAATCTGTGTGGTCCCGGTGCCATTACGGGCCGGGCAGATGCGCCTGTCCCGTGAGGGAAGGCAAAATTGTTATCGCTTCAAGGAGGATGACCATGCGTAACTTCGATCTTGCACCGCTTTACCGGGCCACCGTCGGCTTTGACCAGATCGCCGACCTGCTTGACCGGGTGATGGCCAGCGACGTGAGCCAGCCGACCTATCCGCCCTACAACATCGAAAAGACCGCCGATGATGCCTATCGCATCTCGATCGCGGTCGCGGGCTTTGCCGCCGAGGATCTGGGCGTCGAGGTCAAGGAGGGCGCGCTCGTGGTCACGGCGCGCAAGCGCGAGGAGGATGAGGGCCGCACCTATCTGCATCGCGGCATCGCCACCCGCGCGTTCGAGCGGCGCTTTCAACTGGCCGATCATGTCCGCGTGACCGGGGCCAGCCATGCCGACGGGATGCTCCATATCGAGCTTCAGCGCGAGGTGCCCGAGGCCCTCAAGCCCCGCCGCATCGCCATCTCCAGCGCCTACAAGGCGTCCGACAAGGACGTGATCGACGCCGAAAAGGTGAACTGATCCGAAAGGGCTGGCCCGGTCGATCCGCGACCGGGCCTTTGACCTTTACGCCGCCTTGACCATCCGCGCCACCGGGGCGCTCCCTTCGATCAGGGCGCGGTGAAGGGCGATAATGCCCTGCTCCATCTCTCCCGCCCCGATCACGAATTGCACATCCACCCCGCGCGGCGTCTGATGGGCGGCAACCACGTCGATCTCTGCATTTTCCAACGCGACGAGGCCACGGCTGAGCACCTTCAGCCCCTTGAGATCCCGCCCGATGGGCGACACAAGCGCGAGGGTCCGCGCGGAAACCTGCGCCGCCGGATAAAGCGCCTCCAGATCCCGCGCCACGCGCCGCACCGTTTTCAAGGAGGCCTGCACGTAATGGGTGATCGTGTTGGCGTTCGAGGTCTTGGAGACGATCCAGACATTGTGCCGCTTGAGCGCGTCGAGAATCGCGGCGTCATAACCCTTGACGCCCACCATGTCCTGTTCGAACAATTCCAGCGCAACCACCTTGAGACCGGTCACGATCTCGACCGCCGGGGTATCGGTCGGCTGATCGTCGATCAGCGTGCCGGGATCGCCGGGATCGAAGGCGTTGGTGACGCGCAAGGGCACCTCGGCCTGCCGCAGGGTCTTGGCGGCCTTGGGATGAATCGCCTCCATCCCCAGGTTGGAGAGCTGATCGGCCACGTCATAATTGGTGTGCCCCAGCTTGCGCACGGCGTCTTCGCCCACCAGTTTCGGATCGGCCGAGGAGAGGTGAAATTCCTTGTGAATGATCGCCTCGCGCGCGCCCGTGTGGGCGGCGATGCGGGCGAACGTGACCTCGGAATAGCCGCGATCAAACTCGCGCATCAGGCCTTCGCTGCATTGCGCATAGCCGGTCACGATGGGCATTTCGGTCTCGAGATCCACATCGCTCAACCCCGCCGCAATCCGCTCGGCCAAGGTATGCTCGGTCTCGTCGCGCCAGCCGCTGAGGTCGATGAAGCGCGCATTGACGCCCGCGCGCTGCAACAGAAGCGTGGTGACAAAGGCCGAATGCGCCTCGCCCAGACCCGAGAGCAGTTCGCGGATGACCATCATGTGATCGCCAAGGCGAAAATGCCCATAGGAACACAGCCGTTGCAGATCGAAGAGGCAGGACCGCGCGCCCTCAATCCGCTCGCGCACGAATTCATCGGCCATGCTGCGGTCGCCGGGATTGTCGAGGATGTCGCCATGCGCGGCGCGCATCGCGTGGCCCACCTCGGTCAGCGCATCAAGCCAGCCGTGATCGTCATCGTTGTTGGCAAAGCGCGCATAGACGCCCGGTTGCCCGGATTTCTTGTGCTCCAGCAACAGGTTGGTGATGCCGCCAAAGGCCGAGACGACGAACGCGCGCCCATAAAGCGCCGCGCCCGTCCGGTCCCCGATAAACAGTGTGTCCAGCAGTTCATTGACACGGCTCATTGACGTGCCGCCGATTTTCTCGACGGTATGGGTTGGAAATGTCATATCCCTCATGCCGGGGCTTTGCGCCCCGACCCTCTCAGCTTGTTTCGAGCGAATAGGAGCCGTCGGCCTGATGCACTTCCTTGCCGGTCACCGGCGGGTTGAAGCAGCAGGCCATCACAAGCTCTTCGTCGGCGCGCAGGGTGTGGCGGTCGTGCTTGTCGAGCGCATACATGACGCCGGGCTTGATCTCATGCGTCTCGCCAGTTGCCAGATCGGTGATCGAGCCTTTGCCCTGCATGCAATAGACGCTCTCGAAGTGGTTCTTGTATTCGAACGTGTGTTCCGATCCCGGCTCGAGGAACGTGATGTGGAACGAAAACCCCATCCCGTCATCCGCGAGCAGCATCCGCACGCTTGACCATTGCGCATCCGAAACAACCCGGTTGCGTTCTTCCTCGATGATCTTGTTGAAGTCTCTGACGATCATTTTGCGTTACTCCGCAGCTATTTTCTGGGTCTCGGTCACATCCCGCACCGCCTGCGCGAGGATGTCCAGCCCTTTGGCAAATGTGTCTTTCGGCGTGGTCAGCGGAGCAAGCACCTTGACCACCTCATCGCGTGCGCCCGAGGTCTCGATGATGAGGCCCTTCTCAAAGGCCCGCGCGCAGATAGCGCCCGCCAGATCACCGCAGCCCACATCGACGCCCTGCATCATGCCGCGCCCCTTGAGGCGGGCACCGGGGATTGTGTCGGCGATGCGCGACAGCGCGTCGCGCAGCATCGCGGCCTTTTCGGCCACCTCGTTCTGGAAGGTGTCGTCCTTCCAGAACTTCTCCAGCGCCACGCGCGCGGTGACAAAGGCATGGGTGTTGCCCCGGAACGTGCCGTTATGCTCGGCCGGGCCCCAGATATCATGCTCGGGCTTGATCAAGAGCGCGGCAAAGGGCAGGCCCATGCCGGAAAAGCTCTTGGCCATGGGGATGAGATCCGGCTCGATCCCCATTTCCTCGAAGCTGAAGAAGGTGCCCGTGCGCCCGCAGCCGGCCTGAATGTCATCGACAATCAGCAGCGCGCCGTGATCCTTGGCGATCCGCGCGATGCCCTGCATGAAGGCGGTGGAGGCAGCGTTCAACCCGCCCTCGCCTTGCACCGGCTCGATGATGAAGGCGGCGGGCGCATCGACGCCGCTTGACGGGTTGCCGAGCATTTCCTCGATGATGCGCAGGCTGTTCACATCCGCACCAAAGGCACCCTCGAACGGCATATGCGTGGTGCCGCAGAGCGATCCGCCGCCCGCGCCCGCGCGCTTGCCCGCATTGCCGGTGCAGGACAGCGCGCCCATGGTCATGCCGTGAAACCCGTTGGTAAAGGCAATGATGTTGCGCCGACCCGTGACCTTGCGTGCCAGTTTCATCGCGGCCTCGACCGCGTTGGTGCCCGTGGGGCCGGTCATCATCACCTTGTAGTCCATGTTGCGCGGTTTCAGGATGATCTCCTCGAACGCGCGCAGGAAATCGGCCTTGGCACCGCTGTGCATGTCAAGGCCGTGGGTGATGCCATCGGCGGTGATATGGTCAATCAGCGCGGCCTTCATGTCCGGGTCATTGTGCCCGTAGTTGAGCGACGAGCACCCGGCGAGAAAGTCGATATAGGTGCGGCCCGTCGCATCGGTCAGTTCCGAGCCGGTCGCCCTGACGAAGGACGTGGGAAAGCTGCGGCAATAGCTGCGCGCCTCGCTCTCGCGGCGGGCATAGATTTCAAGATCGTCTGATTGCTCAGTCGGCATGGCATGTTCCTTCATGTGATCGGGGGATGGCGGAGAGGGGGCCCGAGGCTCAGGCCGCCTTTTTCATCCGCTCTTTCATGGTGATCGTGACCATGTATTCGGTGTCGTGCAGATCGTCGAAATGCTGTGCTTTCGTGAAATAGGGCGCGCTGGTCAGGGCGGCGTCCTTGATGCTGGTGAACTTGCGAAAGAGCGCCCAGCTCGCGGCATTGTCGCGGGTGATCGTGGTCTGCAGCCGCGTCACGTTCTTGCACACCTCGCGCGACAGAAGCCCGCGCAGCATCAGCGTGCCAAGACCGGTGCCGCGCGCCTTTTCCGAAACGGCGACCTGCCAGACAAAAAGCGTCTCGGGATCGTCCGGCAGGAGATGGCCCGACACCCAGCCCACGATCTCACCGTCCATCTCGGCGACGATGCAGGTGTCGCGGAAATGGTCGCACTGGATCAGGTTGCAATACATGGAATTTTCGTCGAGCGGCTTGCACTCGCGGATCAGGCGCCAGATCGCGGCCCCGTCCTCTGCTCCCGGCTTGCGCAGGGAAGGCATGGTTTTTCGAAACATTTCCATCGCATGTCGCATGAGTGCAGGCCTCTGTTGTTGCTTTGATTGACTAAATAAAATACTTAGCTTATAAAATCAACACCTGATCCGAAAATATCACATCTCCGTCAAACAAGTCTAAAAACGGTGGTTTTCGGGGAATAATCCGTAATTTAAATGTTCAATATGCGAATTAAAGACCACAGGGGGCCAGAGATTGCAATTGAGTGAAAGCTTTGCGACCATTGCTTCGATCACCAAAGGAGGCCGCATGGATCGCACTGACCAGAGCCTGATCGCGCTGCGCCGCATCCTGCGCGCAACCGAGATCTACGGACAGAAACTCGCCAATGCGGCTGGGGTGACTGCGGTGCAGTTCCGCGTGCTGCAAATCGTCGCCGAGCGCGGCCAGACCACCGCCACCGACATCGCGCGCCGGATGCGCGTCAGCCAGGCGACGGTGACCTCATTGGTGGACAAGCTTGTGAAACACGGCATGGTCACGCGCGAGAAATCCGCAGCCGACCGCCGACAGACGAACATCGTCATCACGCCGCGCGGGCGCGACACGATCCGCCGCGCGCCCGATGCGCTGCAACAGCGCTATGTGCGGAAATTCGAGGCGCTTGCCGATTGGGAGCAGGCGCAGCTTGTCGCCTCGCTCGAACGCATCGCAGCCATGCTCGATGCCGACGCGCTGGATGCGTCGCCCGTGCTCGACACGGGCGATCTGCGCGACGCGTCCTGATTGGGCTCAGCCGTAGACGGCTTCCTTGCCGAAATGCTTGGTCAGCATGTAATAGACCACCGCGCGATACTTGTTGCGCTCGGACCGGCCGTAGGTTTCCAGCACCTGATTGATCGCATCCGTCAAGGCGGGGCTGTCGGCAAGGCCCAGCTTCCTGATCAGGAAATTGGTCTTGACCGTTTCAAGCTCTGCGGGCTGTCCCGCCGCCACGGTCGCCGCATCGGCGTTGTAGATCGCGGGGCCACACCCGATGGTCACCTTGGTGAGCAGGGCCATATCCGGCTCCATCCCGCATTTGTTGCGCAAATCGTCTGCGTAGCGCGCAATCAGATCGTCACGTTTTCCCATGAAATCACTCCCTATGTCCCGGCGCCTCCCGGACGGCCATTCACCGCGCCCGCACGAACGCACCGCGGGAAACATACCCAGACAGGCGCGGGCCGCAAAGGGAAAACGCGCAGCCTCTTCCCCGCGCATGTCTTGAACGGCGGAAAACAGTTCTTAAGTGAAAGAAAGGTCTTTGAACCTTGACTCGACGCCGGAGACCCGACGCCATGAGCCAGACGATCACAGCCGAAATCGGTTTGCCGCAAAACCCCACGCGCCGCCGCTCTGACGGCCCGCTTTGCCCTGAACGGCAATCCGCCTGTCATGCGGCGGGCCTGCCGCTTGCCTATGATCCCGCGCAAACGGGCTGGGTGCCATCGGGGGCCATCGACGATTTTCACACGCAGGCGATTGTGCCCTCCGCCTCCGCGCGTCTGGGCTTTCGCGCGTGGCGGAGCGGGGATATTGACCGGTTCCATGCCCTGCTCGACGATCCGGAGGTCTGGGCCTTTCTGCCGCAGCCCTATCCCGCCCCACTCAGCCGTGCCAATGCCGCCACACTTGTCGAGTTGGCCAATGCCAGCCCGCATCACATGGTCCACGCCGTTACGCACCGGGGCGCGCCCATCGGGCAGGCGCGGCTTGAATTCGCGGGGCAAGGCCGCGCCGAGATCAGCTATTGGTTGGGCCGCGCCTATTGGGGTCGGGGGTTTGGCCGCGATCTTGTGCGCGCCTACACGGCCTTTGCGGCGACCGAAGCGGGCGATATCCACACGATCTTCGCCCGGATCCACCCCAAGAACACCGCGTCGCGCCGCGTGGTGCAATCCGCAGGCTACACATACGAAGGGCCGGACCCACAGGATCCGGCCCTCGATCTCTTTTCGCGCGCCGTTCAGTAGCGGTAGTGCTCGGGCTTGAAAGGGCCCTCGGGAGACACGCCGATATAGGCCGCCTGTTCGGGGCTGAGCTGCGTGAGCTTGACACCGATCCGGTCGAGATGCAGCCGCGCGACCTTTTCATCGAGATGCTTGGGCAGCACGTAAACCTCGTTGCCGTAGTGATCGCCCTTCGTCCAAAGTTCGATCTGCGCCAGCACCTGATTGGTGAAGGACGCCGACATGACAAAGGACGGGTGCCCGGTGGCATTGCCGAGGTTCAGAAGACGCCCCTCGCTGAGCAGGATGATGCGATTGCCCGAGGGCATCTCGATCATGTCCACCTGTTCCTTGATGTTGGTCCATTTGTGGTTCTTGAGGGCCGCCACCTGGATTTCATTGTCGAAATGGCCGATATTGCCGACAATCGCCATGTCTTTCATCTCGCGCATATGCTCGATGCGGATCACGTCCTTGTTGCCGGTGGTGGTGATGAAGATATCGGCCGTGGCGACCACATCCTCCAAGAGAACCACCTCGAACCCGTCCATCGCCGCCTGAAGCGCGCAGATCGGATCGGCCTCGGTCACCTTGACGCGGGCACCGGCGCCGCGCAGCGACGCGGCAGAGCCTTTGCCGACATCGCCATAGCCCATCACGACCGCAACCTTGCCCGCCATCATCGTGTCGGTGGCGCGGCGGATACCGTCCACAAGCGATTCCTTGCAGCCGTATTTGTTGTCGAATTTCGACTTGGTCACGCTGTCGTTGACGTTGATCGCCGGGAAGGGCAGTTGGCCCTGCTTGTGCAGATCATAGAGACGGTGCACGCCGGTGGTGGTCTCCTCCGACACGCCCTTGATCTGGTCGCGCAGCTTGGTGAACCAGCCGGGGCTGGCGGCCATGCGCTTGGCGATCTGCGCCTTGATCACCTCTTCTTCCTCGGATTGCGGCACCGGGATGATCTCCTCGCCCGCCTCGGCGCGCGCGCCAAGCAGCACGTAGAGCGTCGCATCGCCGCCATCGTCGAGGATCATGTTCGGCCCATCCGGAAACTGGAACGAGCGGTCGAGATAATCCCAGTGCTCTTCAAGGCTCTGGCCCTTGATTGCGAACACGGGCGTGCCACCCTCGGCAATCGCCGCCGCTGCGTGATCCTGCGTCGAGAAGATGTTGCAGCTTGCCCAGCGGACATCGGCGCCAAGCGCGGTCAGCGTCTCGATCAGCACGGCGGTTTGAATGGTCATGTGCAGGCTGCCCACGATCCGCGCGCCCTTGAGCGGCTTTGCCTCGCCATATTCGGCGCGCAGGGCCATCAGGCCCGGCATTTCGGTTTCGGCGATATCAAGCTCCTTGCGGCCATAGGCGGCAAGCGTGATGTCCTTGACGATGTAATCCTGTGCCATCGGGGGGTGGCTCCTTACCATGCAAATTTGCATGGCAGATAGCACCGGCCCCCCCGATGGGCAATGCGCGTTTATCCGGCCACGCCTTCGGGCGCGGTGGCGGTGGTGCTGTTCCAGTGCTGGCCCGTGGCGACGATGCAGCTGACCCCGTCGGGCCGCGTGACGAAGACGGTAAAACTGCCGGTTTCGTCCGAGGCCCAGACCTCGAGCAACTGTTGCGGGGATTGCAGCCCGCCCCCGGCGAGATGTTCCTTGTAGCGCCCTTCAAGCCGCTCGATGAGGGCCGCGCGCGGCAGGCAGGTCAGGCCCTGCGCCTGCGCCATGTCGGGCGGGGCGAGGGCTGCGGCGCCAAAGATGATCGCGGTGGAGCAAAGACGTTTGAACATGGGGGTCTCCTTTCATGCGGGCGCGGGATGCGCCGGTTTCATGTCAGAAATCTGGGAAACCCCGCGCCGTTTCGCACTAAAACTCGATGCACAAGCGCGTGTGGCGCGCGTGTGCGCCTCTGGCCTTGGCGCGCGCGCCGGGTTAGGTCAGGCCGATGACCAGGCTTACCTTCTCATCTCGCTCGGCACGGCTCCAGTATCACCTTTTGATGGCGCTCTTCCGGCTTGCCGTGACGCGCGGCCTTTATGGCCGGTTCGCGCGGGGCCTTGCGCGATTGTTTCCCGAAGGTAACGCCGTTTCTGTCCACGAGGGTGACGCGCCTCCGTTCCGCATCGCGCTCGGCGACGGTTATTGGACCCGCTTCGCGCTTTATCGTGCGCCCTACGAGCCCGAGGTTGCCGCCGTCCTGCGCGCTTGTGCCGGGGCCACGCCGCTCTTTTGCGATTTGGGGGCGAACAAGGGCTGGTGGACGACCCGCGCCGCGCCGCTTTTTGCACGCGTGATCGCGGTCGAGGCGTCGGCGGCCACCTTCGCCGAATTGCGGGCCAATGCCGCGCACCTGCCCAACGTCACCCTGCACCGGGCCGCCATCCATGCGCGCTCGGGCCAGACGCTCCGCTTTGTGAACACGCATCTCAGCCACGCCTCGGCGCGGTTGATGGGCGACACCCCGGCGGCGGCCGTGGACAAGATCGAGACCGTGCGGACGCTGGCCATTGACGACCTCGTGCCCGAGGGCGTGGCCGCGGTGATCAAGCTCGATATCGAGGGGGCGGAGAGTGCCGCCATCGACGGGGCTGCGCGCGCGCTGGCACAAGGGGCGGTGCTGATCTACGAGGACCACGGCAACGATCCGGCCTGCACGGTCAGCGCGCGCCTTCTTCAGGACGCCGATATGCGGCTGTTTTCCATAGATACGGGCTTGGTTCCCATGCCCGATCTCGCCGCCATCGCGGCGCGCAAGACCGATCCCTACACGGGCTACAACTTTCTGGCCGCGCAGGCCGGATCGCCGCTTTTGGCGGCACTCCGGCGACGTTTTTCGGACAAGTGATCCGTGGGGCAGGGTCCGGCAGGGCCGGAGGGCTGTTCCGTCAGAGGATCGCCATGGCCGACAGCACAAAGGTGCCGATGATCGCGCCATAGACGATCACGACGGCCTGCCAGGAGGCCGAGTGCATACGCAGTTCGCGGTTCAATTCGTCGCGGGTCATATTTGGCCTCCGTATCCTGAGGGTTGTCATCGCGCGACCGGCCTGTCGATCACACCCGCCACATAATGGAAATTTCTGTCCGCACAATGGCTGGAAACAGTTTTATTCATGCGTTTTCGGCAAGGTGTTGCAGCGCAGCATGCATAGCGCACGAAAGCGGAATTCCGGCGTTCGGAACCGGCATCGCGCGCCCGCCTTGACAGGCCCCGTCAGGCGATGACGGAGCCCGCCGATCAGGCCGGTATACCCTGCAACGGCATCACCTCGAGCACGCCCTCGCGCCGTGCCCGGATCGCCTGTGCGGCCGCGTGAGAGCCCGCCAGCGTGGTGAAATAGGGGATGCGGTCATAAAGCGCGACCGCACGGATCTCGCGGCTGTCCTCGACCGCCTGCGCGCCCTCGGTGGTGTTCATCACCAGAGCAATCGCGCCATCCTTGAGCATGTCCACGATGTTGGGGCGGCCCTCATAGACCTTGTTGACCACCTCGCAGGCGATCCCCTTCTCCGTGAGGAAGGCACCCGTGCCGCGCGTGGCGACAAGCGCGAAGCCAAGGCTGGTGAGGATGTCCGCCGTGTCGATCAGTTGCGCGGTCTTGTCGCTGTCGCGCACCGACACGAACACCGTGCCGCCTTCGGGCAGGGTCACGCCCGCGCCCATCTGCGCCTTGAGAAAGGCGCGCGGGAACGACACGTCCCATCCCATCACCTCACCGGTAGAGCGCATTTCGGGGCCAAGGATCGTATCGACGCCGGGGAAGCGGGCAAAGGGCAGCACCGCCTCCTTGACCGAGAACCACGGCATGTCCGGGTCCGCCAGCGTCATCTGGTCAGCCATCGGCAGGGTGCCGGGGCGCGTATCGCGCGGATAGGGGCCGCGATGCGGAAATGCCTCAAGGCTTTCGCCCGCCATGAGCCGCGCGGCGATGGAGGCAATGGCCGAATCCGTGGCCTTGGCCACGAACGGCACGGTGCGGCTGGCGCGCGGGTTCACCTCGATCAGGTAGATGTCATCGCCCTTGACCGCGAATTGCACGTTCATCAGGCCCACGACGCCAAGCGCGCGCGCCAGCGCCTCGGTCTGGCGGGTGATCTCGTCGATGATCCCGCGCGGCAGCGAATAGGGCGGCAGCGAACAGGCGCTATCGCCCGAATGCACGCCCGCCTCTTCGATATGCTGCATGATGCCCGCCACATGAACGCGGGTGCCGTCGCAGAGCGCATCCACATCGCATTCGATGGCCCCCGAAAGATAGCTGTCGAGCAGCACCGGGCTCTTGCCCGACACGACCACCGCCTCGGAAATGTAGCGCTCCAGATGGGCCATGTCGCGCACGATCTCCATCGCGCGGCCACCCAGCACGTAGGACGGGCGGATCACCAGCGGAAAGCCGATTTCCTCGGCGATGGCCAGCGCCTGCGCATCCGTGCTGGCGATGCCGTTATGCGGCTGTTTCAGCCCCAACCGGGTAACGAGCGCCTGAAACCGCTCGCGGTCCTCGGCCAGATCAATCGCGTCGGGCGTGGTGCCGAGAATGGGGATGCCCTCGGCCTCGAGCGCGCGGGCGAGTTTCAGGGGCGTCTGCCCGCCGAATTGCACGATCACCCCGTGCAGCGTGCCGCGCTCCTGCTCCACGCGCAGAATTTCCATGACATGCTCGAAGGTGAGCGGCTCGAAGTAAAGCCGGTCGGAGGTGTCGTAATCGGTGCTGACCGTCTCGGGGTTGCAGTTGATCATGATCGTCTCGTAGCCCACGTCCGAGAGCGCGAAGCAGGCGTGACAGCAGCAATAATCGAACTCGATCCCCTGTCCGATCCGGTTGGGGCCGCCGCCGAGGATCACCACCTTCTTGCGGTCCGAGGGGCGCGCCTCGCATTCCACCTCGCCCATCATCGGGGCCTCGTAGGTGGAATACATATAGGGCGTCTGTGCCTCGAATTCGGCGGCGCAGGTGTCGATGCGCTTGAACACGGCGTGCACGCCAAGGTTCCGGCGCGCGCGGCGCACCTGATCCTCGTCGCGGCCCGTCAGCGTGGCCAGCCGCGCATCGGTAAAGCCCATCATCTTGAGGCGGCGCAATCCGTCCTCGGTCATCGGCAGGCCGTCGCGGCGGATGCGTTCCTCGGCCTCCACGATCTCGCGGATGCGGGCGAGGAACCACGGATCATAGGCCGTGGCGGCGTTGATTTCGTCATCTGTCAGGCCATGGCGCATCGCCTGCGCGATGGTGCGCATCCGGTCAGGGGTGGCCACCGAGAGGGCGCGGGTAATCGCGGCCTTCTCGGGGGCACCCTCGATGGCGATTTCGTCAAAGCCCGTGAGGCCCGTCTCCATCGACGCGAGCGCCTTTTGCAGGCTCTCGTGGATGGTGCGGCCAATCGCCATCGCCTCACCCACCGATTTCATCGCGGTGGTGAGATGCGGCTTGGCTCCGGGGAACTTCTCGAAGGCAAAGCGTGGGATCTTGGTGACGACATAATCAATCGTCGGCTCGAAACTGGCGGGCGTCACCCTCGTGATGTCGTTGTCCAACTCATCCAGCGTATAGCCCACGGCCAGCTTGGCCGCGATCTTGGCAATCGGGAAACCGGTGGCCTTGGATGCCAGCGCCGAAGACCGCGACACGCGCGGGTTCATCTCGATCACCACCATGCGCCCGTCTGCGGGGTTGATCGCCCATTGCACGTTGGAGCCGCCCGTCTCCACCCCGATCTCGCGCAAGACGGCAATCGAGCCGTTGCGCATCATCTGGTATTCCTTGTCGGTCAGCGTCAGCGCCGGGGCCACGGTGATCGAATCGCCCGTATGCACGCCCATCGGATCGACGTTTTCGATGGAACAGACGATGATCGCGTTATCAGCGCGGTCGCGGACCACCTCCATCTCGAATTCCTTCCAGCCCAGAAGGCTCTCGTCGATCAGGATCTGGCTCACGGGCGAGGCATCGAGGCCGGATTTGCAGAAATGGATGTAATCGTCGCGGTTATAGGCGATGCCGCCCCCCGTTCCGCCAAGGGTAAAGGCCGGGCGGATGATCGCGGGCAGGCCCACGTAATCAATCGCCGCCATGCACTCTTCCATGGTGTTGGCGATGGTGGCCTTGGGGTTCTCGATGCCGAGCCGGTCCATCGCCTCGCGGAAGAGCTTGCGATCCTCGGCCATTTCGATGGCCTGCCGGTTGGCACCGATCAACTCCACGCCGAATTTTTCCAGCACGCCCATATCGGCCACCGCCAGCGCGGTGTTGAGGCCCGTTTGCCCGCCCATGGTGGGCAGGAGTGCGTCGGGGCGTTCCTTCTCGATGATGCGCGCCACCACTTCGGGCGTGATCGGCTCGATATAGGTGGCGTCCGCCAGCCCCGGATCGGTCATGATCGTGGCGGGGTTGGAGTTCACGAGGATGACGCGGTAGCCTTCCTCGCGCAGCGCCTTGCAGGCTTGCG
Organism: Roseovarius sp. MBR-6; assembly: GCF_040547525.1. Lineage (NCBI taxonomy): Bacteria > Pseudomonadati > Pseudomonadota > Alphaproteobacteria > Rhodobacterales > Roseobacteraceae > Roseovarius > Roseovarius sp. MBR-6. The sequence goes on along the minus strand of NZ_JBEPPW010000008.1, from coordinate 66,447 downwards.
CGCCGGAATAGTCGAACTCGCAGGCCTGTCCGATGATGATGGGCCCCGCGCCGATGATCATGATGGATTTGATATCGGTTCTCTTCGGCATGTCGGTCCCCTGACGGCTGGCAGCGGGCGCGGGCCGAAGGGGCCGCGCGCCCAAATTCTCGGGGGTTATAGCTATCGTCCGCCGGGGCGCAAGGGGCATTGCCGACCGGCCCTCAGGACATGCCCGGACCCTCCGGCGCGGTATCGAGAATCACCCGGTCGAGCGCGCCCATCCCCGCGCCATCGCGCTGCGGATAAAGGATCAGCCGGTCGATCACCTGCCCGGCCAGCGCCCCGGCCTCGAAGGTCACGTAACTGGCCTCGGGCGTGGTGAATTGCTCGCGCGCCACCAGATGTGCGCCCAGATAGCCCTCGGCCCGGATCACCGGCGTGCCCGCCTCGGCCTGCCAGTCGAGCGAGACGAAGGTGAAGGGCGCGTCGCGCAGGATCGCCAGCGCGCCGGGTGCGTCCATCCCGCCCTCGATTTCATGTGGCCCGTCGGTGCCGTCGCCCGATTTGCCGGGGCCCGAGATCACAAGGTTGCGCGTCACGAGGCGAAATCCGTCCTCGGCCATCTCGGGCGGGGCCGCGCCCGCACCATGTCCCTCGAACCCGAGCGAAACCGGCCCGGCCCCCGCGGCCCCTGCCAAGAGTGCAAGCACGGCTGCCCCCGTGTGCCGTTTGACCCTCGCTGCCATGTCCCCGCTCCGTGCACGCCCCTCGCGCGCCAGCGTCGCGCGCGCCAGCCACGCTGTCAACGCCATCCCCCTGCGCGAATCCGTGGCAAAGCGACGTTTTTGTGGGTGGCGCGTGCGGGTAGCAAGGCTAAATAGCCCCTACCACGCTGGCGGAGTCATCATGCGGATCAGGTTCGACCACGGCCCCGACGGGGCGGCTTGCGCCTTTGCTGCCCCCGAGCGCCTCATCGTGGCGCAGGAGGCGGCGGAGGTGGCACCTGCGCTTGCCGCGCTCGATGCGGCGCGGGCGGGTGGGGCCTGGGTCGCGGGCTTTGCCAGCTACGAGATGGGCTTCGCGCTCGAGCCGCGCCTTTTGCCTCTGATGCCCGCACGCCGCCGCCTGCCGCTCTTGCAGTTCGGGGTCTATGATGGCCCGCAGGCGGCGGCGGCGCTGGCCGCCTGTCGCGCCGCACTGGGCCGCGCACGGCCCGAATGGGACGCCGCGCGCTATGCGCAGGCCTTCGCGCGGGTTCACGCGCTGATAGGCGCGGGCGACATCTATCAGGCCAACCTGACCTTTCCGCTTGCCCTTGCCGCCACCGGCAGCGCGCAGGCGCTTTTTGCCGCGCTCGCCGCAGTGCAGCCGGTGCGTTATGGTGCCCTGATCGAGGCCGACGGCTTGCCCGCGATCCTGTCGCGCTCGCCCGAGCTTTTCTTTCGCACCGATGCCGCAGGCGGGATCGAGACGCGCCCCATGAAGGGCACGCAACCCCGCAGCACCGACCCGGCCGAGGATGCGCGGCGGCGCTTCTTCCTGCAATCGGACGAGAAGAACCGCGCCGAAAACCTGATGATCGTGGACCTTTTGCGCAACGATATCAGCCGGGTGAGCCTGTCCGGCTCTGTCCGAGTGCCCGAGCTTTTCACCGTCGAGAGCTATGAGACCGTCCACCAGATGACCTCGCGCATCACCGCGCGGCTTTTGCCCGGCACGGGCCTTGCCGCGATCCTCGGCGCGCTCTTTCCCTGCGGCTCGATCACCGGCGCGCCCAAGATCCGCGCGATGGAGATCCTCGCCGGGGTCGAGGCGCGCGCGCGCGACATCTATTGCGGCACCATCGGCTGGGCCGCCCCCGATGGGCGCGCCGAATTCAACGTGGCCATCCGCACGCTGATGCTGGAGGGGGGCGCGGCGCGGCTCGACGTGGGGGGCGGCGTGGTTCATGACAGCACGGCCGCGGGCGAATACGAGGAGGCGCTGTGGAAGGCGCGCTTTGCCCGCCTTGCCGCGCCGGTGACATGAGCGGCTATTCTGCCGCCCGCTTCAGCCCCGCCGCTTCGTCCCGATAAAGGTAGTCGCGGGTCAGCGGCACCGCGTCCTGTTTCGGTGTCATCTGGAACTGGAACACCACCTGATTGTAGAGCCGAAAGGTCAGCTCGCTGGCAATGAGGTAATAGCGCCACATCCGGCAGAACCGATCATCATAGAGCGCGCGCGCCTTGTCGATATTGGCCTCGAACCGCGCGCGCCATTCGCGCAGCGTCTCGGCATAGTGCAGACGCCAGACCTCGACATCGGTGGTCACCAGCTTGTGCCGCTCCACCGCCGACACCGCCTCGGACATGGACGGGCAGTAACCGCCGGGGAAGATGTATTTGAGGATCCACGGGCTTGTCGCCGCAGGCGGCCCCGCGCGCCCGATCGTGTGGATGAGCGCCACGCCGTCATCGGCCAGAAGCCGCCGCACCGTGGCGAAATAGGCGTCGTAATGCGGCACGCCGACATGCTCGAACATGCCCACCGACACGATGCGGTCGAAATGTCCCGTCACGTCGCGGTAATCCATCAACTCGAACCGCGCCCGGTCTGCCAGCCCCGCTTTTTCGGCGCGCATGTTGGCCATGGCGTGCTGTTCGCGCGAGAGGGTGACGCCCGTGACATCGGCCCCGAAGTCGCGCGCGAGCATCAACCCCATACCGCCCCAGCCGCAGCCGATATCGAGCACGCGCATCCCCGGCTCTATCAGCAGCTTCTTGGCGATATGCTGTTTCTTGGCCTCTTGCGCCTCTTCCAGGGTCATGCCCTCACGTGCGAAATAGGCGCAGGAATATTGCCGGTCCGCATCAAGGAAGAGATCGTAGAGATCGCCCGACAGGTCATAATGATGCGCCACGTTGGCCTGTGCGCGCGCCGCCGGGTTGAACTGATCCCACCGCCGCTTGAGCCAGCGCAGCGCCTCCAGCGGGCGGCGGAACGCGGGCTGTCCCTGTGCCGCGATGTTGACCATGGCAAGGCTGAGAAAGCCGTAGACATCATCGCCCTCGACGGTGAAGGAGCCGTCCATATACCCCTCTCCCACCCCCATGTCGGGCGAAAGCACGATGCGGCGCGGCAGGCTCGGGTCGCTCATCGCCACGGAGATTTCGGGGCCATCGCCGGGGCCATAGCTGCGCCGCACCCCGTCGGGATATGTCACATGAAGCCGCCCCTGGCGGAAGAAATGGCGCAACAGCCGGTCAAGCGCACTGGTCCACATCGCACACCTCCAATCCCGCGCCTCATCGGCGCATTCTTCGGCGGTCTGTTCCTGCTCCACTCCCCCCTATTCTACCGAAATCGCCTTGTCTGTAAACGGCTTCTGCCGTGCCCCCGAGACGAACGCATTAGGCCGGTATCGGTGTGCGCAGGACAGGCCGACGCCGAGGGAGGGGCGCTATCGCTGCGTTTCGAGGACGGGCAGGCGGCCTTGCGATCCGGGCCTGGTGGCACGTCAGGACGCGGGTCGCAAAGAAAAAGGGCCGGTCCTCACGGACCGGCCCCCGACATGATCTTTCGGCAGGACCTATTCCTGCTGACCCATGAACATGAGCAGGAACTGGAACATGTTCAGGAAGCTGATGTAGAGGCTCAGCGCGCCGTCATAGGCGGCCTTGTCCAGCCATTCCTGATCGCCATGCGCGGCATGGGCGACATAGGTGCTCTTGATCTCCTGCGTGTAGAAGGCCGTCAGCCCCGCGAAAATCAGCAGGCCGATGGCCGAGATTGCGAACATCATCGCGGGCGATTGCAGAAAGATGTTGAGGATCATCGCCACGATCAGGCCGATCACGCCCATGATCAGGAAGGTGCCCCAGCCCGAGATGTCCTTTTTCGTGGTGTAGCCCCAGAGCGAGAGGCCGGCGAAGGCAATCGCCGTCACGAGAAAGGTCTGCACGATCGAGAAACTGGTAAAGACCAGAAAGATCGAGCTGAGCGAGATACCGATCAGCGCCGCGAAGCCGAAGAAGGCAAGCTGCACGCCCGCAGCCGACGCGCGGCGCATCACAGCGCCCCAGCCAAGGAAAATGAACGCAAGCGGTGCCAGCATCACCACCCATTTGAGCGGCGAGAGATAAAGCGCCGCACCAAGGCCCGAAAGCAGCTTGCCGTTGGGAAGCTGCGCGGCGGCCGCCGAAGGATCGGTGGTCACCGCCAGCCCGGCGATGGCCCATGCCGCCAGCGCGGTGATGAGCATGCCGACGGACATGGTGCCGTAGACCTTGTTCATGTGCGCGCGCAGGCCCGCGTCAATCTCGGCGGTGCGAACGCCCGGCGCCGTCCGGATTGTGTTGAACTCTGCCATAGATACCTCCAGTTGAATGGCCACCCCGTCGCGGGGCTTTGGGGGTAATATCGGCAAGGCAGGCGGGCGTTTCAAGTATTTCCGACGGTTTTCCGCATGTTTTTGCGCGGGGGCCGCGCAACGGCCCGTGAATCACGCAGGCAGGTCCCAGAACGGGCGTCCCGCCTCGTGCTTTGCCTCGGCGCGGGTCAGGCCCAGATCGGCCAGCGCGGCGTCATCCAGCCGCTCGAGCGCGCGGCGCTGCTGCCAGACCGCGATCATGCGCAAAACGGCAGAGCGGTGCGGCAGGTCAAAGGGCAGGGCGGGGGCAAGGGCGCGGGGCGACATGGGTTATCCTTCTCTTGACGTGACGCGGTGGTCATGGTCCATCTCTCGCGTTGATCTTTTCGCGCAATCGGATCAATTTTGAAAATGAATGTTTGTGGAATGCACCATCACAAGGATTGAACGATGCGCAACCTCGACATCGCCACCCTGCGCGCGATCGTCGCCGTGGCCGATCATGGCGGCGTCACGCGGGCGGCGGCCATGCTCAACCTCACGCAATCCGCCGTCTCGATGCAGATCAAGCGGCTGGAAGAGATGCTGGGGCTTGCGCTGTTTGACCGGGCCAACCGGCGCGTGGCGCTCACGGCCTCGGGCGAGCAGCTTTTGCGCTATGCCCGGCGCATTCTCGACCTCAATGACGAGGCCGTGGCGCGGCTGACCGAGCCGGTCTATGAGGGCGAGTTGAGCCTCGGCATCCCGGATGACATCGTCTACCCGGTCGTGCCGCGCGTGCTCAAGCAGATCAACGCCGCCTATCCGCGTGTCAACGTCAACCTGCGCGCCAGCAATACCGTGCGGTTGCGTGCGGCGCTTGCGCGCGGCGAGATGGACCTGATCCTGACCACCGAGGAAGGGGTGGAGCCCGGCGGCGAGACCCTGACCGAAATCCCCCTGCGCTGGAGCGGGGCGCGGGGCGGGCACTGCTGGAAGCGCCGCCCGCTGCGCCTTGCCTTCACGCGCACCTGCATTTTCCGCAGCGTGGTGGAGCGCCGTCTCGATGCGGCGGGGATCGACTGGGAAATGGCGGTCATCTCGGACGATGTGCGCGCGGTCGAGGCGTTGGTGAGCGCCGATCTTGCCGTGGGGGCGCTGCTGGAGACCTCGATCCCGTCGCAGCAAGAAGCGATTGCGGCAGGCGATGCGCTCCCCGATCTTGGGGCGCAGAAAATCAACCTCTATGCGCGCGCGGGCGGCGATCCGCTGATCGGGGCGATGGCCGGGTTTCTGCGGCAGGGCTTCGGCTGCGAGGCGGCGGTGGCGGCGCGGCCCCGCCCGGCGCAGTCGGACGCGGCCTGAGCGCCCCCGAGGTGCCGATACCACCGGGCAGAGCTTGCACGTCAATGGTGGGGCTTACCTGTCGTCGTGACCGGGGGCGGTGGTGACCACGACCTTGCCGGTGGATTTGCGCGCGCGCAGCAACTCGAGCGCCTCGCCCGCGCGCTCCAGCGGCAAAACATGGCTGACATGCGGGCGCAATTGTCCGGCCTCATACCAGTTCAGAAGCCGGCGCAGGCTGTCGGTCACCACCTCGGGGCGGAATGTCAGGTAGCCGCCCCAGTAGAGACCCATCACGCTCAGGTTCTTGACCAGCAGATGATTGGCGGGGATTTGCGGCACCTCGCCACTGGCAAAGCCGATGCTGAGAATCCGCGCCTCGGGACGGCAGGCGCGCATCGCGGCCTTGAACTGTTCGCCGCCCACCGGATCATAGACCACGTCCACGCCGCCAAGCGCGCGGCAGGTCTCGCGGATATCGTCCCTGGCCGCATCGATCAGGTGATCGGCCCCGGCGTCGCGCGCCGCGGCAAGCTTGTCGGCCCCGCGCGCGCAGGCGATGACTCGCGCGCCCATCAGCTTGCCGATCTCCACCGCCGTCAGGCCCACGCCCCCCGCCGCGCCGAGAACGAGCAGCGTCTCGCCCGGACGAAGCCGCGCCTTGTGGTCGAGCGCGACATGGCTCGTGCCATAGGCGATCTGAAAGGCCGCGGCGTCGGTAAATCCCATGGCCTCGGGCAGCACCACGGCGCGCGCCGCCGGAAAGGTGCCGAATTCGGCAAGCCCCCCCTGACCGCCGAACACCGCCACCCGGTCGCCGCGTGCCAGCCCCTCGACGCCGGGGCCAAGTGTCTCGACGGTGCCCGCCACCTCCATCCCGAGGGTAAAGGGGGCCTCGGGCGTGTCCTGATACCGGCCCTCGATCATCAGCAAATCCGCGAAGTTGAGCCCGCAGGCGGCGATGCTGACGCCGATTTCGCCCGGTCCGGGGGGGGACGCGACGATCTCGGCGATGGCGGGGGCGGCTCCTGTCCGGGCGATGTGATAGGCGCGCATGGGGGTCCTCCTCGTCTGCCTGGGCGTTGTGGGTAAGCGGGTGCTGCGGGTCTGTCTATCCGATTCGCGCGCCGGTGGCCCGCGTGATGCTGACGTGATGATGACGTTACGTAAGCATCTATCCAATCGGGTAGATACCCGCATAAATTGCGGGACCTTTGATCAAATCCCTCGCGGTAAGCGCGAAAAATCTTGTAACGCAAAGGAATTTTGGTAGGGTCACGGGAACGCTGCTGGGATGCGTGGCGGTCGTTTGTCGACACGGGGATTTGATCGCCCGTGTTATTGTCAGGTAGTTTATCGAGAGGAAAGAACATGCCGCACCCCGTGGATGTCCATGTTGGCAAGCAGATCCGGCACCGCCGCTGGTTGACGGGTATGACCCAGCAACAACTGGCAGAGGCGGTCGGGATCAAGTTCCAGCAGATCCAGAAATACGAGACCGGCGCGAATCGTGTGAGCGCATCGCGGCTGTGGGATATCGCCGAGGCGCTGGAGGTGGACATTTCGTTCTTTTTCGACGGGCTCACCAAGGAAGAGGGCGGCGGGACGACGCTTCCGGCCGATATCATCGGTGACAAGGAGGCGCTCGATCTGGTGCGCTCCTATTACGCGATCCCGGAAAACCAGCGCCGCCGCCTGTTCGATCTTGCCCGCGTGTTGAGCGAGGTGGCTTGAGGCCATCCGCCCTGCAGGCTATGGCACCCACGAACACTGTGGTGGGGCCGGACAATGGATCACGATGCGATCATGAAAACCGCGCACGCGCTGGCGGATGCCGCGCGGGCGGCGATCCTGCCCTATTTCCGGGGCGATGCGCTCGATACCGAGAACAAGCACGCCTCGGGCGGGTTCGATCCCGTGACGGCGGCCGACCGCGCCGCCGAGCGCGCGATGCGCGACGTGCTGGCGCAGATGCGCCCCGGGGACGGTATTCTGGGTGAGGAATACGGTGCGCAAGAGGGCACAAGCGGTCTGACCTGGGTGCTTGATCCGATCGACGGCACCCGTGCCTTCATGGCGGGCGCTCCCACCTGGGGGGTGCTGGTCGCGGTGGCAAACGGCAGCGGCCCGATCTACGGTCTCATTGACCAACCCTATATCGGCGAGCGGTTCGAGGGCGGATTTGGCCGCGCGCGGATGACCGGGCCGCAGGGCACGCGCGTCTTGCGCACCCGTGGCAGCCGGCCACTGGCAGACTGCGTGCTGTTCACCACCTTCCCCGAAGTGGGCAGCCCCGAAGAGGGGGCCGCTTTCGCCGCCCTGTCGCGGCAGGTGAAACTGACGCGTTACGGGCTCGATTGCTATGCCTATGCGCTGCTCGCCGCCGGACAGATCGATCTGGTGGTGGAGGCGGGGCTGGCGGCCTATGACATTCAGGCCCCGATTGCCGTGATCGAGGCAGCAGGCGGCATCGTGACGGATTGGAACGGGGACCCCGTGCATGAGGGCGGCCGCGCCGTCGCGGCGGCAGGTCCCGAGCAACACGCGGCGGCGCTCAGGATCCTGTCGGGTCTGGCCTGATCTCAGCCGAAGATGCGCGGTTTGAGTTTGAGGATTGTCGCGCCCATTTCCGCGCTGATCTCGCGCGCTGCCGCAAGCGCCTCCTGATGCGCGCCATAGCCCTTGGCGACCGCCGCCTCGATGGTGGCACTCTGCACCAACGCGGCCACAAGCGCCGGATGATCGCGCGCATAGCCCGGCCCGAAGGCCGCATCTATGGCGGCAATGGCCTCCGAGAGATGACGGGCGGAATCGGTCATGGGAGGCTCCTTTCTCGTTGTCCGGAGGAAGTAGCGCGTCCGCCTGCGCGGTAAATCTCGGTCCCTGCGATTGTTTTCCGCGCCTGCACTCCGTATTCAGGCGCAGGACCACACCGACCGCGCGAAAGGGGAGACCATGGCCGAGACCGATGACGACCTGATCCCCGATCCGGCCCCCGAGGCCGAGGATGACACGCCGCTCAGCCGCGCGCGCATCTCGCGCATCATGTATGCGCTCGACACCGGGGACCGCGATCTTCTGTGGTCCGAGATGGAATCGCTCCACGCCGCCGACATCGCCGACCTTCTCGAGCAGATCAATGCCTATGACCGGCGCCGACTGATCACCCTCTACGGTCAGGAATTCGACGGCGAGATCCTGTCGGAACTGGACGAATCCATCCGCGAGGAGGTGATCGGCCTTCTGACGCCCGAGGTTCTGGCCGAGGCGGTGCGCGAGCTTGATTCCGACGACGTGGTGGACCTGGTCGAGGATCTGGAGGACGATCAGCAGGCCGCGATCCTCGATATTCTGGAGGACAGCGACCGTGTCGCGGTTCAGCAATCGCTCACCTATCCGGAATATTCCGCCGGTCGCCTCATGCAGCGCGAAGTGGTCATGGCCCCCGAACACTGGAACGTGGGCGAGGCCATCGATTTTCTGCGCAATGCCGAGGAATTGCCCGAACAGTTCTATCATGTGACGCTGGTCGATCCGCGCCTGCACCCGGTGGGCAATGTCACGCTTGGGCGCCTGATGGCCTCGCGCCGCGCGGTGCCCTTGCGCGATCTGGTGGAAGAGACGTTTCACCTTTTCAAGGTCACCGATGAAGAGGCCGATGTCGCCTATGCCTTCAACCAGTATCACCTGATTTCCGCGCCGGTGGTGGACGAGGACGGGCGGCTTGTGGGCGTCATCACCATCGACGACGCGATGATCGTGCTCGATGAAGAGCACGAAGAGGATATCCTGCGCCTTGCCGGGGTGGGCGAGGAGGGCGGCTTTTCCGGGCCGCTGATGGTGACGATCCGCAACCGGGCGCTGTGGCTTTTCGTCAACCTGCTGACGGCGATCCTTGCCTCTCTGGTGATCAACCGTTTCGCCGATACGATCGACCAGATGGTCGCCTTGGCCGTGCTCATGCCCATCGTCGCCTCGATGGGCGGCAATGCGGGCACGCAGACGATGACGGTGGCGGTGCGGGCGCTGGCCACGCGCGACCTGACCGCGCGCAACGCGCTGCGGATGATCGGACGCGAGATCACCGTGGGCGCGGCCAATGGTGCCGTTTTCGGCGTGGTGATGGCGCTTGTGGCGGGGGTCTGGTTCGGTGTGCCGGTGCTGGCCGCCGTGATCGCAGTGTCCATGCTGCTCACGCTGGTGGCCGCGGCGTTTGGCGGAATCGCCATTCCCATGGCGCTCGAGCGCGCAGGGATCGACCCCGCGCTTGCTTCGGGGCCGTTCGTGACCACGATCACCGATGTGGTGGGGTTCCTCACCTTTCTGGGCCTTGCCTCGCTGGTGCTGCTATGAGCGATCTGGCCGATGCCAAGGCCGCCGCGCGCAAGGCGGCCCTGGCCCGCCGCGCCGCCGCGCACCGCGCCTGCCCGCCGGGTGCGGCAGCCCTTTTGTCGTCGGTGCTGGCAGGCTATCGCGGCGTGCCGCTGGCGGGCTACATGCCGATCCGCTCCGAGATCGACCCCCTGCCCGCCATGGCCGAGGCCGCCGCGCATGGCCCTGTTGCGGTGCCGGTGATCGAGGGGGCGGGGCTACCTTTGCAGTTTTCAAGGTGGTCACCGGGCTGCGCGCTGCGCGACGGGCCGTTCGGGGCAAAGGTGCCGGAGGTGGATGACTTCATCACACCCGAGATCCTGATAGTGCCGCTGGTGGCGTTTGACCGCGCGGGCGGGCGGCTGGGCTATGGCGGCGGGTTCTACGACCGGACGCTGCAAGGGCTGCGCGCCCTGCGCCCGACCCTTGCCATCGGCTTTGCCTATGGCGCGCAGGAGGCCGAGGGCCTGCCGCTGGAGCCTACGGATCAACCCCTCGACATGGTCGTGACCGAAGCCGAGGTGATCGACAGGCCGCGCCGGGGCTGAACCGGGGCGGCGCTCAGGCCTCTGGACCAAGCCGGGCCCGCACCTCGGCCATGAAATCCTCGCCGCGCTTCTCGAAATTGTCGTATTGGTCAAAGCTGGCGGCGGCGGGGGCAAGAAGCACCACCTCGCCGGGTGCGGCCTCAGCCATGGCGCGGTCGACCGCGCGGGCCATGGTGGTGCAGATCTCGGCCTCCACGCCCGAAAGCCCCATGGCGAACTGCGCCGCCTCGCGCCCGATCACATAGGCCTTGGCGACATGGGGCAGGGCGGGGGCAAGCGCGCCCAGACCGCCCTCCTTTTCCAGACCGCCGCAGATCCAGCGGATGCGCTCGAAGGCCAGAAGCGCCTTGAGTGCGCTGTCCACGTTGGTGGCCTTGCTGTCGTTGACAAAGCGCACGCCGTCCGCCTCGGCCACAAGCTGCGAGCGGTGCGGCAGGCCCCTGAAACTGTGCAAGCCCGCCTCGATCACGCGCGGGGCAAGGCCAAGGCTGCGGCAGGCGGCATAGGCGGCGCAGGCGTTCTGGTGGTTATGCGCGCCGGGCAGGCCGGGGATGGCGCGCAGGTCGATGGCCCCCACCTGACGGCCCTTGCGGTATTCGCTCAGAAACCCCTTGCGGGCAAAGACCGTCCAGCCGGGGCCGGTCAGCTTGCCGCTGACCGAGATGCGGATCACCCGGTCATCGCCCGGCGCTTCGGAGAGTTGACCGGCAAGATAGCGCCCCTCGGGCTCGTCCACGCCGATCACGGCGCGGTCCGGTCCGCCCTCCGCAAAGAGCCGCCGCTTGGCCGCGAAATAGCCGCCAAGCCCGCCGTGACGGTCAAGGTGGTCAGGTGAGAAATTGGTGAAAAGGGCGATATCGGGGGTAAGCGCGCGCGCAAGATCGGTCTGGTAGCTGCTGAGCTCCAGCACCACCACGCCGCCCTCTCCGGGCGGGTCGAGATCGAGCACGCCGCGCCCGATATTCCCGGCAAGCTGCGCGGGATGGCCCGCCTCGGTCAGAATGTGGTGAATGAGTGCCGACGTGGTGGATTTGCCGTTCGATCCGGTGACGGCGATGACCTTGGGCGGCTGCTCGAACCCGTCCCACTCGGGCGTGGCGAGCGAGCGGAAGAAGAGACCGATATCGTTGTCGACCGGCACGCCCGCGGCCGTGGCCGCCGCAATGGCGGGATGCGGCGCGGGGTAGAGATGCGGGATGCCGGGGCTGGTGACGAGGCTGGCGATACCGTCAAAGGCCCCGGCGCGGGTGAGGTCCGTGACGGCGAGGCCCTCGGCCTCGGCGCGCGCGCGGCTCTCGGGGTTGTCGTCCCAGACCACCACCCCGGCCCCGCCCGCCAAGAGCGCGCGCGCCGCGGATAGCCCCGAGCGCCCGAGGCCCAGAACCGCCGCGCGCTGCCCCTCCATGCCCCGCACCCTGATCATTGCGCCCGTCCCTTCACGAAGCCGTCGGCGGCGCGAGAGTGCCCCGGCACCGCGGCGCGCGCAAGCGGGTTCGTCCGGGTCTTGCGTGACGGGGGGATGTCGCGCCGCGCGCGCAACCTCCCCCTTGCCATACCCGGTGTGCGGCGTATGGTGCGGGCAAGCGAGAGGTGCCGCAGTGCAGCAAGACGAGACCCATATCACCCTCATCACCCCGTCGGCCCCGGTGCAGATCGCCACCCATGGCGGGCGGGCGAAATGCCTGCAACGGCTGGTGCGGCTCGATCTGCCGGTCCCGCGCACGCTGGCGCTGTCCTTTGCCGCCGTGCACCGGATCGCGGCCGGAGACATGCCCGACATGGCGCGCCTGCTCGATCCGTTCGGGCCGGGCACGCTTCTTTGTGTGCGCCCCTCCTCGGAGGACCCGGATTGGGGCGGGCCGGGGGCGGTGCTCAATATCGGGATCAACGATGCGCGCTTTGTGGGGTTGTCCGAGCAGATCGGCAAACGCGCGGCTTCGGAAATCTACCTGCGCTTCGTTCAGGGCTACGCGATCCATGTGGCGCGGCTTGACCCGGATATCTTTGACGATGTGGACAATGACCCGGTGAGGGGCCTGTCACAGGCCCTGCGCGCCTATGAGGATGAGACCGACGAGGAATTTCCCCAGGATCCGGCGGTGCAGCTTTCGGAGGTGCTGCGCTCCATGGCGCGCGCCTGGGAAGGCACGACAGCGCGGCTCTTGCGGCAAGCCAAGGGCGCGCCCGCCGATGCGGGCCTTGGCCTTGTGGTGCAGGAACTGGCGCTCGGGCTTGGACCGGGCGAGAGCGGATCGGGTGTCATGCAACTGGTGGACAGCCGCACCGGTGCCGACCAGATCACCGGGCGCTACCTGAGCCAGAGCCAGGGGCGCGACGCGCTGCGCGGCGGCGAGGACGCGCTCTATCTCACGCGCGACCCGCGCGGCCCGTCGCTTCAGGAGCTTGCCCCCGACGCGTTCGACGAGATCCTCGCCCATACCCGTCTCATGCGCGAAAAGCTGCGCGAGGAGATGCAGACCGAATTCACCATCGAGGATGGCCGCGTCTGGATTCTCGATGGCCTCCGCGTGGCGCGCAGCGCGCGCGCGGCGGTGGCCATTGCGGTGCGGATGGCCGAGGACGGTGTCATCACGCGCGAAGAGGCGCTGATGCGGATCGAGCCGCGCGCGCTCAACGAATTGCTGCACCGGCAGGTGGACCCCGACGCGCCGCGCGACATTCTTGCGCGCGGGATTGCCGCGAGCCCCGGCGCGGCCTCCGGCAAGGTCGTCTTTTCGGCAGCCGAGGCGCAGGCGGCGGCGGCGCGTGGCGAGCCCTGCGTTCTGGTGCGCCGCGAGACCAGCACAGAGGATATCCGCGGGATGCATGCCGCGCGCGCCGTGCTGACCGAGCGGGGCGGCATCACCAGCCATGCGGCCGTGATCGGGCGCGGCATCGGCCTGCCCTGCGTGGTGGGGGCCTCGGAGATCCGCTTTCAGACCCGGCGCAAGATGCTGACCATGCCTGACGGGCGCGTGGTCAAGGCGGGCGAGACGATCACCATCGACGGCACCAACGGCCATGTGCTTGCCGGCGAGGCCCCGCTTCTGGAGGCCGCGCGCGACGACGCGTTCCAGACGCTGATGAGCTGGGCCGACGGCACCCGCGACATCGCCGTGCGCGCCAATGCCGACACCCCTGCCGATGCGGAACTGGCGCGCCATTTCAACGCCAAGGGCATCGGCCTGTGCCGGACCGAGCACATGTTCTTCGAAGCCGACCGCCTGACGGTCATGCGCGAGATGATCTTTGCCGACACGCCGGCTGACCGGGCGGCGGTGCTCGAGCGCCTTTTGCCCATGCAGCGCGCGGATTTCGCGGAGCTTTTCCGCATCATGCAGGGGCAGCCGGTCTGCATCCGCCTCTTTGATCCGCCGCTGCACGAGTTCATGCCCGCAGATCGGGCGGGGCATGTGCAATTGGCCGAAGCGCTCGATCTGCCGGTGTCCGATGTCACCCGCCGGGTCGAGGCGCTGGCCGAATACAACCCCATGCTGGGGATGCGCGGCGTGCGTCTGGGCATCACCATGCCTGAGATCTATGACATGCAGGCGCGCGCCATCTTCGAGGCGACGCTGGAGGCCAGCCGGGACGGCGCGCCGGTCGTGCCCGAGATCATGATCCCGCTGGTCAGCGCGCGCCGCGAGGTGGAACTGGTCAAGATGCGGGTGGATGCCGTGGCCGCCGCCGTGCGCAACGAGACCGGGCGCGACTTTGCCTTTCGGCTGGGCGTCATGGTCGAGACGCCGCGCGCGGCGCTCTGCGCCGGAGAGATCGCGCCGCTGGTTTCGTTCCTCAGCTTCGGCACCAATGACCTGACACAGATGACCTATGGCCTGTCGCGCGACGATGCGGGGCGGTTCATGTCGACCTATGTGCAGCAGGGCGTCTACCCGGAGGACCCGTTTCATGTGCTCGATGTCGACGGGGTCGGAGAGCTTTTGCGCATCGGCGCCGAGCGCGGGCGCGCGGCCAACCCGGACGTGGTTCTGTCGATCTGCGGCGAACATGGCGGCAATCCCGAATCAATCGGCTTCTGCCGCGATGTCGGTTTTACCTATGTGAGTTGCTCGCCCTTCCGGGTGCCGGTGGCGCGACTTGCTGCCGCACAGCTTGCCGTGCGCGACAAGATGGGGTAGCGCGCCGCCCGATACGCGCAATATCTGACATGACAAGCCCTTGTTTCTGGACATAAACCGCCATAGGCGGAGCCTTGCCGACCGCTCGGGTGGACCTTTGGACGGCTTTCGTCTAGTGCGCTCGCAACTGACGAGGCGGGCCGCTGGCCTGTCCAAGGCAAGGAGACGATGCATGAAACGGATTCTGTGGTCCGTGGCGCTGGCTGCGGGGCTGACAGGCCCGGTGCTGGCGGATACCCCCGTAACACAATTGATGGCACAGGAAACGCGCGCGCTGCGCGCCATTCCGGGCGACCGCATGGCCAGCTATATCAGCCGCCCCGAGATCGGGATCGACTATTCCCGAGAGTGGCTCAGCCAGCAGCGTGTGGGCACGCTCGACCGCGAGACGCACTGCCTCGCCGAGGCGCTTTATTTCGAGGCCCGCGGCGAGAGCGTGCGCGGGCAGTTCGCGGTGGCCGAGGTGATCCTCAACCGCGTTGACAGCACCGCCTTTCCCGATACGCTCTGCGGCGTGATCCATCAGGGCACGGGGCGCAAGTATCAGTGCCAGTTCACCTATACCTGTGACGGCAACTCCGACACCATCGCCAACAAGGGCGCTTTTGATCAGGTGAGCCGGGTGGCCCGCCTGATGGTCGAGGGTGCGCCGCGGCGTCTGACCGACGGGGCCACGCATTACCACACCCGCGCTGTCAATCCCCGTTGGGCCCGCGTGTTCCCGCGCACCGCCAGCATCGGCGTGCATCACTTCTACCGCCAGCCGACGCAGCTCTCGCAGAACTGACAGCGGACAACCCGCCTTTGCGCCAGAATCGCGGTTGACTCGGGCGCGCGCGCCGCTAAAAGGCGGGGTTCATGGGATATTCGCGGATGCACGTCATCCGCCGCAGGAGACGACACATGGCGAAGCCGACCACCATCAAGATCCGCCTCAATTCGACCGCGGGCACCGGGCATTTCTACGTGACCAAGAAGAACGCCCGCACCATGACCGAAAAGATGACAGTGCGCAAATACGACCCCGTCGTGCGCAAGCATGTCGAATACAAGGAAGGCAAGATCAAGTAAGATCGCCCCTTGCGACGGTTGCGAAAACCGCGCCCCGTGGGGCGCGGTTTTTCTTTGCGCAATCCGCCCCGAGGCACGGCCCCCGAAATGCAAAACGCCCCGGCGCGGGGGCCGGGGCGCGTCATGTCCGGAAGGCCGGTCTTATTGCAGGCGGCCCATGGCCACGGCCACATCGGCCATGCGGCACGAAAAGCCCCACTCGTTGTCATACCAGGCCAGCACCCGCACCAGCCGCTTGCCGGTGACCTTGGTGAGGTCCGGCGCGAAGATCGAGCTTTCCTCGGTATGGTTGAAGTCGATGGAGACCTTGGGCTCCGGGTCATATCCCAGAACACCCTTCATCGCGCCCGCTGCCGCCTCGGCCACGACCTCGTTGACGTCCGCCTTGGTCACGTCACGCTCGGCGATGAACGTCAGGTCCACCGCCGAGACATTGGGCGTGGGCACCCGGATGGCCGAACCGTCAAGACGCCCTGCAAGCTCCGGCAGCACCTCGCCAAGCGCCTTCGCGGCCCCGGTGGAGGTGGGGATCATCGACATGGCGGCGGCGCGGGCGCGGTAGAGGTCATTGTGGCGGCGGTCCAGCGTCGGCTGATCGCCGGTATAGGCGTGGATCGTGGTCATGATGCCCGATTCGATGCCGATGCCCTCATGCAGCACCTTGGCCAGCGGCGCGAGGCAATTGGTGGTGCAGGACCCGTTCGAGATCATCTTCTCGCCCGATTGCAGCATCGCGTCGTTGACGCCGAAAACCACGGTGCGATCCACGTTCTTGGCAGGCGCCGAGATCAGCACCTTGCGCGCGCCGCGCTCCAGATGCGCGCGGGCCTTGAGGCCGTCGTTGAAATTGCCGGTGCATTCGAGCACGACGTCAACGCCTTCCCAGTCCAGTTCCTCAAGCTTGTAGGTGGACATCACGTCAATCGGTCCGCGCCCCAGATCGAGCGTGCGGCCCTCGACCGTAATCGGGTGGCCAAAGCGGCCATGCACGCTGTCATAGCGCATCAGGTGCGCGGCGGTCTCGATCGGGCCGGTGGCGTTGACCTTGACGACCTTGATATCGTTGCGCAGGCTCTCGGAAATGTGGGCCAGCGTGCAGCGGCCGATGCGGCCGAAACCATTGATGCCGACGGTAATTGTCATGGGGCGACTCCTGTTCGGAAGGTTACGCGCGGTATAGACGGCGCGCGCGCGTTCGGGAAGCCGCAATGCGGTTGTTTTTGACTGATTTTCAGTATGTTAGCGATAACCGTTATCGCAAAGGCCGTGGACGGGGTGATGGTTGCGCTAACGGTGCGTCAGCCCGCGCCCGCGATTTCGCGCGCGACAAGGCCGGACACGGCGGGCGCGCAGCCTATGGGGCGCAGGCGCAATCCGGCAAAGCCCGCCGCATCGAGCGCCTCGGGAATGTCGTCCACCACATGCCCGCCCTCGGCGGCGAAGAAGGGCAGGCAAAGGCTGCGCGCGCCCAAGCCCTGTGCCGCGTCGGCCAGATAGGGGGCCTCCTCGACAAAGCCCACGCGGATCTCCGCAAGCGGCAGATGCGCGGCCAGCGCCTTGGCAAAGGCATTGGTGTCGCGCGCGGAATTGGGGCTGCGACCCGAGCCATGCGCGGCGATGAAGGCGCGCACGTCGTCGGCTTGCCAGCCCGCCGTCGCAATCTCCGCGCGCAGAAGATCGGCGGCAAGCGCGGGCAGGGCGGGCGAGACGCCCAAGGGGCGCAGGATCACGGCCTCGGGCGCGGCGCTCAGCCGATTGCGCAGGTTCTCGCCGGTAAACCAGCCCTCGGTCATGAAAAGCGGATAGATGCGCGGGGCGGTGCCAGCGGCGGCCAGCGCCGCGTCGAGCGCGCCGGGTTTGGCCAGCGTTGCAGCCCCCACATGCCAGCCGGGCAGGGCCTGTGACACCTTCTGCGCGAACCCCAGAAGCTCCGCCTCCGCCGGGTCCGGGTCGGAGGGTTGGCCGTGGCTGACGATGATGGCGGATTGCTGCATGGTGCCTCCGGTTCGGTTATCCGTTGGCGCAGGAGATGCAGCGCGTGATGCCGGGGTCAAGGGCCAGCCGCGCCCCGGCGATTTCTTCGCCGCAATCCTCGCAAGTGCCGAACTCGCCCTCGTCGAGGCGCGCCAGCGCCGCGCGCAGCCGCCGCCGCTCGATATCGCGGCGCACATGGGTGGCGCGCGCCATGGCCTGCGATTGCAGCGCGTCCTGACGGCTCAGTCGCCCGACGGACTGCTGATCCAGCTCCACCGTCGCCTGTCCCCCGCGCCCGCGCGCGTCCTCTTCGTCGATCTCGTCCAGCCGCGCCATGATCCGTGTGCGAAAAGCGGTTTGCGTTGCGTGGTCCATCGCCCTACATCCCCTCTGCCGGAGTGGATTTTCTCCACGAAGCGCCTCTGGTATAGTGAAGGCCCGAGAAGGAGACCAGCCCCGTGCCCACCATCAAGACCAAACTGGCCGCATTCGATCCCGTCTGGGTCCAGATCGCGCAAGAGGCGCGGGCGGCGATTGCCGATGAGCCGCTTTTGGGCGGCCTCATTCATTCCAGCGTGCTGCACCATGGCAGCTTCGAATCGGCGTTGGCGTACCGGATTTCGCTCAAGCTCGCGTCGCCCGAGATGCCCGAGCAGATCCTGCGCGAGATCTGCGACAAGGCGCTGGCGGCGGATGCCACCATCGGCCTTGCGGCGCGCGCCGATATCGTTGCCGTGCGCGACCGTGACCCGGCTTGCGACCGGTTTCTTTTGCCGCTCTTGTTCTTCAAGGGCTATCAGGCGGTGCAATGCTACCGGATCGCGCATTGGCTCTGGCGCGAGGGGCGACGCGATCTGGCACGGTTCTACCAGATGCGCTCGTCCGAGGTGTTCGGCGTGGATATTCACCCCGCCGCCCGCATCGGCAAGGGCATCATGATCGACCATGCCCATTCCATCGTCATCGGCGAGACGGCGGTGGTGGGCGACAATGTCTCGATGCTCCATTCGGTCACCCTTGGCGGCACCGGCAAGGAGGAGGAGGACCGCCAC
Organism: Roseovarius sp. MBR-6; assembly: GCF_040547525.1. Classification (NCBI taxonomy): domain Bacteria; kingdom Pseudomonadati; phylum Pseudomonadota; class Alphaproteobacteria; order Rhodobacterales; family Roseobacteraceae; genus Roseovarius; species Roseovarius sp. MBR-6. The sequence continues at coordinate 47,639 of NZ_JBEPPW010000008.1, read as the reverse complement.
CCCAAGATCGGCGACGGCGTGCTCATTGGCGCAGGCGCCAAGGTGCTGGGCAATATCCGCGTGGGCCACTGCTCGCGCATCGCCGCCGGATCGGTGGTGTTGCAGGAGGTGCCGCCCTGCAAGACGGTGGCGGGCGTGCCGGCCAAGATCGTCGGCGAGGCGGGCTGTGATCAGCCCTCGGTCAGCATGGATCAGCTTCTGGGCGTGCGCGGCAGCGAAGAGACCTGAGCGCGAATGGCAACGCTCTGGCCTTGGCTTGCGCCGGTTCTGCTGCTCAGCCTGTCCAATATCTTCATGACCTTCGCATGGTACGGGCACCTGAAATTTCCCCATGCCGCGCTCTGGGCCGTGGTGCTGATAAGCTGGGGCATCGCGCTTTTCGAATACATGCTTGCGGTGCCCGCCAACCGGATCGGGCACCGGGTCTATTCGGCGGCCGAACTCAAGACCATGCAGGAGGTGATCACCCTGACGGTGTTTGCCGGGTTCTCGGTGCTGTGGCTGAAAGAGCCGCTGACGGTCAATCACCTCGTGGGCTTTGCCCTGATTGCCGCAGGTGCATTCGTGATCTTTCGCGCGCCGCTCTGAAGGGGCACCGTTGCGCGGTGCCCCCGGATATGGGCGTCAGGCCAGCATGACCATGGGATTTTCGAGGTTGCCCACGATCTGTTCCAGCAATTGCGCCCCGAGCGCGCCGTCGATCACCCGGTGATCCACCGAGAGCGTGACCGACATGACGGTGGCGACGGTCAATTCGCCATCCTTGCCCACCACCGGCTTTTTCAGCCCCGCGCCAACGGCGAGAATCGCGCCATGGGGCGGGTTGATGACGGCATCGAAATTCTCGATCCCGAACATCCCGAGGTTGGAAATGGCAAAGGTGCCGCCCTGATACTCATGCGGTGCCAGCTTGCGGTCGCGGGCGCGTTTGGCGAGGTCTTTCATCTCCGCGCTGAGCGCCGAGAGCGATTTCATCTCGGCATCCTTGAGCACGGGGGTGAAGAGCCCCCCCTCGATGGCGACGGCCACGGCCACGTCCGAGGGTTTCAGCCTGAGCACCTTGTCGCCTGCCCAGACCGCATTGGCGTCCGGCACCGCCTGAAGCGCGAGCGCACAGGCCTTGATGATGAAGTCGTTGACCGACAGTTTCACGCCCCGTGCCTCAAGCTGCTTGTTGAGGTCGCCCCGGAATTTCATCAGCGCATCAAGACGGATTTCGCGGCGCAGGTAGAAATGCGGCACGGTCTGCTTGGCCTCGGTCAGGCGCGCGGCGATGGTCTTGCGCATCCCGTCAAGCTTGACTTCCTCATACTCGCGGCCCTGATACATGGCGATCACGGCATCGGTGGAGGGGCCAGAGGGGGCCGCTGCCGGGGCCGCGGCCTTTTCGGTCGGTTTGGCGGCCTCCTTGGCAGTGGATGGTTTGGCGTCCTCGACATCCGCCTTGACGATGCGGCCATGCGGGCCCGAGCCGGTGATCTGCGCGAGGTCCAGCCCCTTCTCGGCGGCGATGCGCCGCGCGAGCGGCGAGGCAAAGACGCGCCCGCCATCGGAGGCTTTCGGCGCGGCAGGGGCCTCGCCCGCCCCTTTCGTGGCAGTCTCGGCGGTGGCTGCGGGCGCGGGGGCCTCGGATTTGGCCGCGTCCGGTTTGGCGGTGCTTGTGCCAATATCCGCCGCGCTCTCGCCCTCTTCCAGCAGCACGGCGATGGCCGTGTTGACCTTTACCCCCTCGCTGCCTTCGGCCACGAGGATCTTGCCGATCACGCCCTCGTCCACGGCCTCGAATTCCATCGTGGCCTTGTCGGTCTCGATCTCGGCCAGCAGGTCGCCCGCCGCAACGGTATCGCCCTCCTTGACCAGCCATTTGGCAAGTGTGCCCTCTTCCATCGTGGGCGAGAGGGCGGGCATGAGAATCTCGGTTGGCATCGCGTCTCTCCTCAGCGGTAGGTCACTTGGCGCACGGCGTCGATCACCTCTGCGGTCGAGGTCAGCGCCAGCTTTTCGAGATTGGCGGCATAGGGCATGGGCACGTCCTTGCCGGTGCAGTTGATCACCGGAGCGTCGAGATAATCGAACGCCTTTTGCATCAGCACCGCCGAGATGTGGTTGCCGATGGAGGCCACCGGCCAGCCCTCTTCCACGGTCACGCAGCGGTTGGTCTTCATCACCGAGGCGATCACCGTGTCGGTATCCATCGGGCGCAGCGTGCGCAGGTCGATCACCTCGGCGCTGATCCCGTCCTCGGCCAGCTGTTCGGCGGCCTCCAGCGCATAGGTCATGCCGATGCCGAAGCTGACGATGGTGACATCGCTGCCCTCGCGCCAGATCTTGGCCTTGCCGAAGGGGATGGTGAAATCGTCAAGCTTGGGCACCTCGAAGGAGCGGCCATAGAGGATTTCATTTTCCAGGAACACAACCGGGTTTGGATCGCGGATCGCGGTTTTCAATAGACCCTTGGCGCAGGCCGCCGAATAGGGCTGCACCACGCGAAGCCCCGGCACCTGCGCATACCAGGCGGCGTAATCCTGGCTGTGCTGCGCGCCCACGCGGGCGGCGGCGCCGTTGGTGCCGCGAAAGACGATGGGGCTGCCCATCTGGCCGCCGGACATATAGAGCGTCTTGGCGGCAGAGTTGATGATCTGGTCAATCGCCTGCATGGCGAAATTCCAGGTCATGAATTCCACGATGGGCCGCAAGCCCCCCCAGGACGCGCCCACCCCGATCCCGGCAAAGCCGTGTTCGGTGATCGGCGTGTCGATCACGCGCTTGGGGCCGAATTCGTCGAGCAGACCCTGGGTGATCTTGTAGGCGCCCTGATATTCGGCCACCTCCTCGCCCATGACGAACACCGTGTCGTCGCGGCGCATTTCCTCGGCCATGGCGGAATTGAGCGCCTCGCGCACGGTCATCTTCTGCATGTCCGTGCCCTCGGGCCAGTCGGGTTCCGCCATTGGCGGAACCTGTCCCGCACCTGATGCGGGACCTCTTGCCGCCTTCGCCTCCGCCGGGGCGCGGGCGGGCTGAGGTTCCGGCTCGGGGGCCGGGGCGGGCGATTCGCTCGCGATATCGTCCGCGCTTTCGCCCTCTTCCAGCAGCACGGCGATGGCGGTGTTGACCTTCACCCCTTCGGTGCCCTCGGCCACGAGGATCTTGCCGATGGTGCCCTCATCGACGGCCTCGAATTCCATCGTCGCCTTGTCGGTCTCTATCTCGGCGAGGATATCGCCCGATTTGACGCTATCGCCTTCCTTCACCAGCCATTTCGCCAGCGTGCCCTCCTCCATCGTCGGCGAGAGGGCGGGCATGAGAATTTCGGTTGTCATGGTCGTCTCTCCTCGTCAGATGTCGTCGCGCAGGTCAAGGCGCTGTTCGATGCGCGCAAGCCGGGCCGCAAGCTCGGCAATGCGCCCGTCCTGCGTGGCCTCGCCTTGCAGGAACGCCGCCTGATGCACCTTTTGCTGACGGATTTCGGACAGGATTTCCACTTGTCCGCCTTCGAGCCGGGCGAGGCGATCCTGAATGCGCTTGAGATGTTCGATGATCAATTCCTGCGGCGCGGTCATTGGGTGGCTTCCTCCTGCGGGGCCACGTCGGCGATGATGTCGGTCCACAGCTCTTCGAGCGCGGGTTCCGGGCTTTCCTTGGCGAAGTCCGCAGACTTGTTGACGATGTCCTTGATGTCCTTGTCGATCGCCTTGAGGTCCTCCTCGGAGGCGTGACCACCCGACAGCAGCAACTCGCGCACATGCTCGATGGCGTCCTTCTCGTCGCGCATCTTCTGGACCTCCTCGCGGGTGCGGTATTTCGCGGGGTCCGACATCGAGTGGCCGCGATAGCGATAGGTCTTGATCTCGAGGATATACGGGCCCTTGCCCGCGCGGCAATGCGCCACGGCCTTTTCGCCCGCCGCCTTGACGGCCAGCACATCCATGCCGTCCACCATCTCGCCGGGGATGCCGAAGGCCTCGCCGCGGTGGTAGATGTCGGGGCTGGAGGTGGAGCGTTTCTGCGAGGTTCCCATCGCATACTGGTTGTTCTCGATCACGAAGATCACCGGCAATTCCCAGAGCGCGGCCATGTTGAAGGTCTCGTAGACCTGCCCCTGATTGGCCGCGCCATCGCCGAAATAGGTGAATGTCACGCGGTCATTGCCAAGATATTTGTCGGCGAAGGCAAGCCCCGCGCCAAGCGGCACATTCGCGCCCACGATGCCATGGCCGCCGTAAAAGCGCTTCTCGGTCGAGAACATGTGCATCGAGCCGCCCTTGCCCCGGCTATAGCCGCCCTCGCGCCCCGTCAGCTCGGCCATGACGCCCTTGGGGTCCATCCCGCAGGCGAGCATATGGCCGTGATCGCGGTAGGTGGTGATGCGGCGGTCGCCTTCCTCGGCGGCGGCCTCGAGGCCCACGACAACCGCCTCCTGCCCGATATAGAGATGGCAGAAACCGCCGATCAGGCCCATGCCGTAAAGCTGCCCCGCCTTCTCTTCGAATCGGCGGATGAGCAGCATGTCGCGGTAATACTGTTTGAGATCGTCGGCGGAAACGTTTGGTTTCGCGGCGCTTTTCCGGGGGGCCATGCGGGTGCTCCTCCTTGGTGGCGGAAATGGTTTAACGCTAAACCAATTCCTACACCAATCCCGCGACGGTTGCGAGGGCGAATTTGCCGTGGCGTCAGTCCAGCGTCAGCGGATCACGATTTCATCCGCGCGCAACAGGCCGAGCACGTCGCGGGCCTGCTCGTCGAGCAGGTCGAGGTCAAGAAAATCGTCCGAGAGCCGCCGGGTCAGGATTTCCATGCGCGCCACCTCGGTTTCCAACTGCGCGAGCTGCACGCGCAGCTCGGCGCTTTGCGCCTCGATCTCGGCGCGGCGGAAGAGGCCGTAATCCCCTTGCACGGCGGCAAAGGTGAAATAGGCCGCGAGAAAAAACGCGACGGAGAGCACGGCAAGGCTGCCCCAGACGGTGGTGTTCTTGGTCATTCTTCGCTCATGCCTCCGGCTGCGCCTCTGAGGGCGCTTCGAGGTGACAATGGCACAGGCTTGCGGTTTTGTGAATCCCCTTTCGCGTTCCGCGCCAAGGGCCTAGCATCGCGGCCGAAAGGAGCGCCGCGATGCCCCAGACCCCCGGCACACCCGGCCATGAGCACCTCGGCACCCATGAGGTTGCCAATCAACCCGCGCCGCGCGGCGATCTGGACCTCTGGGCCGATGATCCCGCGCTCAATGATCACGCGGTGGCGGCGGGGACGGATACGGCGCGGCTTGGCGATTTCGGGGCGATGATCGGCACGGGCGAGATGCGCGCCATGGGCCGCGACGCGAACCGCCACGCGCCCGAGGCGGTGCTTTTTGACGCGGGCGGGCGACGGCTTGACGAGGTGCGCTTTCATCCCGCCTATCACCGGCTGATGCAGGTGGGGCTGGGCGCGGGCTATGCCGCGATCCCGTGGGAGGGGGCGAAGGGCGGTCATGCCACCCATGCCGCCATGGTCTATCTCATGTCCCAGGTGGAGCCGGGCGTGTGCTGTCCGATGACCATGACCTATGCCGCCGTGCCCGCGCTCAAGGCCGACAAGGCGCTGCTGGCGGATTGGGTGCCAAAGCTGACGGCGCGGCTTTATGATCCCGCGATGCGCCCGCTGCGGGCCAAGGGCGGGGCCACGATGGGCATGGCGATGACCGAGAAACAGGGCGGCTCGGACATTCGCGCCAACACCACGCGGGCAGAGGCCGAGGGCGATCAGTATCGCCTCACGGGGCATAAATGGTTCTGCTCCGCACCGATGTCCGACGGATTCCTGACGCTGGCGCAGGCGGAGGGGGGGCTTACCTGTTTTCTTGTGCCGCGCTGGCTGGAGGGGGGGCGCAACGCCATCCATATCCAGCGGCTCAAGGATAAATTGGGCAACCGCGCCAATGCCTCGGCCGAGATCGAGTATCACGGTGCCATCGCGCACCGGCTGGGCGAGGAGGGTGCGGGCGTGCGCACGATCATCGAGATGGTGCATCACACCCGCCTCGATACCGCCATGGCCCCGGCGGGGCTGATGCGCGCGGCACTCTCGGAGGCGCATCACTGGGCCTGCCATCGCAGCGCCTTTCAGAAACGTCTCATCGACCAGCCGCTGATGCGCGCCGTTCTGGCCGATCTTGCGCTCGACTGGGAGGGGACGCTCGCGCTGGGCCTGCATGTGGCGCGCGCCTTTGACGGGCAGGGCGAGGCGGCGCGCGCCTTTGCGCGCCTCGGCGTGGCGCTGGCCAAGTTCCTCGGCAACAAGCTCTGCCCGGGCCTCGTCTACGAGGCGATGGAGACCTTGGGCGGCATGGGCTATGTCGAGGATACGCCCCTGCCGATGCTCTACCGCGAGGCGCCGCTCAACTCGATCTGGGAGGGGTCGGGCAACGTGATCTGCCTCGACATCCTGCGCACCCTGCGCCGCGAGCCGCTGGCGGGCGAGGTGCTCGGCGCCGAACTGGCGACGGTGGCGGGGCAGGACCGGCGCTTTGACGCGGCGATGCAGGCGCATATGCAGACCTTTCCCAGACTGCCCGAGGAAGGGCAGGCGCGGTTTTACGCCGAGAGTCTTGCCACCTTGCTCACGGCTTCGGTGCTTTTGCGCCACGCACCGGGGGCGGTGGCGGGGGCCTATGTGGCCACCCGGCTGGCCGAACCGCGCGGGCGCGTGGCGGGGGCCGTCGCGGGGATCGACACGGGCGCGGTGCTGGCGCGGCTCGGTGATCGGTCCGATTGAAAGCAAACCGAACAGTATACTTGCAAAATCAAAGGGAAGCGGAAATACAGGCAAGGCATGGTTCAGGATATCCCGGCCATGAAGGGCCGCCTCACACCGTCGCCCTCGGGTTCGAGTGCCTTGCGTAAACGGTAGGGGACGAGACTGCGAGGCGGCCCGATCCGGAACCGGTGTCCGCGTCAAGACGATCGGGGTCCGGGCTTGAAATTCCGGTTTCCCCCCGCGCCGCGCCCCGCTATACCGGCGCGCGCACTCCAGCTTGCCGAGAGGATCATCATGGCCAATGTCGTCGTCGTGGGCGCCCAGTGGGGCGATGAGGGAAAGGGCAAGCTTGTCGATTGGCTGAGCGAGCGCGCCGATGTGATCGCGCGCTTCCAGGGCGGGCACAATGCGGGCCATACCCTCGTGATCGACGGCAAGGTCTACAAGTTGAATGCGCTGCCCTCGGGCGTGGTGCGCGGCGGCAAGCTCTCGGTGATCGGCAATGGCGTGGTGCTCGATCCCTGGCATCTGCTGAGCGAGATCGCGGCCATCCGCGAGAAGGGCGTGAGCATCACGCCCGAAACGCTGATGATCGCCGAGAATACGCCGCTGATCCTGCCGATCCACGGCGAGTTGGACCGCGCGCGCGAGGAGGCGGCAAGCAAGGGCACCAAGATCGGCACCACCGGGCGGGGCATCGGCCCGGCCTATGAGGACAAGGTCGGCCGCCGCGCGGTGCGCGTCGCCGATCTGTCCGACGAGGCGACGCTGATCGCGCGGGTGGACCGCGCGCTCCAGCATCACGATCCGCTGCGCCGGGGGCTGGGGATCGCGCCGGTGGACCGCGACGCGCTCATTGCCCAACTGCAAGAGATCGCGCCGCAGATCCTGCCCTATGCCGGGCCGGTCTGGAAGGTGCTGCTGGAGGCACGCCGCGCGGGCAAGCGTATCCTGTTTGAGGGCGCGCAGGGCGCGCTTCTGGATATCGACTTTGGCACCTATCCCTTTGTCACCTCCTCCAACGTGATCGCGGGGCAGGCGGCCACCGGCGTGGGCCTCGGGCCGGGGGCCATCGACTATGTGCTGGGCATCGTCAAGGCCTATACCACCCGCGTGGGCGAAGGCCCGTTCCCGACCGAGCTTGACGACGCCGATGGCGAGCGGCTGGGCACGCGCGGCCATGAATTCGGCACGGTCACGGGGCGCAAGCGGCGCTGCGGCTGGTTCGATGCCTGCCTCGTGCGCCAGACCTGCGCCACCTCGGGCATGAACGGTATCGCGCTGACCAAGCTTGACGTGCTCGACGGGTTCGAGACCCTGAAAATCTGCGTGGGCTACGATCTGGACGGCACACGGCTCGATCATCTGCCGATGGCCGCCGAGGCGCAGGCACGCTGCGTGCCGATCTACGAGGAACTGCCCGGCTGGGCCCAATCCACCGAAGGCGCGCGAAGCTGGGCCGACCTGCCCGCCGAGGCCATCAAATACGTGCGCCGGGTGGAAGAGTTGATCGGCTGCCCGGTAGCCCTACTTTCCACCTCACCCGAGCGCGAGGATACCATCCTCGTGACAGACCCGTTCGCCGATTAAGGAATAGCCCATGCCGCTCAGCCACCGCGCGCGCAAACGCTGGTCCCTCGTGGTTCTGATCGTGGGGATGCCGCTCTGGATCGTGGCGGCGGTGACGGTGGTGGGCCTCTTCGACCGCCCGCCCTTCTGGCTGGAAATCCTCGTCTATGTTGGCCTCGGGATCGTCTGGATCGTGCCGCTCCGGCGGCTTTTCCTTGGTGTGGGTCAACCGGACCCCGATGCGCGGCAGGACTGAGCCCCCGTTTCATCGTTCCACAAATACTCGAAAGATCACGCCGTCCGCGGGCGCAGCGCCAGCCAGATGAGCGCTGCCCCCGCCAGGGTGAGAAACGGGATCATCGCCAGGTTGACGGCGGTCCACCCCGCCTCCGGCGTGCCGCCCGAGCAGTTCATCAGCCCGCCCGACGAGAGCGAGGCGAAGGTCACGCCGCCGAACACGATCAGATCGTTCATCCCCTGAACACGGCCCCGCTCATGCGCGCCGTGCTCGCCTGCAAGCATCGTGGTCGCGCCGATAAAGCCGAAATTCCATCCCAGCCCCAGCAGGATCAGCGCGACAAAGAAATTCTCCAGCGCCACGCCCGAGAGCGCCACCGCCCCCGCGCCCGCAAGGATGACAAGGCCCGTGGCCACGATCTTCTCCACCCCGAACCGCACGATCAGGTGGCCGGTGAAGAAGGACGGGATATACATGGCCAGCACATGCGCCGAGACGATATCGGCGGCGTGGCTTGGCGTGAAGCCGCAGCCCACCACGGCGAGCGGAGTCGAGGTCATCACGAGATTCATCAGCGCGTAGGCCACCGTGGCGCAAATCACCGCCACGGCGATGCGCGGCGTGCGCAACAGCTCCATGCGCGAGCGCCCGCGCGGCGCGTCATGGGCGGGCACGGGCGGGCGCGGGATGTCCAGAAGCAGGAACAGAAGCGCGCCCAGAAGGTTCACCCCGATCACCGCCAGATAGGTGCCGAGAAACGGAATCACCATCGCCTGAGAGGTGAGCTTGACCAGTTGCGGCCCCACGATGGCACTCAGGAGCCCGCCCGCCATGACATAGGAGATGGCCTTGGGGCGGAACGTTTCGCTGGCCGTATCGGCGGCGGCGAAGCGATAGAACCCCTGCGCCGACATGTAGGTCCCGGTCAGAAAGCTGCCCAGCAGAAAGATCGGAAAGGACGCCTCGTATAACCCCCAGGCCCCGACCGCGCCGCCCATGGCCCCGAAGAGCGCACCGATGAAGAACCCCGCGCGCCGCCCGAATTTCTGCATCACATGCGACATCGGCGTGGCCGAGAGCATCGAGCCCAGCACGATGAGCGAAATGGGCAGCGTGGCGAAACAGATATTGGTGGCGAGCGACTGTCCCGCCAGCCCGCCCACGACGAAGATCATCGGTAATTGCGCGCCAAGGATCGCCTGCGCGCCGACGAGCACGGCCACGTTGCGGCGTGCGCGGGTGTCGTCAGAGCGGGAGAGGGCGGTCTCGGTCATACCCGCTTTGCTAGACCCGCGCCGGGGCGGGCGCAAGGGGGGCGCTCAGCCCTCGTGCGGGTGCAGGCGATGATAGCTGCCGCTCAGGTAGGTGAGCGGCTTTTCGCCCCCCGCCACCGTCAGCCCCGCCACGGTGCCGATGCAGATCGCATGGGTGGCGTGCAGCACATGACCGGTCAGGGTGCAGGCAAAGGCCGTTGCGCGCGGCAAGCGCGGACCGTGCGGGTCGGGGGCTATGGCAAGGCCGGCAAAGCGGTCGGCGGGGTCGTCCGGCGAGGGGCCGGCAAAGGCGCGGGCCACCTCGACCGCATCCTCGGGCAGGATGTTGACGCAGAACACCCCGTTTTCCACCACCGCCTGCGCGATGCGGCTGTCGGCGCGCAGGCAGACCAGCACCGAGGGCGGATCGGCCGAGAGCGAGGTGAAGGCACTGACCGTCGCGCCGACGCGGCCTGCGCTTCCCTGGGTCGTCACCACCGTGACGGTTGCCGCCACCTGCCGCATGGCGGCAAGAAAGGCATCGCGTCCGACTTGGGGGCAGGGGGTGTTCACGCGCGTCTCCTCTGGCAGGCCGGACCTTGGGTAACGGTCAAATGCGTCATGGTAAAGACGTGACCGTGTCGGCGGCAGATAGGGCCGAAAAGACAGGAGGAAAGGCCGTGCGTCCCGGTTCAGCCCTCTTCGCGCGCAGGCTCGGCCTCGGTCTGCTCGATCCATTGCCCGAGGATTCGCCGCAAAAGGGCCACGTCGCGGGTCTCGATCGCCTCGGACAGCGATTTCAGCGCCTTGACCAGTTCCAGTTCGGACAGGTGCCCCTCCTGCGCGCGCAGGATACGCGGGTGCGGCGTGGTCAGCATGTCCGACCCGATCAGCAATTCCTCGTGCAGCTTCTCGCCGGGGCGCAGACCGGTGACGGCGATCTCGATATCGCCGTCGGGGGTGTCGGCATCGCGCAGGCGCAGCCCCGACGCCTCGATCATCCTGAGGGCTATGTCACGCACCCGGACCGGCGCGCCCATGTCGAGCACGAAGACATCCCCGCCGCGCGCGAAAGTGCCTGCCAGCAACACCAGCCGCACCGCCTCGGGGATGGTCATGAAATAGCGCGTGACATCCGGATGGGTCAGCGTGATGGGACCGCCGCGCGCGATCTGTTCGGCGAATGTGGGGATGACCGAGCCCGAGGAGCCCAGCACATTGCCGAAGCGCACCATGGAGAACCGGGTGCCGGGCGAGCGGGTGGCGAGATCCTGCACGATCATTTCCGCAAAGCGTTTGGACGCCCCCATGACCGAGGTGGGGCGCACCGCCTTGTCGGTCGAGACGAGGATGAACCGCTCCACCCCCGCCTCGCGCGCGGCATGGGCAACGGTGCGGGTGCCGATCACGTTGTTGCGCATCCCCTCGATGGCGTTCAATTCCATCATCGGCACATGCTTGTAGGCAGCGGCATGGAGCACCACGTCGATCTTCTTGGCGCGCATCAGCACGTTGACGAGCGCCGCCTGCGTGACCGAGCCAAGTATGGGAATGATCTCGACCTCGGGGGCCAGATCCCGCAACTCGCGCTCGATCTGAAAGAGCGCGTGCTCGCCATGATCGAGCAGCACAAGCGATTTCGGCGCGCAGGTGACAAGCTGGCGGCACAGCTCCGAGCCGATGGAACCGCCCGCCCCGGTCACAAGGATGCGCCGCCCGGCATAGGCACTGGTGACACCGGGCAATTCGTGTTCCAGCGCGTCGCGGCCCAGAAGCGAGGCCGGGTCGATGGGCCGGCTGTCATAGAGTGCGACGGCGCGGCCGGTGATCAGGTCCGCGAAGGAGGGCAGCGCATGAACCTCGCAGCCGGTCGCGGCCAGGCGGCGGCTGAGCCGCGCGCGCGCGGCCTCCGTGGCGCTTGGCATGGCCAGGATGATGCGCGCGACGCCGTGTTGCGCGATCAGCGTGTCGATGGCCTCGGGGCCATGGACGCGCAGACCGGCGATGATCAGCCCGCGCAGGCGCGGCTCATCATCGACAAAGGCCACGATGCGCATGCTGTTATCGGTCCTGAGTGCCGCGGCAAGCTGTTGCCCGGTCTGGCCCGCGCCATAGATCAGAATCGGCAGGCGGGACGTATCCGGGTCTGACGGTGCGGGGGCGGGGCGCGTGATCCGTCCGCGAAAGCGGCGCAGGGCGCGCGACAGGCGGTCGGGCATGGGCGTCTCCGTTTCAGGCGCGCTCCGAGGGCGGGCGCGCGCTTTGCGTCTACACTAAGGACTGTAGGACGTGTGGGGCAATGGTCTTCACCGCAGTGTGACGGGAAGGAGCGTCCCCGTCGCACGAGCCTTGCGCCAAGTTTTTGATTGTGTCCTTCGCGCCTTGCACGGTAGGAGGTCATGTACTTGAAATCAGTCATTCGGATCGGGGGGTCTTGACTGTGCTGCCATTCTGCCGGGGTCTCGGGGCTTTGCTCCTGTGTCTTGTCGCAACCGCCTGCACGCTTCCGAGCGGGGCCGCTCTGCAATCCGATGTGCTGCGCCCGCACGGCTCCGGGACGCCGACCTTTCAGGTTGTCGAGGTCACGCGCGCCCGGGTGCCGGAACTGGCGCGATGGCCCGTCACCGGCTGGAGCGGGCGCTATCACTGGCCGCAGGCGGGGCGCGGACCGGACTCCTCGGTGATCCGCAGCGGCGACCGGATCGACCTGTCGATCTGGGATTCGCAGGAAAATTCGCTGCTCGCCACGCCCGACGCACGGCTCACCGCGGTGCCGACGATGACGGTCTCTTCCTCGGGGGCGATCTTCATGCCCTATGTGGGCGAGGTGGTGGTGGGCGGCATGAGCACCGATGAGGCGCGCGCGCATGTGCAAAGCGCGCTTGCCGATATCGCCCCCAACGCGCAGGTGCAGCTTGCCGTTGAGGCGGGGCGCAACAACACCGTGGATGTGGTCTCGGGCGTTGGCACGCCGGGGCGCTATCCGCTTGACAGCCGCAATACGCGCATCCTGAGCGTGCTGGCCGAGGCAGGCGGCATTGCCGCCGATCTGCGCCATCCGCTCGTGGTGTTGCAACGTGACGGCCACCGCTTCGAGGCGCGCGCCGAGACGCTGCTGCGCGATCCGGCCCGTAACGTGCTCTTGCGCGGGGGCGATCAGGTGGTGGTGATCGAGGATGACCGCAGCTTCAACGCGCTTGGCGCGGCAGGCACGCAAAAGGTGATCCATTTCGAGAAAGAAGCCATGACCGCGATGGAGGCGGTCTCGGCCATGGGCGGGCTGAGCGCGGCGCGCGCCGATCCCAAGGGCCTTCTGATCCTGCGCGATTTTCCCGCCGAGGCCCTGCGCGCACAGCCGGGGCCACAGATGGCGCAGGTGGTGTTCAGCCTCGATCTGAGTGCCGCTGACGGGCTTTTTGCCGCGCGCGCCTTTCCGATCCATCCCGGCGATACCGTTCTGGCGACCGAATCGCCGGTCACGCGGGTGCAGACCATCCTTGGCCTGTTCGGCACCGTGGTCGGCATCGGGGCCACGGCCAACAACGTCTCGGATTGACGACCAACCGCCTCAGATATTGGCAAAAATGTTGGTTTCTTCCTCGTCCGTGACCTTCGGACGGGGGCGGCGCGATGCGGATTTGTCCGTCTCGGGGCCAGAGGCCACGGGGCGCGGCTTGATCCGGCGCAGTGCGGCAATCCGGCGGAGCCGCGCGCGATGCGCGAAAATCGAGGCGCGGCGCATGTTGCGGGTGTCGAGTGTCATATAGCTGAGCAGCACCGCGCAGGCGAGGGTCAGATCATACCAGAAGGCCGACAGGTTTTCGGTCGGGCCGACGATGAAATTCGCCATGAAACTTGAACTGAGCACGAGGAGCGCAAGGCTCAGCGCCGCAAGCCGCAGCGCGGTGCCCAGCATGAACCAGATGGCGAGGCTCAGCAGCAGTGTCGCGCCAAGGGTCTCGGCGGCAGCGGGTCCCATGAGAGGACGGAAGAGGGCGGCGGAATCGAAGCCTTCGATCAACCCGAGGGCCAGAGCCATGAAATAGGTGCCGGTCACGATGCGCAGCAGGTTGAGGCCGATCTGATCGACGACGGGGGCGGGGGCACGTTTCATGACGGGTGGTCCTGTTCATCGTTAAAAGGGGAAAACCGGACACCATATACAACTATTGCGAATGTAGTCGGCCCGACTGTCACCTGACAATCGGGCCGAAATTCGGCAAATAAAAGGTTAATGAAGGCCCGGCGACCGCGCGGGTCAGACCTCGGGCGCGTCGCTTTCATCCGCCTGATCGGCGATCCAGGCGACGGAGACCACCTCTTCGCCCGCGCCGGTGTTGAACACCCGCACGCCGCCCGCCGCGCGCGAGCGGAAGGAAATTCCCTCAACGGGCACACGGATGGATTGGCCGGTGGAGGTGGCGAGCATGATCTGATCCTCGCGGGCAACCGGGAAGGAGGCGACAAGCGGACCGCCGCGCATCGTTTTCTCGATGGCGGTCACGCCCTGGCCGCCGCGCCCGCGCACCGGGTAGTCGTGGCTGGACGAGAGCTTGCCCGTGCCGCGCGCGGTTATGGTCAGGATCAGGTCCTGCGCGGCCAGCATTTCCTGATAGCGCGCCTCGGGCAGGGCGGCATCGGCATTGCCCATGGCTTCGGGGTCGGTGATGTCTTCCTCGGGGTCGGCACCGAACTCGGCCCGGAACCGCTTGAGGAAGGCCGCGCGCTCGTCCGGCGTGGCCTCGAAATGGCGGATGACCGACATCGACACGACACGGTCGCCATTGAGCAGGCGGATGCCACGCACGCCGGTGGATTTGCGCCCCTTGAACACGCGCACATCGCCCACCTGGAACCGGATCGCGCGGCCCGAATCTGTGACAAGCATCACGTCCTCGTCGTCCGAACAGATGCGTGCATTGACCATCTCGACGCCCTCGGGCAGGTCCATGGCGATCTTGCCGTTGCGCTTGACGTTGACGAAATCGCTCAGCGCATTGCGCCGCACGTCGCCCGCCGAGGTGGCAAAGACGATCTGGAGATCATCCCAATCCTCTTCGGCGCGGTCCACGGGCAGAAGGGCCGCGATCGACACCCCCGCCGGAATCGGCAGGATGTTGACGATGGCCTTGCCCTTGGAGGTGCGCCCGCCCTGCGGCAGCCGCCAGGTCTTGAGCTTGTAGACCATGCCGTCGGTGGTGAAGACCAGCAGCGGCGTGTGGGTATTGGCCACGAAAAGCGAGGTGACAACATCCTCGTCCTTGGTGGCCATGCTCGACAGACCCTTGCCGCCGCGCTTCTGGGAGCGGAACTCGTCAAGCGCCGTGCGTTTGATGTAACCGCCCTGGGTGATCGTGACCACCATCTCCTCGCGCTCGATGAGGTCCTCGTCCTCCATGTCGCCGGACCAGTCCACGATCTCGGTGCGGCGCGGCACGGCGAAAAGCTCGCGCACCTCGCGCAGTTCGTCCGAGATGATCTCCATGATCCGCTCGCGGCTGGCGAGGATGGCGAGGTAGTCCTTGATCTTGCCGGCAAGGTCCTGCAACTCGTCCGTCACCTCCTTGACGCCCAGTTGCGTGAGCCGTTGCAGGCGCAGATCGAGAATCGCGCGGGCCTGCACCTCGGACAGGTTATAGGTGCCGTCCGCGTTGGCGCGGTGGGAGGGGTCGTCGATGAGCGCGATATAGGGCAGGATGTCGCCTGCGGGCCAGCGCCGCGTCATCAGCTTCACCCGCGCCTCGGCGGCGTCGGCAGAGGCGCGGATCGTGGCCACAACCTCGTCCACGTTCGAGACCGCGACCGCGAGACCGCAGAGCACATGCGCCCGCTCGCGCGCGCGGCGCAGCTCGAACGCGGTGCGCCGTGCCACCACCTCTTCGCGGAACTGGATGAAGAGCGACAGGAAGCGGTGCAGGGTCAACTGCTCGGGCTTGCCGCCATTGAGCGCCAGCATGTTGCAGCCAAAGGATGTCTGCATCGGGGTAAAGCGGAAAAGCTGGTTGAGGACCACATCGGCGGTGGCGTCACGTTTGAGTTCGACCACGACGCGCACGCCGTTGCGGTCGCTCTCGTCCTGCACATGGGCGATGCCCTCGATGCGCTTGTCGCGGGCGGCCTCGGCGATGCGCTCGATCATCGTGGCCTTGTTCACCTGATAGGGGATCTCGTCGATGACGATGGCAAAGCGGTCCTTGCGCAACTCCTCCACATGGGTGCGGGCGCGGATGATGACGCTGCCGCGCCCCTCCAGATAGGCCTTGCGCGCGCCCGAGCGGCCCAGCATCAGCCCGCCGGTGGGAAAATCCGGGCCGGGGACGTAGCGGATCAGGTCCTCGCTCTCAAGCTCCGGATCGTCGATCAGCGCCAGCGTGGCATCGACCACCTCGCCCAGATTGTGCGGCGGGATGTTGGTGGCCATGCCGACGGCAATACCACCCGCGCCATTGACCAGCATGTTGGGGAAACGCGCGGGCAGGACGCTGGGTTCGCGGTCCTTGCCGTCGTAATTGTCCTGAAAATCGACGGTGTCCTTGTCGATGTCGGCCAGCAGATAGGCGGCCGGCTTGTCCATGCGCACCTCGGTGTAGCGCATGGCCGCCGCGTTATCGCCGTCCATCGAGCCGAAATTGCCCTGCCCATCCAGAAGCGGCAGCGACATCGAGAAGTCCTGTGCCATGCGCACCAGCGCATCATAGATCGCCGAATCCCCGTGCGGGTGGTATTTGCCCATCACGTCCCCCACGGCGCGGGCCGATTTGCGGTAGGGCTTGTCGTGGGTGTTGCCGCCCTCATGCATGGCATAGAGGATGCGTCGGTGCACGGGTTTGAGGCCGTCGCGCAGGTCAGGGATCGCGCGGCTCACGATCACGCTCATGGCATAATCGAGATAGGAGACCTTCATCTCCTGCGTGATCGAGATCTGCGGCCCGTGGTGGCGGGGCGGCTCTGGCGGGGTTTCGCCTGTTATTTCAGGGGGTTGGGGCGTATCGCTCACGTTTTTGATGGTCCTGTGATCTGCCGCTATATCTTGTTGGGCAGACTATAACAGTTCCATGATATGGGGTGCAATGGGGCTGGGCCGGGGCGTCTGGCAGCCTCGGATCACGAGTGATAACATACTGTTTTCATTGAAAAGTAAATTTTTGATGGCACATTGGTCCTGTCAGGCACATGACAGGAGCAGAAACATGGACATGTCAGAGACCGAACTCATGCTGAAGGGCTACGGGCTCACCACGGCGGAATTCTTCTACCGGATGCCCGATTACAAAAACGTGCTCAACAGCTATCTGTGGCAGGATTACGATATCGCGCCCGATCATCCGAAGCTTTTCGGGTTCATCGAATTCTGGCAGCGCGAGATCGAGGGGCCGTTGCATTCGGTGCGGTTCACCCATCGCAAGATGATCGCGCCCGGTGAATGGCGCAATGTGACGGGCGAATTCACGCTGCATTGAGGGCGGGGTGGGGGCCAGCCCCCACACGCAGGGTCAAGTGGGGGCCAGCCCCCACACCCCCGGGATATTTCCGGCCAGAAGAAACCGGCACGTTCCGGGCACCATTGCTGGCGGACGCCTGCGCCACGGTCGACCCAGAGGCCATTTCGCGGTTGAAAATGTGGCTTGGCTTACGTTACTGCGCGCGTGATGCGCGGTAATCGGGAACGGCGAGGCCATGACGCTCGAACAGATATTCATGTTGCTGCTTCTGGTGGTGGTCTTTGTAGGGTTTTTCAAGGAAATCTATCCGCCCGAGGTGACGGCGCTTGGCGCGTCCGCGCTGCTTCTGGCCACGGGGGTCGTGGATACGGGCGATTTTCTCAAGGTATTCGGCTCCTCCGCGCCCATTACCATCGCCATGATGTTCATCATCTCGGCTGCCCTCGAACGCACCGGCGTGCTCGAGATGATCGGGGGCTTTCTGCGCCGCCAGGCGCGGGGCTCCTTTCTGCGCACGATCCTGTTCATGATGCTGGGTGCAATGGGGGCCTCGGCCTTCATGAACAACACACCGGTGGTGATCCTGCTCACGCCGGTGATGATCTCGGTCGCCTCCTCGGTCGGCGTGTCCTCGTCCAAGCTGCTTATTCCGCTGAGTTTCTCGGCCATTTTCGGCGGCACGCTGACACTGGTGGGCACCTCGACCAACATCCTGATGAGCGGGGTCGCGCGCGAGGCGGGCCAGCCGCCGATCACCATGTTCGAGATGACCCTGCCGGGGCTGGTCTTTGCCACGGTGGGGCTGATCTACATGGTCTTTGCCGGACGCTTCCTGTTGCCCGACCGCGCATCGCTTGCCAGCGTTCTGGGCCAGGAGAGCAAGCGCAAGTTCCTCGCGCGACTGCTTATCCCGCACGAATCGAAATATATCGGCAAGAAGCTGAGCGACCTGCCGTTCAACCGCGCGGGCGCGCGCATCCTCGACGTGGTGCGCGGCGAGGTCTCGATGCGCCGGCATCTCAAGGAGATCGTGCTCGAGGCGGGCGACCGGGTGGTGATCAAGACCGATACGGGCGAGATCCTCGGCCTGAAGGACAATGGCGAGATCGAGTTTCGCGGCATGGATGACAGCGGGTTCGAGCCGGTGACGGCGGATCAGACGATCACCATGGAGGCCAGCGTCGGCCCCAATTCGCACCTGCGTGGCAAACCCATCAAGGACCTCAAGCTGCGCCGCAAATATGGCGTCTACCTGATGGCGGTGCACCGGCAGGAGCAGAACATCAGCCAGGAGTTGCAGGACGTGCGTCTGCAATTCGCCGATACATTGCTGCTTGAAGGGCCGCCCGAGGGCATTCAGCGGCTGATGGAGGATGGTGGCATCGTCAATCTCACCACGCCTTCGGAACAGGCGATGCGGCGCTCGAAGGCACCGATTGCCATTCTGACGATCCTCGGGGTCATGGGCCTTGCGGCGGCCAATGTCATGCCGATTGCGGGGCTGGCGGTCATCGGCGCGGTGGTGGTCATGATGACCCGCTGTGTTGATCCCGACGAGGCGTTCGATGCGATCGACTGGCGGATTCTCTTCCTCATTTTCGGGATGCTGGGGGTCAGCCTCGGCATGCAGGAGACGGGCACGGCGCGGCTTATTGTCGAGACGGTTGTGGGCCTGCTGGAGGGGTTCGGCCCATTGGTGATCCTTGCGGCGGTCTATGTGCTGACCAGCGTTCTGACAGAGATGGTCACGAACAACGCGGTGGCGATTCTCATCGGTCCCATCGTGATCGGGGTGGCGGTGCAACTGGGCCATGATCCGCGCCCCTTCATCATGGCGGTGATGTTCGCCGCCTCGGCCAGTTTTGCCACCCCGATCGGCTATCAGACCAACACATTCGTCTATGGTGCGGGGGGCTACAAGTTCCGCGATTTCCTTGTGGTCGGCCTGCCGCTCAACGTGATTTTCGCCGTGGTGGCGGTGCTGGTCATCCCGTTTTTCTTTCCGTTCTGAGGCGGTGGCTCAGAGCCCCTGATCCTGTTGCCAGGGCTTCACGAGGTTGCCGAAGCGCGTGAACTGTTCCTCGAAGCTCAGCTCGATGGTGCCGATGGGGCCATGACGCTGTTTGCCGATGATCACCTCGGCCTTGCCGTGCAGGCGTGCCATGGCCTCCTGCCACTCGGCCATCTTGTCCATTTCGTGCTCGCCCGGTTTCTCGCGTTCCTTGTAATAGACCTCGCGGAAGACGAACATGACCACATCGGCATCCTGCTCGATCGAGCCGGATTCGCGCAGGTCCGAAAGCTGCGGGCGCTTGTCCTCGCGGTTTTCCACCTGGCGCGAGAGCTGCGAGAGCGCGATCACCGGGATGTTCAGCTCCTTGGCGATGGCCTTGAGACCCATGGAAATCTCGCCGATTTCCTGCACCCGGTTCTCGGCGGTGCCGCGCACAAGCTGGAGATAGTCCACGATCAAGAGGTCAAGCCCATGCGTGCGCTTGAGGCGTCGCGCGCGTGCGGCGATCTGGCTGATCGGCAGGGCGGCGGTATCATCGATGAAAAGCGGACAGGATTCGAGCGATTTCGCGGCCTCGACAAAGCTGCGGAATTCGCCCTCGTCCATGTCGCCGCGGCGGATCTTGTGCGAGGGGATTTCCGACGCCTCGGCGAGGATGCGGCCCGCAAGCTGTTCGGCGCTCATTTCCAGCGAGAAGAACCCCACCACGCCGCCATCCACCGCCCCTTCGGTGCCGTCTTGCAGCGTGCCGCGCTTATACGCCTTGGCGACGTTGAACGCGATATTGGTCGCAAGCGAGGTCTTGCCCATCGAGGGGCGCCCGGCGAGGATCAGCAGGTCGGACTTGTGCAGGCCCCCCAGTTTCTGGTCCATGTCGGTCAGGCCGGTGGCGACCCCGGCCAGCCCGCCCTCGCGCTGATAGGCGGCGTTGGCCACATCGACGGCATCCTTGACCGCCTTGAGAAAGCTCTGGAAGCCGCTATCGGTCTTTCCCTGTTCGGCCAGCTTGTAGAGCTTCTGCTCGGCATCGACGATCTGCTCGGCGGGCTCGCTTGCCACCTCTACGCGCGCGGCCTTGGCGGCGATGTCGTGACCGAGCGCGATCAGCTCGCGCCGGATCGCCAGATCGTAGATCATTTGCGCATAGTCGCGCGCGGCATAGGTCGAAATGGCGGCACCGGCGAGTTTCACCAGATAGGCCGGTCCGCCCAGTTCCTTGAGCCCGGTGTCGTCCTCAAGAAAAGCACGCAGCGTCACCGGCGAGGCGAGCGCATTGCGCGCGATGCGTGCGGCGGCGGTCTCGAAGATGCGGGCATGGACCGGGTCATAGAAATGCTGCGCCCCGATGATCGAGGCGACACGGTCGTAGATGTCATTGTTGGTGAGGATCGCGCCCAGCAGTTGCTGTTCGGCCTCGATCGAATGCGGCACGCTCTCGGCGGCCTCGATCTCGGCTCCGGTGGGGTTGAATGCGCGGATCTCGTTCATTGCCTCTGCCCTGTCTTGTCCCTGGTCCGACGGCATACCGCCCCGCCCGTGCCGGGGGCAGATGGGATAAGTCTGTGGATAAGCGCTGCCGTGCGATTATCCCTTATCTTGCCACGGAAGATGGCTTTGACGCAATATCTGGGGTTTCGATGGGGGCCGCGTGGCATCCCTGCCGCAGACAAGCATTTTTATGCCGCGGTGTGCGGCTCAGTCGCGATGCGCCGCCTGCCAGCCGCGCGGATCGTCGAGAAACGATTCGACCTCCCTCAGCGTGCCGGCATCAAAACTGCCTTGCGCGCGCGCCTCGGCCAGCACGTCGCGCCAGGTGCAGAGGTGGTGCAGGGCGACACCGTGATCGCCGAGGGTTTTCTCGGTCTCGGGGAAGATGCCGTAATAGAAGATGACGGCGGTGTGCCCGCAGGTGGCCCCGGTCTCGCGGATGGCATCAACGAAGCTGAGCTTGGAGCCGCCATCGGTGGTCAGGTCCTCGACCAGGAGCACGCGCTGGCCTTCGCTCATCGCGCCTTCGATGCGCGCATTCCGCCCATACCCCTTGGGTTTCTTGCGCACATAGGTCATCGGCAGGGCCATGCGCTCGGCCACGAGTGCCGCGAACGGTATGCCCGCCGTCTCGCCGCCCGCGATATTGTCGAACGCCTCGAATCCGGCCTCGCGCAGCACGGTGATGGTAAGAAAATCCATCAGCGTCGAGCGGATGCGCGGAAAGCTGATGAGCTTGCGGCAGTCGATATAGGTCGGGCTGCGCAGACCGGAGGCGAAGGTGAAGGGCTCGTCCGCATTGAAATGCACCGCGCCGATTTCCAGCAGCATCCGCGCGGTGAGGCGGGCGATGTCGGCCTTGGGGGGGTAGGTGCTGGGGATCATGGCGTGGTCCTTGGGTTGGGCGCTAGGGCCGAAAGCGCGGGACGCCTCCGGCGGGGATATTTGGGGCAAGATGACGCTTAGACCACCCGCCAATGCAACGCGAAGCCGGGATCAAAGACGGTCACGGGACCGTCGCCCGTGTCGATCCTGGCGGGGTAGGCGATGGGGTCGCCCTTGGTCAGCGTGATCCGCGCCTCGTTGGGGGGCAGGCCGTAGAAGGCGGGACCGTGAAGCGAGGTGAAGCCCTCCAGCCGCTCGAGCGCGTTCTCCTCCTCGAAGACATGCGCGAGGATCGACAGCGTGTTGGGCGCGGTGAAGCAGCCCGCACAGCCGCAGGCGCTTTCCTTCAGCGGGTCGGTGTGCGGTGCGCTGTCGGTGCCGAGAAAGAAGCGTGCGTCTCCGCTCGTGGCCGCCGCGCGCAGGGCGAGGCGGTGCTCTTCGCGCTTGGCCACGGGCAGGCAATAGTAATGCGGCCTGATGCCGCCCGCGAGGATGTGGTTGCGGTTGATGACAAGGTGGTGGGTGGTGATGGTGGCGGCGAGATCCTGCGCGTTGGATCGGACATAGTCCACGCCGTCGCGTGTCGTGATATGCTCCATCACCACGCGCAACCCCGGCGTGGCGCGGCGCAGCGGATCGAGCACGGCGTCGATGAACACGGCCTCGCGGTCGAAGATGTCAACGCCCGGGTCGGTCACCTCGCCGTGCACGCAAAGCGGCAGGCCGATCTCGGACATGCGGTCGAGCACGGGCCGCACCTTGTCGAAATCGCGCACACCGCTGGCGGAATTGGTGGTGGCCCCCGCCGGGTAGAGCTTGACCGCAGAGATGAGGCCGCTCGCGTGCGCGGCGGCCACGTCCTCCGGGTCGGTCTCTTCGGTGAGATAGAGCGTCATCAACGGTGTGAAGTCCATCTCGCCGGGCAGGGCGGCCAGGATGCGGTCCCGATAGGCGTGGGCATCCGCCCGTGTCACCACCGGCGGCACGAGGTTGGGCATGATGATGGCGCGCGCGAAATGGCGCGCGCTTTGCTGCAGAACGGCGGCCAGCATTGCGCCATCGCGCAGGTGCAGGTGCCAGTCATCGGGGCGGCGGATGCTGAGGCTCTCGGTCATGGACAGAGCGCATACACAATCACAATGCGCTGCGCCAGAGGTTGGGGCGCTCAAGCCGGGTGTGACGCGCACGTGAAGGCGGGATGAGGTCAGCTTTCGGAGGCCGCTTTCTCATCTCGCGGCACAAGATATCCAAGAGTGAGCTATTCAATAAATCCGATCAACCTCAATCACACTCAAGTTGTCATGAGAAACGGTCAGGCACGCTCTCAGCCTCTCCTACGCCACCGCATGTGCCAGCGCGCATTGACGCCAGAGCTGACCGAGGGCACCGACCAGCCGGTCGATATCGGCCTCGCTGTGCAATGGCCCGGGCGTGAAGCGCAGCCGCTCGGTGCCCTTGGGCACGGTGGGATAGTTGATCGGCTGCACGTATATGCCCCAGTCGCGCATGAGGATATCGGCCAGCATCCGGCATTTCACCGGGTCCTTGATCATGACCGGTATGATATGGCTGGGGTTGTCCAGATGAGGGATGCCCACCGCGTCAAGCCGCGCGCGCAAATAGGCCACGCGGGCACGCTGCGCCGCGCGCTCGGTCTGCGATTGCTTGAGGTGGCGGATGCTGGCGGTCGCGGCGGCGGCGACGGCGGGCGGGAGCGCGGTGGTGAAGATGAACCCGCTGGCAAAGCTGCGGATGAAATCGCAAAGCGCCGCCGAGCCGGCGATGTAGCCGCCCATGCAGCCATAGGCCTTGCCCAATGTGCCCTCGATCAGGGTGATCCGGTGGGCCAGCCCGCGTTCTTCGGAGACACCGCCGCCGCGCGGACCATAAAGGCCCACGGCATGCACCTCGTCGAGATAGGTCATCGCGCCGTGCTTCTCGGCCACCTCGACGATTTCCTCCATCGGGCAGATGTCGCCATCCATGGAATAGACTGACTCGAAAGCCACGATCTTGGGCGCGTTGGCGGGCAGGGCCGCGAGCTTGCGGTCGAGATCCTCGGGGTCGTTATGCTTCCACAGGACCTTTTGTGCGCGTGAATGACGGATGCCCTCGATCATGCTGGCATGGTTGAGCGCGTCCGACAGGATCACCGCATCGGGCAACCGGCTGCCAAGGGTCGACAGTGCGGCCCAGTTCGACACATAGCCCGAGGTGAACAGAAGCGCCGCCTCCTTGCCGTGCAGATCGGCCAATTCGCGCTCGAGCACGACATGGTCATGGGCGGTGCCCGAGATGTTGCGCGTGCCGCCCGAACCGGTGCCGCAGCGATCCACCGCGTCCTTCATCGCGTCGCGCACGGCGGGATGCTGGCCCATGCCCAGATAATCGTTGGAACACCAGACCGTCACCTCGTCGGGCGCATTGTCATCGTGGCTCCTGGCGCGCGGAAAGGCACCGCACCGCCGCTCCAGCTCTGCAAATATGCGGTAATTGCCGTCTTCGCGCAGCGCGTCGAGTTGCGCGGAAAAAAGCGCGTCAAAATCCATGATGTCCCTCCGGTCTCTTGTCCTGTTTGGGCGCGGGCATCATCCAGCGCCAGAGTTTCGCATCGGGCAATGGCAGCACCATCAGCCAGTGTTCGAGCAGGGCCAGCGCGGTGATCGCCGCCAAGAGCGCGTGGCCCACCAGCGCGCCCGGCACCTCGGCCGCCATCGCGCGCTCCACCCAGCAGGCGAGCGCGAAGGCAAGCACCGTGACCGCCACCGCAAACACCCAGCCGGGACGGCGCAGGCGGAAATGGCTGGCCATGTGGCGCAGATGGGGGGGGATGAATTCCACGTTGATGCGCGGCACCCCGGCATAGAGGTTGAGCTTGGCCGAAACCCGCGCGCCGTAGAGCATGGTAAAGGTCCAGAGCCCGGTGCCATTCACCGCGCCCGCGCCCGTTACCCACATCAGCGCCAGCACCGCCACCAGCAGCATTTCATGAAACGCCAGCGTGCCCCAGGCGCGGAGGAACCGCTCCCATTCGGGCACATCATCGGGGCAGGGGCGGGCATTGGGGCCGGTGATCACGCCCAGAAGAAAGGCCAGCTCGATCCAGCCCCAGATCGCCAGCGCCGAGAGGAACGCGCCATAGGCTGCGCCCACCGATCCTGCGCCGAGCGTGGTCTCATAGCCCCAGATGCCAAGGCCCATGACCGGCAGCGCGGCCAGCACCACGGCGCGGCGCGCCGCCTCGCCCCGGCGCTCCATCAGGCGCACCACAACAAGGATCGCGCCGGTGGAGAACCACCAGAGAAACAGCGCCGCAAGGGCCGCGATCCAGGGGCTGTGCAATCCTGTCTCCTTCATCTTGCCGGAAATATCCCGGGGGGGTGCGGGGGGCTGGCCCCCCGCTTGGGGCTGGGGTGCGGGGGGCTGGCCCCCCGCTTGGTGGTTAGTAAGCCGGTTCCATCCGCGTGCTGGCGGGAACGGCGTGCTTTTTCGCGGGGATGGTCAGCAGGTTGAGGAAAGCCGCCGCCGCGCGGGTCTGTGCGCCGAGGCCCTTGAGCCATGCGCCAAGGCCCGTGCCCGCCCGCGCCTGCGCCAGATCGGCATTGGCCACTTGCAGCCGCTTCAGCCCGCGATGCCAGCGCGGGTGCTCGATATCGAGGGTGATGGGGAAAATCTGCTTCGAGATGGCGGAGGTCTTGGTAAAGACCTCGTGCCCATACCAGTCGGGATCGACGCCAAGGGCAGCGTGGAAGGCCGGGCGCTGGTGGTCGCGCACATGCATGGTGGCGTAGACCGCCGTCAGGAAGAACTTGATCCAGAGCACATTGGTGCCGGAGGTCAGTTTCGGGTCTGATTTCATCAGGAGGGCGAACGCCTCGCCATGGCTGAACTCGTCATTGCACCACTCGCGGAACCATTTGAAGATCGGGTGGAAGCGGTGTTCGGGATGCGCCTCGAGATGCCGGAAGATGGTGATATAGCGGGCATAGCCGATCTTTTCGCTGAGATAGGTGGCGTAATAGATGAATTTGGGCCGAAAATAGGTGTATTTCTTCTTCTGGGTCAGAAAGCCCAGATTGACCGCCACACCCGCCTCGCGCAGGGCGTCATTGATGAAGCCTGCGTGGCGGGCCTCGTCGCGGGCCATGAGCTGAAAAAGCTGGGTGATGTCGGGGTTGTTGCCGCGCCGCTTCATCTCCTTGTAGAGCACGCAGCCCGAGAATTCGGCGGTGCAGCTTGAGATCAGGAAGTCGATGAATTCCTTGCGCAGCCCCGGCTCCATCCCGTCCCAATCGACATGGTCCCAGTCCTCGTTCTTCTTGAAATGGCCCTTGTTGGGGTCGCTCTCCATCTGGTCGATGAGGCGGTCCCAATCCTCGCGCACGGAGGAGACGTCGATCGCGTCCATCTCGTCGAAATCGGTGGTGTAGAAGCGCGGCGTGAGCAGCGTGTTCTGCATCGCCACGTCGGTGGCGGCCTTGCTGTCGAACCTCGCCTGCTCTTCCTGGATGGCAAGGCTTTCCTCGGCGGTGGTCGCATCGGCGGTGTGTTTCAGGGGCATGTTCATAGCGTCACCTCCTCGGAGAACGAGAATTCGCACAGTTCCATCACCTCGAAATCGCCGGTCCAGCGGGTCCAGAGGCGCTCAAGGCGGCTGGCGCGGATGATGGTGGCCTCGCGCGCTTCGCTCACGACCTCGCCGTAAGGGGCCATGATCTCGGGCCCATGGACCTTGACCTCGTCGCCGGGATGGATGACCGCCCCGTTGTCAAAGCGCACATGCGCGTGCAGGCTCTCGAAGCGGTGGCTGACCTCGACGGTGCAGGGGGCGCGTTCGATTTCTCTGGTCAGAAGTCCCATGGCAGTCTTCCTTTCTATTGCGCGAGCAGGCGGACGAAGGCGCGGGCATTGTCCTGGCCAAAGCCCATGAGATCCGCGCCCCATCCGGTCGAGGGGTCGTGGATCGAGACGCGGCCGTCGGCCCGGCCGGTGATGATGACGGGGCCGTTGAGCGGCACGCCGTGCTTGGTGCGCTCGCGGTCGAGCACGCGGCCCACCCCGGCGATGAAGCCGCCCGTTTCGGGAGAGAGCCGCCCGATCAGCGTGCCGTTCGCGTCAAGCACGGTGGCGGCCCCGCTCATCTCGCCCGTCAGGAACACGGTGCGTTCGAGGATCACCTCGGCCTCGGGCGGCGTGGCGACAAGGGGGCGGCCCGAGTAGACGTAGTAGCTCACCAGCGCCAGCACCGTGAGCACCAGCGCCAGCATCGCGCGCACCATGGCGCGCGGTACGAGATCGCGGTCGGGCGGGGCCTTGTAGCGGGGGGCCTTGTGGCGGGCAGAGGTGGTGGCGGTCATCGGTCAGGCTCCTTATTCGGCGGCCATGGGGGCCCTTGCGGGACGTCGTGCGATCTGCGGGGTCGAGAGCCGCGTCTCGGCGGCCTCGGCCAGAAGCTGCGCGATCCTTTCGGCCTCGGGGATGGAGCGCAGCGCGGGCTGCGTGCGGCGCATCACCCAGGGGCGCACATGCGGCCAGCAGACCAGGTAGCTCAGCCGCGTATCGCCCAGAAGGTCAAGCGCGATGGTGCCGGTGCCGCCGCGACCGGGCCGGAAATCGGCCCGGGCGATTTGCGTGTAGGGCAGGTTGAGCGTGACGGTCAGCGCCGCGCCGATGCGCATGGCCACGCGCCGGTTGGTGATCGTGTAGACCGTGGCGCGGGCCTGCACATAGCCCACGACCAGCAGAATCGCGATCACGATGGCCCCCATGATGATGAAGGGCACCGACAGGGCGACCGCCTGCATCAGCGGCACTTGGTCGATCACCGCGCCAAAGCGCCATGCCGCCAGCAGCGCGAAATATCCCGCCACCCATGGCAGGCTGAGCGAATCCCAGCTCAGCCAGAAGCCGTGCGGGCGGCCCTGCCAGAGGATGCGTTCACCCTCGGGCGGGGTTTCGGGCAGGCCGCGGACCGGCTCGGATGCAAAATCGTCGTGGCTCATTGTCCTGCCCTCATCCCAGTTGCGGCTCGAGCCGCGCCTCGGAAGCATAAAGCGTGCCACCGCCGTAATAGGCGCTGATCTTGTCCTCTTCGAGCAGCGTCACCTGCCGGGGCGAGGCGTGTTGCGGCACACCGGCGAAATGCTTGCCGAAGATCGAGCGCACCTTGACCTCGCCGCCCCAGATGCGGGCAAAGGTCATCGGCACCAGCCGCTTGTCGCCGCCGTGGCCCGCGTCGAGGGTGATTTCCAGGTAGCGGACAAGCTGTTCCGGCTCGTCGATCCACATGTCCGAGATGGTGCCGACGGTCTCGCCATCGCCCGCCACCACGGGCATCCCGCGCGGGTCGCGCCCGGCCGAGACGTGGAACTGCTCGGTGCCCGACATCGGTACGATCTTGGGATGGCCGTGGCCGTCCAGTTCCGGCACATCGCGGCGCGGTGCCCAGGAGGCAGGGCCGACACCATCGGCCATCGGATCGCCGGTCGGCTCGAACGGAAATCCGTTGCCATGGGCGGTCTTGCGCAGTGCCAGGTTCTTGCGGTCGGGGTTCTGGCCCGAAGGCACGGTCACTTCGCCGCGCCCATGGGGCAGTTTGAAGGTCTTGTCGTCGGGCACCGGAAAGAAGCCCTGATTGGCCGAGGGGTTGCCGTCATCGTCCTCGAGCGGGTAGCCCTCGCGCATGTTCTCGCGCTGGATGTAGAAGATCAGCAGCGCGAAGAAGCCGTAGAACAGCCAGAGCGACAGGCTCGCCAGGTCGAAGTTGCCAAAAAAAGTTGCGGTCATTGGTCCTGCTCCTTTCGAGAGGGATATGTCATGTGGGGAAATCCACGAGTCCGATGCGGGTGCTCCCCGGGGTGGTGCTGCCGCCCTGAACCCCGTGGCGCACGAGCGGCCCGAGAACGACAAGCGTGACAAAGATCAAAGCGATCTCAAGGTGATAGACGGTGGAGTAGCCGGTGGCAGGGGTGGCAAGCGCCTCGCCCCAAGTGCCCGAGAGCGCGAGGTGATTGACCAGATCCCGCAGCCCCCCGCCGATGGCGATGGACAGCCCCGCCGCCGTGGCGGACGCCGCGCCCCAGGCCCCGAGCGCCAGCCCGTTGCCCGCGACCCCCGCTGCCAGCGTCATCGCGGCGGTGAGCGTCGAGACGGCGAAGAGGCCCGCGCCAAAGCCGATCATCGCCGCCCCGGTGTAGAACAGCGCAGGTGCCTGCATGGGGGCGGCGAAGATCACCGTGGCAAAGGCCATCAGCCCCACAAGCAGGCCGTTCCCGGCCATGCGATAGGTGTTGGCCCCGCGCAGCAGCGCGCGCCCGGCCAGCGCAAAACCCGCCAGCGCGCCCATGGCCCAGATCGCCGTCAGAAGCGTGGTGGCCGCCACCGAAAGCCCCAGCACCTCGCCGCCATAGGGCTCAAGCAGCACATCCTGCATGTTGAAGGCCATGGTGCCCAGAAACACCACCGCCAGAAGCCGCCCCGCCGTGCCGCCCGCCATCAGGTCGGCCCAGGCATCGCGGAAACGCGGGCGCGGGGCCTCGCGTTCGCTGCGGCTCATCGGCGTCAGCTTTTCCTGTTTCCAGAGCGCGATGAGGTTGAGGATGATCCCCACCGAGGCCGCGCCCTGCACCACGCGCACCAGCGTGAAGGGCGCGAAATCGCGCAAAAGCCAGCCGATCACGACGGCCGAGACGGCCATGCCCAGAAGGAACATCACGTAAAGCAGCGCCACCACGCGGGGCCGTGTCTCATCCGTGGCGCGGTCCGAGGCGAGTGCAAGGCCGGCGGTCTGCGTCATGTGCAGACCGAGGCCGGTCATCAGGAATGCCATCGCCGCCAGCACCTCGCCCGCCCATGCCGGGCCAACGGCCTGTTGCCCCGAAAGCACCAGAAGGGCGAAGGGCATGACCGCCAGTCCTCCCATCTGCCAGAGCGATCCGAACCACAGATAGGGGATGCGCTTCCACCCCAGCGCGCTGCGATAGGTGTCCGAACGAAAGCCCAGAAGCGCGCGGAAGGGCGCGATCAGCACCGGCAGCGCGATCATCGCCGCCACCACGAGCGCGGGCACCGACAATTCCACGATCATCACCCGGTTGAGCGTGCCCAGAAGCAGCACCGTGGCCATGCCCACCGAGACCTGAAACAGCGACAGACGCAAAAGCTGCCCGAGCGGCAGGCCCTCGCTGGCCGCATCCGCGAAGGGCAGGCAACGGGTGGTGTAGGTCATCAGTTGCGCGTTGACGCGCCTCCAGGCCGGTCCAATCATTGCCGCACCTCCATCGCCTCGGAAATGTAGAAGCCGCGCGCGACCCGGCCCAGCGGCGCGAGCCGCGCCGTGCTGCCTGCGCGCATCAGCGCGCGGCCAAGGCGGGGGGCCGAATGGGGCACCATCGTGGGCGAGCGGTCGGCGCGGGGAAAGAGCCTGCCCGCGCGCCACATCGCCATCAGAAGCGGCGTGCGTGGTGCCACGGTAAAGACCACGCCGGAAGTGCTGCGCATGGCGAGCGCGTCGAGCGCGCGGGCGAGATCCTCCTCGCCATAATAGATCAGGCTGTCCATCGCCACGGTGAAATCGAAACGCCCGAGTGCCGGATCAAGCATGTCGCCTTTGTGAAAGACAACCCGCTTTTTCAAGGTATCATTGAGGCGATCATGTGCGATATCGACAAGCGTCGGCGAGATGTCGCAGGCCAGAACCTGCGCCCCGCGCGCCGCCAGTTCGGCCGTCATCTGCCCCGCGCCGCAGCCCGCGTCGAGCACGCGCGCGCCGCTCAGGTCCTCGGGCAGGCGCGCGAGCATCAAGGCGCGCATCGCGTCGCGTCCCTCGCGCACGGTCTGCCGGATGCGGCTGACCGGCGCATCCGAGGTCAGCCGCGCCCAGACCTGCGTGGCGGTGCGGTCGAAATAGGTCTCGACCCGGTCGCGTGTGGCCTCGTAACTCATCAGTCGAATCCCAGAAGCTCGAATATTTCGCGGTCTTCCATCGGCGCAGGTGCAAGCGGTTCGGTGCCGCGCCAGAGCGTTTCGGCGAGGCGGATGTATTCTGCGCGCGCGGCGATGATGTCGTCCTCGTCCGGCATCTCGAAGAGCGTCTTCTTCTTGAGGCGCGAGCGGCGGATGGCGTCGAAATCGGGCATGTGCGCGATGCGGTTGAAGCCAACCTTGCCGCAATAGCGATCCACCTCGTCGGTATCCTTCGAGCGGTTGGCCACGCAGCCCGCAAGGCGCACCTTGTAATTGGCGGCCTTGGCCTGCACGGCGGCGATGATGCGGTTCATCGCGTAGATCGAATCGAAATCATTGGCGGTGACGATCACGGCGCGGTCGGCATGTTGCAGGGGCGCGGCAAAGCCGCCGCAGACGACATCGCCCAGCACGTCGAAGATCACCACGTCGGTCTCTTCCAGCATGTGATGCTGCTTCAGAAGCTTGACCGTCTGGCCAACCACATAGCCGCCGCAGCCGGTGCCCGCAGGCGGGCCGCCCGCCTCGACGCATTGCACGCCGCCCCAGCCCATGGTGACGAAATCCTCGGGGCGCAGTTCCTCGGCGTGGAAATCGACCGATTTGAGAATGTCGATCACCGTGGGTTGCAGCTTGCCCGTCAGCGTGAACGTGCTGTCATGCTTGGGGTCGCAACCGATCTGCAAGACACGCTTGCCCATCTTGGCAAAGGCCGCCGAAAGGTTCGAGGAGGTCGTGGATTTGCCGATCCCGCCCTTGCCGTAGACCGAGAAAACCTTGGCCCCCTCGATCTGCGTCTCGGGGTCCAGATGCACCTGTAGCGATCCCTCGCCATCCTGTCCCTTCAGGACCGGCGGGGCCTGAACGGTCCTGCGGGCCTCGAGACCGGCGGCTTCACGATGGTTGGCGCGCGCTGATGGCGGTTGTTTGATGTCCAGTGGACTCATGACTGTGTCCTCCCTGTCTGGGTGGTTGGCCCGTCGCCCGGGCGCGGCTTTGTGATGCGGGGCTGGGTCATTCGGCGGCCACCCCTTCCATTCGGTCTTCGAGCGCGTCGGCGGCCTCGCGCAGCGCGGCAAGGGTTGCGGCGTCGGGGCTCCAATAGGCGCGCTCGTGCGCCTCGATCAGCCGGTTGGCCATCCGCGAGGACGCCGCCGGATTCAACTCTGCAATCCGCGCGCGCATTTCTTCGTCGAGCATGAAGGTCTCGGACATGCGCTGATAGACCCAAGGCTCCACCTGTCCGGTGGTGGCCGACCAGCCGAGCGTATTCGTGAGCGTGCTTTCGATCTGGCGCACACCCTCGGCGCCATGTTTCAAAAGCGCCTCGTGGAATTTCGGGTTCAGTTGCCGCGCGCGCGTCTCGAGCGAGACCTGTTCGGCCAAGGTGCGCACCTTGCCCGTGCCGCGGGTGGTGTCGGAAATGTAGATCGCCGCTTCCTGCCCGCCGCGCGCGCGGCGCACGGCGCGGGAAATCCCGCCCAGCGTGTCGAAATAGTGATCCACCGTGGTCACGCCCAGCTCGACCGATTCGAGGTTCTGATAGGCCAGATCCACGTCGCGCAGCGCCTCTTGCAGCAGCGCGGTGTTCTGCACCGCCTGACCGTTCACGCCATAAGCAAAGCTCTTGCGCGCCTCGTAGGCGTCGGCCAATTCGTCCTCGTCGCCGAAGGCAGAGCTGTCGACAAGCTGATTGACGTTGGCCCCGTAGGTGCCTTCGGCATTGGAAAACACCCGCAGCGCCGCCGTTTCCATGTCGCAGCCGATCCGCGCGGCATAGGCCAGCGCATGGGCGCGGATGAAGTTGCGGTCCTCGGGTTCCTCGGCCAATGCGGCCTTGAGTGCGGCCTCGGCCAGAAGGCGGGTTTGCAGGGGCAGAAGGTCGCGGAAGATGCCCGAGAGGGTCATCAGCACGTCGATGCGCGGGCGCGCAAGCTCCTCCAGCGGAATGAGATCCGCGCCGCAAAGCCGCCCGAAACTGTCGAAGCGCGGTTTTGCCCCCATCAGCGCCAGCGCCTGTGCGATCGGCGCGCCGTCGGATTTGATGTTGTCCGACCCCCAGAGCACCAGCGCCACGGTGCGCGGTGTGGTCTTGTGGGTTTTCAGCAGCAGCGCGGCCTGGTCTGCCCCGGCGCGGCAGGCAAAGGCACTGGGCATGCGGAACGGATCGAAGGCGTGGATGTTGCGCCCGGTGGGCAGGATCTCGGGGCTGCGGATCAGATCGCCCCCCGGCACCGGCGCGGTGAACCGCCCGTCGAGCGCGCGCAGGAGTGCGGGCGTCTCGTGATCTTCCGCCAGCAGCCGGTCAGCGCGGGCGCGGGCCTCGGCCCCTGCGTCGGCCATCAGGTCGAGATAGCTTGCGCGCGCCTGCGACGTCATCGGCGCGCCGACGATATGCAGCCCCTCGGGGATGAGCGCCTCTTCGGTCTCGATCAGCCGCCGCCAGAGCGTATCGGGGTCGCGGCTGTCGAGATCGACCGCCGCCGCCTGTTCGGCGATGAGGGTGGCCATCTCGGCGCGCTCGGGCGCACCGGGCAGCGCCGCGCGCCAGCGGCTGAGGCTGTCGCGCAGATCAGCGAGGCCCCGGTAGAGCCCCGCAGCCGAAAGCGGCGGCGTCAGATGCGTCACCGTCACCGCGCCCGAGCGGCGCTTGGCCAGACTTGCCTCGGCGGGGTTGTTGGCGGCGTATAGATAGACATTGGGCATGTCGCCGATGAGCCGGTCGGGCCAGCAATCGGGGCCGGGTCCGGCCTGCTTGCCGGGCATGAATTCAAGCGCGCCGTGCATCCCGAAATGCAGCAAGACGTCGGCACGGAAGCTGTTGCGCAGCCAGAGGTAGAACTGGGTAAAGGCATGTGTGGGGGCAAAGCCGCGCTCGAACAGAAGGCGCATCGGGTCGCCTTCATAGCCGAAGGCCGGTTGCAATCCGACAAAGACCTTGCCGAAGCGCGCGCCGAGGATATAGACGCCGCGCCCGTCCGATTGCACGCGGCCCGGTGCCGCGCCCCATTGCGCCTCGATCTCATTGAGCCAGGGCGTGTGCGCGACCATATCCTCGGCGCTGACATGGGCCGCGACATTGGCCTCCTGCCCGTATTGGCGCGCAGAGCCTTCGAGCACGATACGGCGCAGATCCTCGACCGTCTCGGGCGGCTCGATGTCATAGCCGCGCGCGGCCATCGCGTGCAGCGTGTTGAAGAGCGAGCGGAACACGTCCAGATAGGCCGCTGTTCCGGCGGCCCCGGCGTTGGGCGGAAAGCCGAAAAGCACGATGCCGACGCGGCGCTCCGCCACGCGTCCGCGCCGCAGCGCCACCTGCCGCGCCACGCGGTCCGCCAGCCGCCCGACCCGCTCCGGGCAGGGGGCCATGCGTTTTTCCGCGCCGGGCGCGTGGCTTTCGATCTGGCAGGCTTGCGCGCAGCCCGCGCAGCCCTCGGGCCCGTGACGGCCGCCGAAAACGGTGGGGTTGGTCGCCCCGTCCAGCTCCGGCAGGGCGATGAGCATGGTGGTCTCGATGGGCCCCAGCCCCTGCGGCGCGGCGGCCCATTGGCCGAGTGTCTGGAACTCCAGCGGATGGGCGGCGACATAGGGGATGTCGAGCGCGGTCAGAACCTCGAGTGCGGCGGCATTGTCGTTATAGGCAGGCCCGCCGACAAGGCTGAACCCGGTGAGCGACAGGAGCGCGTCGATCTTCGCGCCGCTCTCATTGCGGAAAAACGCCTCGATGGCGGGGCGCCCGTCGAGCCCGCCGGCATAGGCGGGCAGAACGCGCAACCCCCGCGCCTGAAGCATGCGGATGACAGCATCGTAATGCGCCGTATCGCCCGAGAGCACGTAGCTGCGCATCATCAGAAGGCCCACCGTGCCGCAGGCATTCTCGGGCTGCGGCAGATCGTTTGCGTCCTCGGTGATGCGGGTGCCAAGGTCGGGATGGTAAAGCCCGCAATCGGGATAATCGAGCGGCGCGGGCGCGCGCCTGCCGCGCCACGCCTCATGGCGGCAATAGCGCCCGATCAGAAAGCGCACCATGCCCTCGATATTGTCGTCGGACGCCCCCAGCCAGTATTGCATGGTCAGGAACCAGGCGCGCAGATCCTGCGCCTTGCCGGGAATGAGCCGCAGGATGCGCGGCAGGCGCTTGAGCATCTTCATCTTGCGCGCGCCGTCATCGGTGCCGCTCTTGCCCGCGCCGCGCAGCTTCTTCATGAGCTTTCCGAGCGCGCTGTCGGGGCGGGCCATGTCGAGCGTGCCCATCCGCGTCAGCCGCACGATCTGCGCGTCCGCGATAACGCCGATCATGGCGTCGCAGGCGTCACGCCGCGCCTTGAGGTCGGGCAGGATCGCGTTGAGATGCTCTTCGAGAAAAAGCAGGTTTGCCAGCACGATATCGGCCCCGGCAATCGCCTCGCGCGCGGCCCCCAGCGCCGCGGGGCAGGCCCCCCATTCGGCGGCGGCATGGACCGAGAGATCGAGACCGGGATAATCCCGCGCCAGCCGTTCGGCGGCGCGCGCACAGGGACCGGCGGCATGGCTGTCCAGCGTGAGGATCACCACGCGATAGGGCCGGAGGACCGGTATGGTGCGATCAACGTGCATAATGCGCCTTCGCCTCGTAAAGCGTGTTGATGTCGATTTCCGAGAGGCCGCGCTCGGCGGCAAAGCTCTCGGTGTTGCGCTTGGCCTTGCCGCGCACGAAGAAGGGGATTTTCCTGAGTTCGCGCTCGGCATCGCTGCACCAGATCACCGCGCCCGGTTTCATCTTGCCGGAAATATCCTCGGGGGGGGTCCCGCCCGTGGCGGGACGGGGGGCAGACAGCCCCCCTTCGTCGCGCGCCACATGCGCGCCGCCGTGATGGCTGGCCCCGGCGTCGTCGTGGAACTCGGGATCGTCGCGGAACATGTGCAGGAGGTGCTCCTCGAGCCCCATCACCAGCGGATGCACCCAGGTGTCGAAAATCACGTTCGCGCCCTCGATCCCCATCTGGGGGGAGTAGCGGGCGGGGAAATCCTGCACATGGACCGGCGCAGAGATGACCGCGCAGGGGATGCCGAGGCGTTTGCCGATCATCCGCTCCATCTGCGTGCCGAGAATCATTTCGGGGGAGAGCGCCGCGATGGCGGCCTCGACCTCGAGATAGTCGTCGGTAATGAGCGCCTCGACGCCATAGTCCCTGGCGAGCGTCCGCACCGGGCGGGCCATTTCGCGGTTGTAGCAGCCCAGTCCCGCCACCTCGAAGCCCATCTCGTCACGGGCGATGCGGGCGGCGGCCACGACATGGGTGCCGTCGCCGAAAATGAACACGCGCTTGCCGGTCAGATAGGTGCTGTCCACGCTTGCCGCATACCAGGGCTGGCGCAGGCGGGTCTCATCCAGGCGGGGCTTGGCACCGGTGAGCGCGGCCACCTCGGCCACGAAATCGCGGGTCGCGCCCGCGCCGATGGGCACGGTGCGGGTATAGGGCAGGCCAAGCTCGCGCTCCATCCAGCGGCAGGCGCTGTCGCCCGTCTCGGGATACATCAGCACGTTGACATGCGCAGCCCCCAGCCGGGCGATGTCCGTGGGCGTGGCCCCGTAGGGCGCGCAGACATTGACCGCGATGCCCATGTCTTCCAAGAGCGCCGTCACCTCGGTGATGTCGTCGCGGTGGCGAAAGCCAAGGGCGGTGGGGCCGATCAGGTTGGCGCTGAGATGCGACGTCCGGTCCATCGGTTTGGCCAGCGCGCGGGTGATCTGGTAAAATGTCTCGTCCGCGCCGAAATTTTCCTTGCGCTGGTAGCTGGGCAATTCCAGCGCAATGACCGGGCAGGGCAGGCCCATCAGTTCGGCCATGCCGCCGGGATCGTCCTGGATCAGCTCGGCGGTGCAGGAGGCGCCGACGATCATCGCTTCGGGCTTGAACCGGTCATAGGCGGCGCGGGCCGCGGTCTTGAAGAGGTTGGCCGTGTCCGCGCCCAGATCGCGTGCCTGGAAGGTCGTGTAGGTCACCGGCGGGCGGTGGTTGCGGCGCTCGATCATGGTGAAGAGAAGATCGGCATAGGTGTCGCCCTGCGGCGCGTGCAGCACGTAATGCAGCCCCTTCATGGCGGTGGCCACGCGCATCGCGCCGACATGGGGCGGGCCCTCATATGTCCAGAGGGTGAGCTTCATGGCCGACCTCCGGGGGCGCTTCGCCCCCCGGACCCCCCGAGGATATTTGTGGCAAGATGATGGGGGGTCATTCGGCGGCCTCGCGGTTCAGGAGCGCGCGGCGGTTGAGGGGCCGGGCGAAAAGCGCGGCGAGATCGCCCGCCTGCTCGTAAAAATGCACCGGGGTGAAGACCAGCTCGATCGCCCATTTTGTCGTCAGCCCCTCGGCCTCGAGCGGGTTGGCGAGGCCGAGGCCGCAGACGGTGAGATCGGGGCGGGCGGCGCGGCAGCGATCAAGCTGGCGCTCCACGTCCTGACCTTCGGAGAGGGCGGGACCCTCGGGCAGAAGCGCCAGATCGGGGCCAAGAAGCGTGCGGTGCAGGAAAGGGGTGCCCACCTCGAGCGCGGTCATGCCGCATTCGCGGACAAGAAAGCGCGCGAGCGGAATTTCCATCTGGCTGTCGGGGAAGAAGAAGACCGAGCGCCCCCGCAGCGTTTCGGCCGCGCGGGCGACGGCAGCGCGGGCGCGGGCGCGCGGGGCCGCGGTGACGGCGTCAAACCTGTCTTGCGGGACGCCGAATTCGGTGGCGATGGCCTGAAGCCAGGCGGTTGTGCCTTCCTCGCCCAGCGGGAAGGGGGCCGCGATATGGCGCGCGCCGCGGCGCTCGAGCGCGCCATGGGTTGCGCCAAGGAAAGGTTGGGTAAGGGCAAAGACGGTGTTGGGGCCGATGGCCAGCGCATCGCCCGCACGGCGCGCGGGCAGGACGCGGACAGGGCCGATGCCCATGGCCTCGAGAAGGGCCAGCGCCTGATCCTCGACCACATCGGGCAGGGCTCCGACGACCACCAGTTCGCGCGCCTGCGTCTCGGGCAGGGCGGGGACCATGGCGGCAAGGCAGGCATCCTCGCCTTCGGTAAAGGTGGTCTCGATCCCCGATCCGGAATAGTTGAGCACCCGGACGGAGGGGCCGTGGCGGGCCGAGAGCCGTTCGGCCGCGCGCGCCAGATCAAGCTTGATCACCTCGGACGGGCACGAGCCGACGAGAAAGAGGCGGCGGATGTCGGGGCGGCGATCGAGCAGGCGGGCGACCTCGCGCTCCAGTTCTTCCTGGGCGTCGGCGAGGCCTGCAAGATCGGTTTCCTCGAGAATCGCGGTGCCGAATCGCGGCTCGGCGAAGATCATCACGCCGGCGGCCGATTGCAGCAGATGCGCGCAGGTGCGCGACCCCACGACGAGAAAGAAGGCGTCTGGCATCTTGCGGTGCAGCCAGATGATTCCCGTGAGCCCGCAGAACACCTCGTGCTGGCCGCGTTCGCGCAGGACCGGGGCACCGGAGCAGCCCGAGACGGGCGGGGGCGTGTGGCGGGTCATGCCAGCCCCTCCATGTCGCGGCGCGCCATGCGCAGCTTGCGCAGGAACTGGCCCGCGTTGATCACGTAGGCGGTATAGGCGGCGAGGGCGACGGTCATCTCGATCTGCGCGCCAAATCCGCCCTTGAACAGCACCCAGACATAGGCGGTATGGAGCGCGATGACGGCAAAGCTGAACACATCCTCCCAGAAGAAGGCGGGGGCGAAAAGGTATTGACCGAACACGATTTTTTCCCAGATCGCGCCGGTGATCATGATGAGGTAGAGAAAGCCGGTCTTGACCAGGATCGACAGCGTCGCCGCCTCGTAGCCCGCGCCGGTCAGAAGAAAGCGCAGCACGAGCGCGAGCGAGACGAGAAAGACGAGAAATTGCGCGGGCGCGAGCAGGCCCTGCACGAGGGTCCACCGGCTGGCGTCGCGTCGCGCGCGTTGTTCGGCCGTGTAAAGCGGGTCCCGCCCGAGATTTTGGGCCGCATCGTGCCGCATCTCCCGCCCTTTCATCCCAAATGTCATGCCTCGATGCTAGGGGGGGCAGGGGCGAAGTGTCAACTAAAATTTACAGATGTAAGTCTGACTATATGTCTCCTGTTTTTGTCACCCTTTGCCGAGGATGCCGAGAATCGGCCTTTCGCCATTTTTTTATATATTTTTGGTGGAAAGCTGCTTGCGGTGGATTATTTTATGATGTGCAAGAACAGGGCCTTGCGTGGAATGTTGCGTGCCACCTGTCAGCAATGATTGACAGTGCCACCGACCGCGCGCACAGTTGAGGGAACGGGTGAAGATGTGTTCGGGTATGGCCCCGGACGGGGTCAACACCGCATCCATGGGAGGGACTCATGGGAGACGAGACAAAGCACGACAAGTCCGGAACACGCGGCCCGCAAGGCTCGGCCATACGGATTTTGGTGGAATCGGCGATCCGAAAGGTGGCGTCGAATTATACCGACAACCGCCCGCGCACCCGGGACGAATGGGTGGACCGCTTCTGCGAGGCGCTGATGTCGGAGGCGGAGACAAGCCATCACGCGGTGATCTCCTCGCTGATCGCGAGCGGGGTGTCGTCAGAGCGGTTCTTTCAGGAATATGTGCCGGCGGCCGCCCATCGGCTCGGCGAGATGTGGATTTCGGACCGCGCGAGTTTCATCGATGTGACACTTGGCGCCTCGCGGCTTCAGGCACTGTTCCGGGCGGCGGGCGAGGGGCGCGAGGGGCACTGGCCCGACCGCAGCATCCCGCTGGGACAATCGGTGCTTCTGGTCATTCCGGCCTTCGAGCAGCATTCGCTGGGGGCTTTTGTGGCCGCCGACAATTTCCGCC
The DNA here is from genome assembly GCF_040547525.1 of Roseovarius sp. MBR-6. Classification (NCBI taxonomy): domain Bacteria; kingdom Pseudomonadati; phylum Pseudomonadota; class Alphaproteobacteria; order Rhodobacterales; family Roseobacteraceae; genus Roseovarius; species Roseovarius sp. MBR-6. The sequence goes on along the minus strand of NZ_JBEPPW010000008.1, from coordinate 8,233 downwards.
GCAACGGTGTCTGGGTGCGGCTCTGCATCGGGCTGGAAGAGCGCGAGCTTGCCGAGGTTTTGCGCACAAGTCGCTTTTCCATGGTGGCCTTGTCACTTTCGACGTGGAAATCGGTTGAAAATGCCGGAAATCTGGTCAAATTCCTCAGGGAGCATGTGGACAACCTGCCCCCGGTTGTCATAGGTGGCAGGATCGTGTCGGAACGAGCGCCCGTTGAAAAGACGACAGGTGCGGATTTCGCCGTTAAATCGGTTCGCGAAGCGATAGAGCGATGCGGATTGGCCACGGTATCGGAGCCTCTGTCGGCGCACCACGTCAATTGAGGCAGGCACCGTGAATAATCCCGCAACGGCCAGGCTGGGGATGGTGAGACGGTGAGCAAGATAGAGCAGACATCCCAAAGGCTGCGGGCCGGGCACCTGCCGACTGTCGTGGACATTCCGGGGCTGGTCGAGCAGGCGGCGGATATGGCAGTCCTGCTGAGCCCCGATGGCATTGTCGAGGGCATTGCGACCAATGCCGACAGCCCGTCTCTGGGCAGCCTGGATCATTGGGTCGGGCGCTGCTTTCAGGATTTTCTGGCCCCCGAGAGCCGCGAGAAATTTTCCGAGCGTGTGGCGCTGATGCGGGCCGATCCGGGGCTGGAGCCGCGCCCGATCGAGATCAACCATGTGGACAATGCCAATTGGGAAGCCCCGGTGCGCTACTCGCTGCACCGCGCGGGCGAGAAGGGCGCAGTTTTGCTGCTCGGGCGTGACATGCAGCCCTATGCGGAGGTGCAGCAGCGGCTAGTGGCCGAACAGACCGCGCGCGAGCGTGACGGGCAGCTTTTGCGCGGCACCGAGACGTTCTACCGCGTCGTGCTGGAGGCGTCCGAGACGCCGCTTGTGCTGATCGAGCCGGAGCCGGGGCGCATCCGCGATATCAATTCGGCGGCGGCGCAGCTTCTGGGAAGCAAGGTGGATACGCTGCGTGGCACCTCGTTTGCGCAGGTCTTCGAGGGACGCAGGCGGGCGGAACTGGCTGATGCGCTTCAGGCGGCGGCGGTGGCCGACGAGATGCGCGGCATCGACATCGTGTCGCGGCGCAACGGGCGCGTGCTCAAGGTTCTGCCGGAATATTTCCGCGCGGCGGGCAACCTTTACATGCTTTGCCGTATCGCGCCCATGGATGACAGCGACGGTGCGGGGCCGGAATTCACGGGCGCGCTGGCGACGCTTTATGCCGATGCCAGCGATGCGATCGTGCTGACAGATGGCAAGGGTCTGATCCGCGAGGCGAACGAGGCGTTTCTGGTGCTGGCGGACGCGGCGCAACTGCGCGATCTCAAGGGCGAATCGCTGGCGGATTTCCTGGTGCGCGGCTCGGTCGATCTCAAGCTCCTGATGGAGGGGGCCACGAAACGCGGCCGGATGCGCCGCTATGCCGCGCAGGTGCAAAGCGTGGTCGGCACGCGCGCCCCGGTCGAGATTTCGGTCACGCGGTTGCGGCAGCGGGGGGTTGATCTGGGCTTTGGCTTCATCCTCCGTGAAAGCACGGCGCGCGATGCCGCCGAAGTGACGGTGGACGCGGTCGGCGTCAGTGACGAGGCGATGAAAAGCGTCATGGACCTTGTCGGCACCGCCTCTTTGAAAGAACTGGTTTCGGCCACGTCGGACGTGGTCGAAAAGATGTGCATCGAGACCGCCGTGCGTCTGACAGGCAACAACCGCGTCGCCGCCGCCGAGATGCTGGGCCTGTCGCGACAGAGCCTTTATGTGAAGCTGCGCAAATACGGGTTGCTCAACAGTTCCGATTGAGACGGGGACCCGCGTTGAGAGAAAAGCCTTTCCGCGACTCGGAATGTATAGTTTAATTGACACATGAGTGTCGCCACAACCTTACACCCCCGCCGCCGATACCCCGAGCCGCGCGCGTTATTGACGCTGCTGAAGCCGGTGACGTGGTTTCCCCCGATCTGGGCCTATCTCTGCGGTGTCGTCTCGTCCGGTGTGCCCATTGGCTCGGCCCCCTGGCTGGTGCTGCTGGGCATGGTGCTGGCAGGGCCGGTGGTTTGCGGGATGAGTCAGGCCGCGAATGACTGGTGCGACCGGCATGTGGACGCGATCAACGAGCCGGACCGCCCGATCCCCTCGGGCCGGGTGCCGGGGCGCTGGGGCCTGTGGGTGGCGCTGGCGATGAGCGCGCTGGCGATGGCGATGGGGCTTGCGCTGGGGCCTTGGGGCTTTGGCGCGACCGTCTTCGGCGTGCTGGCCGCCTGGGCCTATTCCGCCGAGCCGGTGCGGCTCAAGCGCTCGGGCGTCTGGGGGCCGGGGCTGGTGGGGCTGTGCTACGAGGGCTTGCCGTGGTTTACAGGGGCGGCGGTTCTGGCCGCGGGCGCGCCCGCATGGAAGGTGGTGGCGATTGCTGCGCTCTATGCCATCGGCGCGCATGGCATCATGACGCTGAATGATTTCAAGGCCTTGGAGGGCGACCGGGTGATGGGGGTCAATTCGCTCCCCGTCACGCTGGGGCCTGAGCGCGCGGCGCGGGTGGCCTGCGTGGTCATGGTGGTGCCGCAACTCGTGGTTATCGCGCTCTTGCTGGGCTGGGACCGGCCTTTTCATGCCGCAGCTATTGGTGCGCTTGTCATCGGTCAAGGTCTGGCGATGCGCGTGCTTCTGTCCGATCCCAAGGGCCGCGCGCCGTGGTATAATGGCACCGGCGTGATGGCCTATGTCAGCGGCATGATGATGGCCGCGTTTGCCCTGCGCGGGCTGGGAGGATTGGGATGAGCCTGAGCTGGGTGCAGATCGTTCGGATGGGACTCGTGCAGATGTGCCTCGGCGCGGTGGTGGTGCTGACCACCTCGACGCTCAACCGGTTGATGGTGGTGGAACTGGCCCTGCCCGCCGTTCTGCCGGGTCTTCTGGTGGGGCTGCATTACGGGATTCAGATCACGCGGCCCAATTGGGGGTTCCTGTCGGACACGTCCGGGCACCGCACGCGGTGGATCATCGGCGGCATGGCGGTGCTGGGCGGCGGCGCGTGGCTGGCGGCGCTGGGCGTGGTGTGGATGGCGACGAGTTTTGCGCCCGGTCTGGTGCTTTCGGTGCTGGCCTATGCGCTGATCGGGCTGGGGGCGGGGGCCTCGGGCACTTCGCTCTTGGCGCTTCTGGCAAGCGCCTGCGCGCCACGGCGTCGCGCGGCGGCGGCAACGATCACCTGGCTGATGATGATCGCGGGCATCGCGGTGACAGCGACGACGGTGGGGCATTTCTTGGACCCCTACACGCCCGCGCGCCTGCTGGAGATCGTGGGCATCGTGGGCGTCGGCGCGGTTGTGGTCACATCGCTGGCCATTGCCGGGATCGAGCGGCGCACGGGCGCCGCCCCGACACCGGAGGCGCGGCCCATGCGGTTCCGCGAGGGGCTGGCCGAGATATGGGCGGAACCGGCGGCGCGCAATTTCACAATTTTCGTGTTCCTGTCGATGACCGCCTATTTCATGCAGGAGCTGATCCTGGAGCCTTATGCGGGGCTCGTCTTCGGCATGACGCCCGGCGAATCGACGAAGCTTTCGGGCGCGCAGAATGGCGGCGTCTTCCTCGGCATGTTGATCGTCGGCATCGCCGCGACGGGGCTGCGGCTTGGCTCTTTGAAACATTGGGTCGTGGCGGGGTGCCTTGGCTCGGCGGTGGCGCTGTCGGTCATTGCCTTTCTCGGCGCGGCGGGGGTGGCGGCGGCGCTGGTGCCTGCGGTCGTGGCGCTCGGCCTCTTCAACGGCATGTTCGCGGTCGCGGCCATCGGCGCGATGATGGCGCTGGCGGGCGAGGGGCGCGCATCGCGCGAGGGCACGCGGATGGGCCTTTGGGGCGCTGCGCAGGCCATCGCGGCGGGGTTCGGCGGGCTGACGGGGGCGGCGGCGGCGGATGTGATGCGCGCAGCCCTTGGCAATGACGCCGCAGGTTTCGGCACGGTGTTCTACGCCGAGGCGGGGCTATTCGTGCTGGCGGCGCTTCTGGCGCTGCGGGTGATTGATCATGGGCATGCGCGCGGCGCGGTGCCAGTGCCGGGAGAATGAGCATGTATGATGTCGTTGTTGTGGGCGGCGGGCCCTCGGGGGCCATAGCGGCCGAGGATCTGGCGCGGTCGGGGCACAAGGTGGCCCTTCTGGACCGGGCAGGGCGGATCAAGCCTTGTGGTGGGGCGATCCCGCCGCGCCTGATTGCCGATTTCGACATTCCCGAGGATCAGCTTGTGGCGAAGATCACCACGGCGCGGATGATCTCGCCCACGGGGCGGCATGTGGATATTCCCATCGAGAACGGCTTTGTCGGGATGGTGGACCGCGAGGGGTTCGACGAGTTCCTGCGCGCGCGGGCGGCGAGCGCGGGCGCCGAGCGGCTGACCGGCACCTGGCTGCGGATCGAGCGGGACGGGGCGGGCACGGCGGTGATCTGGCGCGACAAGGCCAGCGGCGAGGAACGCCGCGCGCTCACGCGGCTGGTGATCGGCGCGGATGGCGCGCGCTCGAACGTGGCGCGGGCCGAGGTGCCGGGGGGCGACCGTATTCCTTACGTGATTGCCTACCATGAAATCATCGAGGCACCGGCTGCGGTCGGGGCCTATGATCCCGCGCGCTGCGACGTGATCTATGACGGGCGCATCTCGCCGGATTTCTATGGCTGGGTGTTCCCGCATGGCAAATCGGCAAGCGTCGGCATGGGGTCGATGGTCAAGGGGGTGGACCTCAAGCAGGCCACCGCCGATCTGCGCGCGGCCTCTGGCCTGAGCGATTGCCCGACGATCCGCCGCGAAGGTGCGCCGATCCCCCTCAAGCCGCTCGACCGCTGGGACAATGGCCGCGACGTGGTGCTGGCGGGCGATGCGGCGGGCGTTGTGGCGCCAAGTTCGGGCGAGGGCATCTATTACGCCATGGTCGGCGGCCGCGTGGCGGCGGCGGCGGCAAGCGCCTGCCTTGCCTCGGGGCGCGTGCGCGACCTGCGGCTGGCGCGCGGCCTCTTCATGCGCGAGCACAAGACCGTGTTCCGGGTGCTGGCCTCGATGCAGAATGCCTATTACAGGTCGGACGAGCGGCGCGAGCGGTTCGTGTCGCTCTGCCATGACATCGACGTGCAGCGGCTGACATTCGAGGCCTACATGAACAAGAAATTGGTGCGGGCGCGGCCCATGGCGCATGTGAAGATCGGGTTGAAGAACCTGGCCCACCTGACACGGCTGGTGCCGGCGGTCTATACATGAGCGACATGATCCCCACCTGGCTGGGCGGCGATCTGGTGGCCGTCGAAAAGCTCGAGGCGCATCGGCGCGGGCTGCGGCACAAGGCGGTGTCGGTTTTCGTGCTCCATGGCGATGAGGTGCTGATCCAGCGCCGCGCGCTGGGGAAATATCACACGCCGGGCCTCTGGGCGAATACCTGCTGCACCCATCCGCGCTGGGGCGAGGCGGGGCTGGCCTGTGCCGAGCGTCGGCTTGACGAGGAGTTGGGGATCACCGGGCTGGACCTGCGCCCGCGCGGGCAGGTGGAGTATCGCGCCGATGTGGGCGGAGGTCTGATCGAGCATGAGGTGGTGGAGGTGTTCGTGGCCCATGTCGCGAGGCGCATCACCCCGCGCCCAAACCCCGAAGAGGTGATGGCGGTGGACTGGATCAGCCGCGCCGCGCTGATGCTGCGCATCGCCAACAATCCGGCGGCCTTTACGCCCTGGCTGCGCATCTATCTGGAGCGTCACGCCGCGCAGATCTTCGCCGGGGCGGAAAACACGGCGGAAATCCGCGCCTGATTGATCCATGTCAATTTATTGAATCGCCCACCCTGTCAACCTAAGTTGACACAAGGGAGGCGCTCATGCGACTGGTTCTCATTCATCCGAACTATCATTCCGGCGGGGCCGAGATCGCCGGCAACTGGCCGCCTGCCTGGGTGGCCTATCTGGCGGGGCCGCTCAAGGCCGCCGGATATGACGACATCCATTTCATCGACGCGATGACGCATAACATCGAGGAGGACGACCTGCGCGCCCGCATTGCCGCGCTCAAGCCCGATATCGTTGGCTGCACCGCGATCACGCCGTCGATCTACCGCGCCGAGCGGGTGCTGGAGATCGCGCGCGAGGTGGTGCCGGAGGCGGTAACGGTGCTGGGGGGCGTGCATGCCACCTTCATGTATCGGCAGGTCCTGTCGGAGGCCCCGCATATCGACGTGATCGTGCGCGGCGAGGGCGAGCAGGTCTTTCTCGATCTGGTGCGCGCGGTCGAGGATGGGCGCTGGCAGGGCGACCGCAAGCGGATCAAGGGCATCGCCTACACGCAAGGCGGCGAGATCATCGCCACCTCTGCGGCACCGACAATCTCCAATCTCGACGGGATCGTGCCGGACTGGTCGATCCTCGACTGGGAGAAATACATCTACATCCCGCTGAACACACGGCTTGCCATCCCGAGCCTGGCGCGCGGCTGTCCGTTCACCTGTTCGTTTTGCAGCCAGTGGAAATTCTGGCGCGATTACCGCGTGCGCGACCCGCAAAAGGTGGTGGACGAGATCGAGGACCTGGTGAACAACCACGGTGTCGGCTTCTTCATCCTCGCCGATGAGGAGCCCACCATCAACAAGCGCAAATTCACCGAGTTCTGCGAGGAACTGATCCGGCGCGGCCTGCCGGAGCGCGTCAAATGGGGCATCAACACCCGCGTGACGGACATTCAGCGCGACAAGGACATGTTGCCGCTCTGGCGCGAGGCGGGCCTGGTGCATGTCAGCCTCGGGACGGAAGCCGCCGCACAGATGAAGCTTGATCTCTTCAACAAGGAAACGAAGGTCGAGGAGAACAAGGAGGCCATTCGCCTCCTGCGCGAGGCCGATATCTTCACCGAGGCGCAGTTCATCGTGGGGCTGGATAACGAGACCGAGGAGACGCTGGAGGAGACCTATCGTTTCGCCCGCGACTGGAACCCCGACCTGGCCAACTGGACGATGTATACGCCCTGGCCGTTCACGCCGCTATTCCAGGAATTGCGCGACAAGGTCGAGGTGTTCGACTTCGAGAAATACAATTTCGTCACCCCCATCATGAAGCCCGCGGCGATGGACCGTGCCACGCTTCTGGACCGGGTGATGCACAATTACCGGCGCTTCTACATGAACAAGGCGCTGTTTCATTACCCGTGGCGGGGGCGCGGGTTCCGGCGGAAATACCTGCTGGGCTGTCTCAAGGCCTTTGCCAAGGCGGGGTTCGCGCGGACATTCTACGATCTGGGCAAGGTGGGTTACTGGGGGCCGCAGTCCAAGAAACAAGTGGATTTCCACTTTGACGACACGCGCGGCATCGCCGATGCGCAGATGGCCGATTGGGACGCGATGGCCGACCGCAAGCGCCGCGCACAGGAGCGCAAGGCCAGCGTGCGCGAGCAGATCAAGGCGAAAAAAGCCGATCTCGCGGCCACGCAGGCCGGGGCGCGCGCCTGTGGCGGGGGCGGTCAGATGGCCGATGACGTGCCGATCCTGCGCCCGCAGACGGCGGCGGAATGAGCCACGGCGCGCGCGTCGGGCCAAACGCGATCCTGCAAACCGTGGCCGCGCTCGAGGCGCGGGGCGGGCGCGCGCTGGCGGAGCGGGTTCTGGGCCATGCGGGCTGTGCGGGCTATCTCGATGCCCCGCCCGAGGAGATGATCCCCGAGCAGGCGGCGGCGGCGGTTTTGCGTGCTCTGCCCGCCTGTCTCTCGCCCGCGGAGGCCCGCGCGGTGGCGCGCGATGCAGGGGCGCGCACGGCGGCCTATATCCTGCGCCACCGCATCCCTGCGCCCGCGCAACTCGTGTTGCGGTTGCTGCCCGCACGCCTTGCCGCGCCGATCCTCATGCGCGCCATGGCCGCCCATGCCTGGACCTTTGCCGGATCGGGCGAGGTCAGCATCGCGCCCGCGCGCCTGACGATCCGGGCAAACCCGCTCTCGGTGCCTGGCTGCGAGTGGCATTGCGCGGTATTCGAGGCACTGTTTCGGCGGCTGGTCGGCGCGAAATGCGCCGTGCGCGAGGTGAGTTGCTGCGCGCGGGGGGCGGCGGCTTGCGTCTTTGTCATCGAGACAGGGTGAGTGGCTATGGGCGGCGCGCCATGTTGCGGTTGCGTTGGGGATGTTTTGGCCTGAAGGGGACATTGGTGGAGCCGCGCGAGGGCCCGACCGCGGGTGGGCGCTGCTCGGGCTTTGGTGGTCGCTTTATGGTGCCAAATACTGG